>DATJMP010000233.1:0-31822 GCA_035508655.1 Bryobacteraceae bacterium
GGCGAGGCTGCCCCTTCTGAACAACAGGTACCGGAACCCGCACCTGGGCCAGGAGAGGAACCGGCCGCGTCCGCCGAGCCTCCCGCGACCGCAGGGGTTCCTGCCGCCGAGGAATCCTGATGGCCGCCGAACGCCTGCAAAAGATCCTCTCCCAGGCCGGCGTCGCCTCCCGGCGCCAGGCGGAGCGGATCATCCTCGAAGGGCGTGTCAGCGTCAATGGAGCCGTGGTCACGGAACTGGGCTCCAAGGCCGATCTCGAAACCGACCATATTAAGGTAGATGGCCGTCTCGTCCACGCTCCCCACCGGCTCGTTTATATCGCACTGAACAAGCCCGACAATGTCGTTACGACGGTGAGCGATCCGCAGGGCCGCACCACCGTGATCGAGCTTCTGCATGGCGTCAAGGACCGCGTCTACCCGATCGGCCGCCTGGACTACCACAGCGAAGGGCTGCTCCTCCTCACCAACGACGGCGAGCTTGCCAACGCCCTTATGTCCGCGGCCTCGCACGTCCCCAAGACTTACCTGGTGAAGGTGAAGGGCCGCCTGGAGGCGCAGCAGGAAGAGGAATTCCGCCACGGCATCCCGCTTTCCGGCCGCCGGACTCTTCCCGCCGGCCTGAAACTCGTGCGCGAGGGTGACAATCCGTGGTACGAAGTGCGCCTTTACGAGGGCCGCAACCAGCAGATCCGCATCATGTTCAAGCACTTCGGCCACCTGGTCGAGAAGTTGCGGCGGGTGCGCATCGGCCCCGTCGAGCTCGGCCTGCTCAAACCCGGCGAGTTCCGGCACCTGAGCGAAGAGGAGGTGCACAAGTTGCAGCGAGCCCTCCAGAAATCGGCAAACGGGGGACATCCTCGATGAATCAGATCGCTGAAATTCTTCACTCCGCGCGCACCATCGCCGTGGTCGGGCTTTCCAGCAAGCGCTACCGCCCGAGCTATGGTGTGGCCGAATATCTGAAGCGCGCCGGCTATCGCATTGTCCCCGTGAATCCGCTGGAGACGGAGGTTTTGGGGGAGCCGGCGTACCCCGATCTCGATTCCGTGCCCGGCCCTGTTGACATCGTCGATATCTTTCGCCGCTCCGAATTTGTCCCTGCCGCCGTCGAGGCCGCCATCCGCAAGGGTGCGAAGGTGGTGTGGATGCAGGAGGGTGTCATTCACGACGGCGCCGCCCGCCGCGCCGAGGCCGCCGGGCTGATTGTCGTGATGGACCGCTGCATTCTCAAGGACCACCGGCGGCTGGCTTTCGTCTCCTGAACCGTCATCGCGCCGGGCCGGTCTCTTCCTGCCTGTTACCATAAAGTCAATGCCAGGGATGCCGTCTGCCCATGCGGCGGAGCCGCCGCACGTCAACCCGTGGATCGTCGCCATCGCCGTCATGTTCGCCACCTTCATGGAGGTGCTGGACACAACCGTCGTCAACGTCTCTCTTCCGCACATCGCGGGCAGCCTGTCGGCCAGCGTGGATGAAGCGTCCTGGGCATTGACCTCGTATCTGGTCGCCAACGCGATTATTCTGCCAATGACCGGCTGGATCGCCAGCCGTTTCGGCCGCAAGCGGACGCTGATGGCAGCCGTCATCGGCTTCACCGCCGCATCGGTGATGTGCGGCCTGGCGCCGACGCTCGGGTCGCTCATCTTCTTCCGCATCGTGCAGGGCGCTTCCGGCGGAGCGCTCCAGCCGCTTTCGCAGGCCGTTATGCTGGAGGCCTTCCCACCCCGGGACCGGGGTAAAGCAATGGCCTTCTGGGGCCTGGGTATCGTGGTGGCTCCCATGCTTGGACCGGTGCTGGGCGGATGGCTCACCGATAGCTTCTCGTGGCGATGGGTTTTTTACATCAACCTTCCCGTCGGTGTGGCGTCGATCATCATGACGCGCCTCTACATCTTCGATCCCTCCTACCTGCGGCGTGCCGGCCGCGGCATCGATTACTGGGGCATCGGGATGCTGGCCGTGGGGGTGGGCGCGCTGCAGATGGTGCTGGACAAGGGGCAGGAGGAGGATTGGTTCGGCTCGCAATGGATCCTGGTGCTGTTCATCGTCGCGCTGGCCATGCTGGTTCTGTTCGTCGTGCACGAACTTACCACGCGCGATCCGGTGGTTCATCTGCGCGTGTTCAAGCTGCGCACCTATAGCGCCGGTGTGTTTCTGATGACCATCCTCGGCTTCGTCCTGTACGCCAGCATGGTGCTGCTGCCGCTGATGCTGCAGACGCTGCTCGGTTACCCTGCCCTGGATGCGGGTGTTGCCATGGCGCCGCGCGGATTGGGTTCGTTCCTGATGATGCCTGTGGTGGGCACAGTGCTCAACCGGTTCGATCCGCGCAAGGTGCTGGCAGTCGGGTTGGTTGGCGCGGCATGGTCGCTGTGGGCGCTGGCGAAGCTCAGCCTGGATGCGGGCTACTGGGACATCTTCTGGCCCCAATTTCTCCAGGGCGCTTCGCTGGCGCTCCTGTTCGTTCCGCTCACGACGGCGGCGATGGATCCCATCCCCAGAGAGGAGATGGGCAACGCCACCAGTCTGTTTAACCTCATGCGCAACCTGGGCGGCAGCGTGGGGATCGCCATCGGAACGACTTTCCTCTTCCGCAGGCAGCAGTTCCACACCAACCTGCTGGGCGCGCACGTCACCCAGTTCAATCCGCAGGCTGCGGCCATGGTGAACGGCATCCAGGCCGGGCTGGTATCGCGCGGCGCCGATCCGGGTATGGCCGTGCGCCAATCCTATGGGGCGCTTTGGGGTATGGTGCAGCAGCAGGCGGCTATGCTCTCCTTTGTGGATACGTTTGCCATTCTCGCCATCGTGTTCCTGCTGGTTCTGCCTTTGCTATTTTTGATGAAGAAGCCGCGCCACCAGGGCGGTCCCGCTGCCATGCACTGATTCCATGGTTTTCCAGTTGGCTTATGGGCCGGGATGCCGGCCTGCAGTCGATGTTTTATGAAGCTTCCCGCATTTTTCCTGATTTTCCTGATTCCCGCTTTTGCCGGCGACGTCAGCTACGATCTCCTCAGCGCCGCGCGCAAAGGTCAGACGCAAAAGGTGACCACGCTGCTGGCAAAAGGCGGCAAGATTGAATTTGCCGATAAGGACGGCCGCACGGCGCTGATGCTTGCGGCCGAGCACGGTCACGCCGATACCGTCAAGGTTCTGCTGGCGCGCGGCGCGAAAGCCGAAGCCCGCGACAACATCGGCTGGACCGCTTACGGGCTGGCCATCTTCTCATCGTCGGGAGGCCGCGAGGCGGTGTTGAAGACACTGCCCGAGCGTCCGCCGGTTCGCATCACCCTGGAGCCGGCTCTCTCCACCGAGAACGTATACAACTCCTGCCTTTTGAAACTGCCGCAGCTCACAAGCCATGTCGCAGAGATTCAGCCGGAGGCCCAGGTGGCGGCCGCGCTGCGGGATGTCGCGCTCAAGAACGGCAAGGGCGTAGTGGAGTTCATCTCGGGTCCGGGCGATGCGACGCTCAAGCTGCGCGTCCGGCCCGGCGCCTCCTGCGTCCCGCAGGATAATGCCGATACGCTCAGCTTGGCCATAGACGCCACTCTCATTTCCGGGGACAATACGCTGCTGATGGAGAAAACTTACGGCGGGGGACTCAGCGGCCTTCACGGCCGCACCGTGAACAGCCCCGCTCAGTACGCGCCGGTATACGAGGAATGGGCGAAAGGCCATGCCGGCCAGATCTATTGGGCCGCGCTCGAGGCCTGGCTCCGCCACCGGTGATAGAATTGCGGAAAAAGATGACCGCAAGTCCCGCCGGCATCATCGGCCGCAGTCCCGAACAATTAAGCCTGGAAGAGTGCGCGGCGCTGGCCGGCAAGACAATCGCGCTCGAAATCTACACGCCCGAAGCCCTGCCCCTGCGGCGTATCGAAGCCATCGGGGACTCCGCGGAAGAGTGTGTCGGGATGCTCCGTTCGCGCAACCTCGACCCGCGGAAGTTCGAGTTTACGCTGCTGAAGTAGGCCCTCCGGTCCGAATAATCTGCCAAATGGCCCTGGGCGAGACATGCATGTCTCAAATTTGTTCGTAACTTGTTGATCCTACAAAAGGCGGCGAGACATTCATGTCTCGCGGAGTTTTTCGACAACCCTCCGGAATTGGGCACGGGCCGAGAAATTCCTAGCCTTTCCAGCCCGGGCCGCGGATCGCTTTGCCGGGGCGCGCGCCGGTGTGTTTGCCATTGTCGATGACGACCATGCCATTGACCAGCACATAGGGGATGCCCGCCGCATAGGATTTCGGGTGCTCGAACGAATTGGTTTCCCCGACCTTGGCGGGATCGAAAAGGACTACGTCGGCGGCGAAGCCTTTGTGCAGTTGGCCGCGGTCCGCGAGACCGAGAATCTGTGCCGGGAGCGAGGTCATCTTGCGAACCGCATCTTCCAGGGTGATGAGGTGCTGATCGCGCACGTAATAGCCGAGCACACGCGCGTTGGTGGAGTAGTTGCGTGGGTGGGGGACGCCGGGAGCGTCGAGATTGATGGCCGAGCCGTCGCTGGCGACCGAGACCCACGGCTGCCGCATGACGGTGCGGACGTCCTCTTCGGACATGGTGTGGAAGATGCCGCTGATGCGCCCGCTCTCTTCCGCCATGAGCTCGATGCAGGTATCGGCGGGATCCTTGTCGCCGCGTGCGGCGGCGATCTGGGAAATCCGCATGCCTTCATATTTTTTGTTGGCAGCGGTAACGGCACGGGCCATGACGATGCCATCCCAGCCGCCGTGTTCCTTGGACCATGTGAGGAAATCGGGGTCGTGCTTGATCTTCTCGCGGAGAGAGGGATCCTTCAGGCGTTCGGCGAATTTCTTTGGGCCACCCTCGCGGACCCAGAGGGGAAAAAAGGCGCTCCAGCCGTGGAACATGGCGGTGTACGGATATTGGTTAGCTGTAATATCCAGCCCTTGGGCGCGGGCACGGTTGATCTGGTCGATGAACTTGGGCATGCTGCCCCAATTTTCGTTGCCGCGGATCTTGAGGTGGAAGATGTGGGCCGGGATGCGAGCTTCGTCGGCGACGCGAATGACAAAAGCGATCTCCTTAGTCTGCTGGTAGCCTTCGCTGCCGATGTGCGAGGTGTAGTTACCGCCGTAGGCCGCGGCCACTTTGGCGAGTTCGACAATTTCGTCGGGATGGTCGGGCCCACCGCTTTCGAAGCGGGTCACCAGTCCCCAGGCGCCTTCCTCCATGGAACGGGCCGTCAGCTTCTTCATGCGGTCGAGCTCAGTTGGAGTGGAGGAGCGGTCGTCATAACCCATCACCACGCGGCGAACCTGCTCGGCGGAGACGTGGGAAATGACGTTCATGGAGATGCCCTGCTTTTCGACGCGCGCGAAGTATTCGGAGAATGTGGTCCAATCCTCGCGGACGCCATCGACGGTCTCGGGAGGGAGGCCGTCGCGCGGGGCGACCGAGGTGCTTTCGCCGATGACGTCGAGGGTGACGCCGTCGCGCACTTTACTTTCCGCGTTGCCATCGCCCAGGAGGGTGAGGTCGGAGTGAGTGTGGAGATCGATAAAGCCGGGCGCCGCGACCAGGCCGCGGGCGTCGATGACGCGTTTGGCGGTGACGCTGCCAAGACGGCCGACGGCGGCAATGCGGTCTCCGCGGATGGCGATCTCACCGTTGAACCATGGATTCCCGGTGCCGTCGACAATGCGCGCGCCGCGGATCACGATGTCGTATTCGGGCGTTTGTGCCGCGGCCAGAGCCGCGCCAAGAAGCGCCGGCAAGGCCAGGTGCGTCCAACGGAATTTTGAAAGCATGAGTGGTCCCTCCCAATCCGGTGTGCGGCGCTGCCGCTCCGGCCGTGGTAACGAGTGTAGCCGAAAACTACGGACGCCTGAGATCACAATTTGTGATAGCAAGGGGGGCGGGGCATTTATCTGCGCGGCCCGGCCGCCTCACGAGACAAGGTTCGGATATCATGCTGGTTGAGGTGAACGCGTGATTTCCAAAGAAGAATACGAGCGTGCGGTGGCGCGGGCCGAGACCATGCTACGGCAGGCAAGCATCGTAATTACACGCGAGGAACGGATGCGGCTGGAGGTGGCGGATTTTGGCCTCGGCGAGCTTGATCGCAGCGGACTGCAACTGCTCACCTATCTCAACACGGATCGCTGCTGCGCCAAAGAGTTGCTGATGACGCCCGGCCAGACGTGTCCCGAGCACCGTCATCCTCCGGTCGGAGGCCAGCCCGGCAAGGAAGAGACGTTCCGCTGCCGGTGGGGGACGGTGATTTTGTATGTTTCGGGAGAGCCCGTCGCGAGCCCGCGATGCCGGCCGCCGGCCGGATCGGAGGAGTACTACACGGTTTGGCACGAAGTCCATCTGCAGCCGGGCGAGCAGCATACGATTCCGCCCGATACGAGACATTGGTTCCAGGCAGGACCGGAAGGATGCGTGGTATCCGAGTTTTCCACCCACAGCTCCGACGAAACCGACATCTTTACGGATCCCCGCATTGTTCGCGCGCCGCAAGTGGCCGAGGAGCAGGGAGCCGCTTCGTAGGGCTGCGGCCAGGGACGACCGGGCCGCCAACGCCGTCACCCCCAATCTCGGGGATTGTGCGTCAATTCAAAGTTTCGTATCCTTATTCCTATTATTTCTTTTCAGAATCTTCTGAGGCCGCGGGCCAGTTGTCGCCCGGAGTGGCGAAGGCGTGTTCCGCGAAAGGACGACCTGGGGTCTTGAAACTCCTTTTTTGCCGTTGCGCCCGGAATCGGGCGAAATTGCAGCCGAGCAGTGCCATCTGAGCGCTGCCATGCTGCAACAGATCCGGTTTGCAGGGCTGTGCGAGTCGGACGCGCTGGCAGTGGGAAATCACTTGCACGGGTGTGCGCGATGCCGGGATCGGTTCCGCGAGATACCAGGGATGCGGCACGTGGGAGGAGCTGATGTGCCCCGCAAGTTGTTTGTGATCCGGTAAGGGTAATGGGACTTCGCGGCGGCGCTTGCGGGTGCCTGGACCGTCCGTTCCGATGTTTCTACAATCGTCGATATCAAAAGCGATTCGGCAAGGGCAGCCAGTTAGGAGAGGCATTTTCCGGAATTACGCCGGACCTCCCGAGCTCTAACAAAGTCATTGTGCCGGTTTCCTCCACGCCTGCCGTGCGGCCACCGCTTCTTCCGGGTGGTGGGACCAGATAGTCAGGCAGAGTATACGGTGAAGAAATAATAATGAGACGATTCGGTGTGAAACTCTTGACTGGAAAGGGGGGAACGTGGTCTAATCGGCGCAGCCTGAAATTTTGCAGGGTCAGGCAGGCCCGGACCGGCCGTTAACCCCTGAAGGGAAAGAATTTCTCTTGACAGGGGACGGGCAATCAGTTATGAATATCTTTACCGCGTCCGGTTTCAGCGCGCAATTTTGTATTCGTTTCCGGCGAGCGCAGAAGAGCAAAGAACAAAACGGCATGCGGCGCCGGTGATCGCTTCAGTAAGGCCCAGCGGACAACTTGATGGCCGCTGGAAAATTTGGTCTCCGCCCGACACGGAGAAGTTCCCCAGGTTGCTGAACAGCTTTGGTAGTGCGTTTGAGGCTCAGGTTGAAAGAGAACTTCGCCCGATTCAATTTACGCAATTCACAAGGAGAAGGAAATGGTTAGTTTTCGCAGATGTATTCTTGCGTTAGCCGTGCTAGCCCTATTCGCGGGGTTGGCCAGCGCGCAAATCACCACACTCCCCGGATCGACCAGCGGTTCATTCAACTGCGTTGCGTTGACGATCAACACGACGCTCCGGTCGGAGGGTGCCACCGAGTTGACGAGCGACATCCAACTGCAGTGCACGGGCGGCGTACAGCCAGTACCCGGGACTCCGGTTGCGACCGCGACGGTCACGGTGAACCTGTCGGCTCCGGTGACCAGCCGGCTGCTGTCGAGCAGCGGCGCCTCCGAAGCCGTCCTGCTGATCGACGAGCCGGGCAACCCGACTTACGCCACCAGCCCCGGGGCGAACCTGATGCAGAAGGTTGTTCCGGTCGGCAGCACGAACACGTATACGGTCGGTACCTACCTCAGCGGCGTCGGGCTTGCGACTGAAGCTTGCTCCAGCGTTACTGCCGGTGCTTGCAACAGCACGCCAGAGAACGTTTTCCAGGGCACTATTCCGCTGAACGGCACGAACCCGAGCTATCAGATCGTGTTCCAGAATGTGCCGATCCTGGCACCCGGAACGACATCCGCCCGCATTTACCGGATCAGCAACATCCGCGTGGATGCGAACTACCTCGGTTCGAGCTCACTGTCGCCGTTCGGTTCCGGCACGGTGATGGCTTCGGTTTCCGTCACCCAGAACGTCAACTCGATCACGCCGTCGACGGTTACCGTTGGTCAGGCGTTCGCAGGCTTGGCTAACACATCGGGCGTTTACGGGAACGGCTCGGGCAACACGGGTTCCCAGAAGGCTGCGAATATCAGCAGCTTGAACTTCCTGCAGTGCACTGGGGTGGGTGGTTCCAGTCTCACGCCTAACCCGGGTGCGGTATTGCGGTACACGGCCAGCTTCGCCGGGGCGTTCAAGACCCGCACGGCTCCAACGGCTAACACAAACGGTCTGTACTACAACCTGACCAACTTCCAGAACATACCCGGTGTCCAGCCGACCTATTCGGAATCCGGCCTGATCATCGGCGGTTTGTCTGGTAACGGTTCGTATGCCGGCTTGGCCGACTTCGGTACCCGGTTGCGCGCGGTGTTCGCCAATATTCCGACCGGCGTGAACGTGTACGTGTCCACTTCGAACGTCAACGCCATCAACAACGTCTATGCTGGTCTCGGCTTGGGCAATAACAACCTGCCGAGCTCTCCGACCGGCAACATCTCGAACGTGACGAACGGCACGACGGGGAATAACATGGCTCTCGCTCTACTGGTGATCAGCCAGACGGTGCCGGACTTCATCGGCGGCGTGCAGAGCCCCTACGCTCCGACAACAGTCAACGGCGTCAATGTGTATCAGGTGCCGCTGGTCAACGGAGCCGGCGAAGTCAACTGGGAACTGGTGCAGGGAACGATCCAAGGAAGCCAGAGCCTGGACTTCGGTGTCTTCTTCTCGTATGCACTGCCGGTGAACAGTACCACAGGCTCGGCGACGGTGCCGACTGTGGCACAGAGCTACTCGCCGGTGCCGACCTCACCGACGGGAGGCACGACGTTTGCGGCCAGCGCCCTCTATCTGCCGACTTCCGGGCCGATTCCGCGCTTTGCCGATACCGGTGCACAGCATACTTCGCCAATCCTGGCAATCGGGCTGTGCCAGACGACCCTGCTCTTCCCGTACGTGACCAATACGGCCGGGTTCGAGACGGGTATGTCGATCGCCAACACCAGCTCCGACACGCTCGGCACCGTGACCCAGGCCGGAACCTGTACGTTGACGTTCTTCGGAACAGGTAACATCATCGGCGGGACGACGGTAAGCTATACACAAACGCCGGTGACGACGCCGTCCATCCCGGCTGGCGGGATCTGGGCCGATACCCTGACCCATGCCACCGGTGGCACATCCGGCACGTTCACGGGCTATATGTTCGCCACGTGCAACTTCCAGTTCGCTCATGGCTTCGCCTTTATCAGCGACAGCCACGCCACCAACCTGGCGATGGGCTACCTGGCGCTCATTGTGTCCGATGGCGGACCGGTTCCCCCGCGCGGATCGGTTGTGGGTGGTGAAGGGCTCGAGCAGTAGTCTAGTTAGTGGTTGTTAGTGAGAGGGAGGCTTCGGCCTCCCTCTTTTTTTTCGCAACGGCTTTTGTGTATCCTGCCTTCGTGATAGATTATAAGTTCCCCGCGTCCAACCCAATCCCACTCTGTTTATAAACAGAAACGAGGAGGAAATCTTGAACAGACATAAGTTGATTTCACCGGTTCTGCTGCTGTTGGTGTTGGCTGGCGCGGGCGCCGCGCTGGCGCAGACTCCGGCTAACATAACGGTCCTTTCCGGCAACGGCCAGATGATCTGCCAGGGATGCTCCGGCGCCGTATTCGGGTACTTTCAACCACTCGTAGTGAAGGTGACGGATGCCAGCGGAAATCCAATCAGCGGGGCAGTGGTGAACTGGGCGGTTACCTCGGGCGGCTTTTACGGATCGTTGACCACGGGGTCGCAGACGGTAACCCAGCCGGACGGCACCACCAGCGCCAATTTCTTTCCCGTCAATAACGGGACCATTCTGGGAGGCCCGTCAAATCCTTACTCGCAGACAACGATCACGGCGACCGCCGGCAGCGTGAGCGCCAACTTCTATCTCACGCAGGTGCTGGCCGATTCCCAGGGAAATGTCTACGTGCAGGTGACGCCGATTTCCACGAACCTGCTGGCGCCGGGTTCGTCGATTAGCGGCGCGGTCGGAACTACCGGCCCGCCGTACGAGGTTGCCGTTTCGGCACAGGGCGCGCCGGTGGCAAACGTAGCGCTGAACATGTTCAATACTTCCTGTGCTTCGTCGACGAACTGTCCGACCGGCGCCCCGGTGGGCGCGACCGTGCAGTGCGCGTCCGGGGCGGGGGCCGGCGTGAGTACAGTGCTGACGAACGCGATCGGACAGGCCAGTTGCAATCCTATTTTCGGCGGAGTTCCGGGCACTTCCGGGCAGTTTTATGTTCTGGTGGGCGCGAACCTGCAGACCAATCCGCTGACGCCGCCGAACTCTCAGTCATTGGGATCCTATTACGGATGGGGGCCGTTTACGGTGTCGGTCAATTCGGCCACGCCGACGACCTTGCAGTTAGTTTCGGGCAGCGGCCAGCAGGCGCAGGCGGGAACGGCGCTGCCTTCTCCTTTGGTGGTGGAGGTGCTCGCCGCGGGCGGCGCGCCCTTATCCGGGCAGACGGTTAACTGGGCGGTGAGCCCGAGCGGCTCAGCCACCCTGGGCAGCACCAGCAGCACCACCGGCGCCAACGGACAGGCGAGCAACACCGTGACCTTCAGTTCGACCGCCGGCGGCACTGTGAACATCACGGCGACAGTAGCGGGGACAAGCCTAACACCGGTTACGTTCACCCAGACCGCGATTCCGCTAGTGACAGTGACCGGGTTGAGCATTGTTTCGGGGAACAACCAGTCGATCGCAGAGAATGCCCAGTCTGCGCCGCTGACGGTGCAATTGAACGGCACCAGTAACGGCCAGACGGTGCCGGTCCCGGGCTCATCCATTCAGTTTTCGATTTCCGGACCTGGAACGCTGTCGCAGACGCTGGTGACGACCGGGACCAACGGTCAGGCTTCAGTGACGGTGACGGCGGGCGCGACTGCGGGGACGGTGACGGTGACCGCCACGGCTGGCGGATTCACACAGCAGTTTACTCTGACGGTGATTCCGCCCGGACCTCAGCTGACGGCTTCCAGTTTCCAAAACGGCGCCGATTTCCAGGTGGGATCGATTTCGCCATGCAGTATCGCGACGATTGTGGCGGCCGGCCTTGCGCCTGGGTTGCAGACGATCGTTTCAGCCCAGAACTTCGTGGGTCCGCTGCCGTTCAGCCTGGCAGGAGAAGGTGTGACGGTAAACGGCAGCCAAGCGCCGATCTTCAACGTGGGAACCAATCAGGCCGGCTCGCAGCAGCTTACCTTCCAGGTGCCGTGTGACGCGACGCCGGGGAGCAGCGTGCCGATCCATGTGACCACGGTCGGCGGAGGGAGCGGGTCGGTCAACGTGGCGCTGAAGGCTGCGAGTCCGGGAATTTTCCAGACGGTGATGACGGACAACGTTTCCCGCGCGGTGATCGTGCGGCCGGACGGCTCGTTTGTCAGCCTGACGAATCCGGCGCGCCGGGGCGAGATGGAAATCGCCTTCGCCACCGGACTGGGACCGAGCACCCCATCTGTGGGAACCGACGCGTTGCCGGCGCCGGGAGTCATGGCGACTCCGCAGTACACTGTCGTGGCCGGGATGGCCGGCCAGGGCGTGCCAAGCGGGGCCATTCAGCTTTCACCGGACCTGATTGGGGTTTGGGAAGTGCCGTTCACCATTCCGGCGACCATCGGGAGCACCAACTATCCTGCGTGCGGATCCGGGAATTGCGTGACCTTCTCGATTTCCGTGATTCCGGCAGGTTCGAGCGCACCGATTTCGAGCGGTACTACCACTATTCCGGTTCAGTAGGTTTGCCTTCCTTGTGAATGCAGTGCCGGGGTCTGGTACTTGGGATCGGGAAGCCTCCAGGGTTTTCCCGATCTGCTGGTACCGGGCCCCTTCTTTTTTCGCCTTGTTTTCGCCTCAGCCCCAATAGGTTGTGTCCTGCGGAATTTGTGTAGCTTGTCACGTAGGCCCCTGGTTTACTGTCTAACTCCACGTGAATCAAGCAGATCCTGAAAATTACCTCTTGCCAAACGCGAACTACGTGTGGCACTATTGGTTGTGGCCGAAATTGGGCAGAATTCGGCCATTATTTGGGTAAAAAGTGGCTGACGAAGTTCAAGCGAATTCGGCTCCTCGCGGGATGTATCCCGGCCGGTTCGACGACCGGGGACGGGTTAAACTACCCGTCAAATTCCAGCAATACCTCGCGGGTTTGCCAGAAAAGACGCTGTTTGTGACCAGTTTGGACCGCAAGATAGCCCAAATATATCCGATTTCGGTGTGGCGGCAAAACGAGGATTTTCTGAGTACGTACCGTTCGAACCCGCGGCTGGCGAAACGTCTGGCGTTCAATGCGGCGGACCTGGGAGTGGAAACCGAGATGGACGCGCAGGGGCGAATCACTTTTCCGCCGGAATTACGGCGTGAGCTGGGGCTGGAAGAGCAACCGGTGAAGCTGTGGGGGCTGAAGGGGCGGATCGACATCCTGAGCGAGAAGCTCTACGAAGAGAAGAAAGCCGAGGCGCTGGTTACTGAAGAGGAGATCGACCAGGCGATTTCGGATGGGCTGTTTTGATGCGGAGGCTCGGCGGGATCGCTCCTTTTGGTCGCGGCTCGGATCGGAGCCGCGACCAAATGGAGCAATCTTCGCAGGTGGCGAGCGAAACGGCGGCATATGCACGTACCAGTGATGGCGGCGGAAGCGCTGGAGCTGCTGGCGGTGCGGCCGGACGGTGTGTATCTGGATGCCACGGCGGGTTTAGGCGGGCATACGGCGCTGATCGCCGCGAGGCTGACTACCGGCCTGGTGATCGCCAACGACCGGGACGCACAATCGCTGGAAATGGCGCGGCGCAACACGGCGGCGTGGAGCGAGAGAATTCGATTTCATCACGGCCGGTTCTCGGAATTGGCCGAAGCGGTGACGGAAACAGGAGCTGGCAGGCTGGATGGCCTGCTGGCGGACCTGGGAGTGAGCCGGTATCAGCTCACCGCCGCGGAGCGCGGATTTTCGTTGATGGCGGATGGGCCGTTGGACATGCGTATGGACCCCACCCAGGGCATGACGGCGGCGGATCTGGTGAACCATGCAGACGAAAAAACACTCGCCGATCTCATTTGGAGGCTCGGCGAAGAGAGGAGGGCGCGGAACGTAGCCAGAGCAATCGTCCGGGCGCGGCCCATACGGAGCACACTTCATCTGGCCGATGTGGTGTTGCGGGCCGTGCCCAGGACGGGTCGTCTGCATCCAGCCACCAAAACCTTTATGGCCTTGCGTCTTGCGGTGAACGACGAACCCGCCGAACTGGAAGCCCTGCTGCGGATTGGGCCGGAATTGCTGCGGGAAGGCGGTCGAATGGTCGTGATCAGCTTCATGTCGAGCGACGATCGCAAGGTGAAGGAAGCGTTTCGGGAAATGGGCCGGGAAGGACGCGCGGAAGTGCTGACGAAGCACCCGCTGCAACCCACCCGTGCGGAGACGGCGGAAAATCCGCCTTCGCGCAGCGCGAAGCTGCGCGCCATCGGAATCAAGTAAGGGGAACGGGTATCGGGCAACGGAGCGCGTGATTCCGTTTCGTTACCCGACAGGACTGCTCCTTTCAGGCGCGGCTGAGATGGCATCCGCGACTGAAAGGGACTGACGAGCAACGTGGTCATCGCGTGTTACGGGAGAGTGAGCGGGAATTTATGGCGAGCTTAGCAAGAGTGTTCTATCCCAGCCGGGTGGAAACGCCACGCGTGCAGCAGGACCCGTACGCCCTGCGGGCGCTGCCGCAGGACGACGTATTCTTCTACTGCAAGAAAATCGACAACTCGCGCCTGGTTCGCGAGCCGGATCCGAAAGCCGGCGGCGCCTGCTGGTCGGTGATCGGGGCGGCGTGCGTGGGAGTGCTCCTTCTGACTGCCGTCGCGACATTCCGGGTTTCCAGTACGATGGACGGCTACACGCTCGAGCAACTGCGCGCCGAACAGCGGCGCCTGCTGGACGAGGGCCGCGAACTGGATCTGCAGGAAGCCGAACTGCTGAGCCCGGAACGGCTGGAGAAACTGGCTAAGGGCCAGAATCTGACCACGCCTGCGCCCGGCCAGATTTTCCACCTGGAAACGCGCCCGGACGGTACCGTGGCGATGGTGAAGCACTAGGGGCCGGGGGTTGGAGGTCCTGGGGCCGGGAAGCGTCCGCGGGTTCCGCGGCGCGTCTGGAGCCCCGATCCCCGATCCCCGATGCCCGACCCCCAAGCTTATGGTCGAGCGTCGTCTGAAGTGGCTCGCCTGTATCGTGATTGCCTGGGGCGTGGCCATTTTCGGGAAGCTGGTTTCGCTCCAGGTGATTCACCACCGGGAGTATGTCCGGATGGCGCGCGCCCGGCAGGAATTATCGGTAGAAATTCCGGCGCCGCGCGGCACCTTGTTTGACCGGACCGGGCAGGTGCTGGCCATGAGCGCCCCCACCGAATCGGTCTATATCAACCCGTTGCGGGTTCCGGACCTGGAAGTGGCGTCGCAAATCCTGGCGGGGGAGCTCGATCTGGACCGCACCTCTCTCTACGGCGCGATGAAGCTGGCGCACGACAACCACCGCGGTTTCCTTTGGATCAAGCGAAAAATCAGTTTTGAAGAAGGGCAGAGGCTGCGCAACCTCGACCTGGACTGGATCAACACCCAGCGGGAGAGCCAGCGGCATTACCCAAACGGAACCCTGGCGGCGCACCTGCTGGGAGGAGTGGATTTCGAGGAACGGGGCAACGCGGGTGTCGAAAAGGCGTTGGAAAACGACCTGCGCGGCACGCCCGGACAGGTACGGCTGCTGACGGATGTGAAGCGGCGCGGGATCGATTCGCAGCTTGCCAGCGAGCCCCGGCCGGGGACGCCGATTACGCTGACCATCGACGCCCGCCTGCAATTCGTGGCGGAGCGGGAGCTGGCGGCGGCGGTGGAATCCCATCACGCCGTGAGCGGAAGCCTAGTGGCGATGAACCCGTACACAGGCGAGATCCTGGCGATGGCCAGCTATCCGACATACGACCCGAACGTGCCGCCGCAACCGGGAGAGCACCCGGCGGACCGGCAGAATCACGCGGTATCGGTGCCGTTCGAGCCCGGGTCGGTGTTCAAAGTGATCACACTTTCCGCGGCGCTTGAAACCACGAACCTGCGGCCGGACAGCCCGATCGATTGCCACGGCGGCGTGCTCAAGCTGCCGGGCCGGGTGATCCACGATTCGCACTTGGGGTTAGGCATAATTCCGATGGAGACGGTGCTGGCCAAATCGAGCAATATCGGAGCGATCCAGATCGGCATGCGGGTGGGCCAGCAGAACATGTACGACTACGTACGGCGGTTCGGCTTCGGGCAGAAGACCGGGATCACGCTGCCGGCGGAGTCATCCGGTAAGCTACGGCGGCTGGAGCACTGGGGGAAGACATCGCTGGCATCCATCTCCATGGGGCAGGAAGTGAGCGTGACGACGGTGCAGATGGCACAGGCGGGAGCCGTGGTGGCCAACGGCGGCCTGCTGGTGCGGCCGAGGGTGATCCTGAGGAAAGGCGACCAGCCGTGGACGGCGGCGACGGCGGTGCGGGTGATCCGGCCGGAGACCGCCATCACGATGCGGCAAATGATGGAAGGGGTGGTGCTGCACGGGACGGGGACGGCGGCACGGATTGCGGGTTACACGGTGGGCGGAAAGACGGGATCGGCACAGATCTTCGACTTTGCCACCCGCCATTACACGCACTCGTATAACGGCTCGTTTCTGGGCTTCGCGCCGCTGACCAATCCTTCGATTGTGGTAGCGGTGACAATCAACGGGACCCACGGCACGGCGGGATTCGGCGGGCAGGTAGCGGCGCCGGTGTTCCGGGCGGTAGCGGCAGAAGCACTGCGGGTCATGGACGTCCCCAAGGATCTGCCCGAACAAGTGTTGCCCGGGACCCCAACTGAGGACGTAAGCGATCTGGCGGATGCGGACGATTCCTCCGGGCGGAATATCCTGGAAGAAGGTGAGGAGGATGGAGCGGCAGCCACGGTAGCGCAGGCCGCCGGACAGCCGACGGGTACGCCCGCGCCGCTCGCGCCTGCCTTACCTCGGGTTCCCGATTTCAAGGGGATGAGCATGCGAGCCGTACTGGCCGAAGCGGCGGCGAAAGGAATTGCGGTGGTGCCGGATGGCACGGGGACGGCACGGCTGCAGTCGCCGGCCGCCGGAGTGGTTCTGCACGAAGGAGAACGGGTTCGCGTCCGTTTCACGCGATGAAGCTGGGCGAGCTACTGTCGGATGTTGCGCTGCGCCGGCCGCTGACGCCGGAGTTGGTGCGCGTCTCCGTGGAAGGACTGGAGTACGATTCGCGCCGGGTCGAGCCCGGATATCTTTTCTTTGCGTTTCCCGGCAGCCGGGCGGACGGGCGGCAGTTTGCAGCGGCGGCACTTGACCGCGGGGCGGTGGCGATTGTCAGCGAAGCGGAAGCGCCAGACAAGGGCCTGGAACCTCGATGGATCCAGGCGGAGCACGGGCGGCAAGCCCTGGCCCTGGCCGCGCGACAGTTTTATGGCCGGCCCGACGAGCGTCTGGGTCTGACCGGCATCACCGGCACGAACGGGAAAACCACGACGGCATACCTGGTGGATTCGATCCTGCAGGCGGCGGGGAGCGTGACGGCGATGATCGGGACCATCGAGTATCACCTGGCCGGCCGCGTCCTCAAAGCGGCCAACACTACACCCGAATCGCTCGACCTGATGCGCATCTTCGCGGAACTGGAGAAGGAGGGGGGAAACCGTGTGACAATGGAAGTTTCCTCCCACGCGCTGGCGCTGGGGCGGGTATACGGGCTCCAGTTCCACACGACGGTTTTCACCAATCTCACCCGCGATCATCTGGATTTTCACGGCACGATGGACGCTTATTTTGCGGCCAAACAGTCTTTGTTCGCGGGTGCGGGCGGGCCGCCGCCGGCCTATGCAGTGATCAACCGCGACGATGCCTACGGGCGGGAGATCAAGCTGCGGCCTAAGACCCGCGTGATCCGCTACGGGCTGGGGACGGAAGCGGATTTGCGCGCGCGCCACATTTCCACCGGTATGCAGGGGCTGCGGTTCGAGGTGCAGTGCGGGAAGACGCGCTTTGGGGTGGAATCGCCTCTCATCGGCCGGATCAACGTTTACAACATCCTGGCGGCTTGCGGGGTGGGGCTCTCCTACGACATTACACCGGAGACCATCGCCCGCGGGGTGGCGAGTCTGAAAGCGGTTCCGGGGCGTTTCGAGCGAGTGGACGAGGGCCAGCCGTTCACGGTGGTTGTGGATTATGCGCATACCGACGACGCGCTGCGCAACGTGATCGCCGTAGCGCGCGGACTGAACCCAAAGCGCATTATCACGCTGTTTGGCTGTGGGGGAGACCGCGACCGGAGCAAGAGGCCGCTGATGGGGCAGGCGGCGGCCGAGGCCAGCGACTTTGTCGTGCTGACCAGCGACAACCCAAGGTCGGAAGATCCGCTCGCCATTATGAATGATGCACTGGTTGGAATCCGGCGCTGCGACGTGCCGCATGTGGTGGAACCGGACCGGGCCGCGGCCATCGCCCGCGCGCTGAAGGAGGCGCGGGAAGGCGATATCGTGATTCTGGCCGGCAAGGGGCATGAGACGTATCAGGTTTTGAAGGACAAGACCATCGCATTCGACGACCGCGAGGTGGCGCGGGAAGTGTTGCGAGGCTACGGATATCACAAAGGTGGGGTTACGAGCCGGGGGCCGGGGGCTAAAGATCTGTGACACTGGACTTGCAAGAGGCCGCCCGCGCGATGGCTGCCAGCACGGTGCCCGAAGCAATTCCGGTGGCGGGCTGGAGCATAGACACGCGGACCTTGCGGGCCGGGGACGTCTATTTCGCTTTGCGCGGGGCGAACTTCGACGGGCACACGTTTGTTCCGGCGGCCATCGAGAAGGGTGCGGCGGCGGTGGTGGCGGAAAAGGGATCAGGGGTCGGGGCTCGGGGATCGGGGCCGGCGGTGCTGGAGGTCGCGGACACGCTGGGGGCCCTGCAGGATTTGGCGCAGTGGGCGCGGGAGAAGTGGGGCGGAACGGTGGTCGGGGTGACGGGGAGTGCCGGGAAGACCACTACCAAGGACGCGATCGCACATTTGCTGGCGGAGGCGATGCCGACCGGCCGGACCATCGGCAACCTGAATAACCACGTGGGAGTACCAATCTCGATCCTACGCCTGCCGGACGATTGCCGGGCGGCGGTGTTGGAAATGGGGATGAACCACGCCGGAGAGATCCGGCGGCTGGCGGAGATCGCACGGCCAGAAATCGGGGTGGTGACCAACGTCGGGTATGCTCACGTAGAGTTTTTCGACTCGATCGAGGGCGTGGCCGCGGCCAAACGAGAACTGATCGAGGGGCTGCCGGCCGATGGCACCGCGGTGCTGAACGCCGAGGATCCGCGAGTGGCCCGTTTTCGCGACGCGCACCCGGGGCGATCGATTACATTCGGGTTTTCCGAGGGCGCCGATGTGCGGGCGGAGGCCGTGGAAGCGGCGGATGGCGTGACCCGGTTTCGGGCATTGGGCGTGGATTATGAGACCATGCTCGGCGGACGGCACGCTGTGTTGAACCTGCTGGCCGCGTTGGCCGTAGCGAGCGTGTTCGGGGTCGCGCCGGAGTGCCTGCGGGATGCGGTGCGCTCGTTCGCGGTGGGCAGCATGCGCGGCGAGCGGCTCGAGCGCGACGGTGTGGTGGTCTGGAACGACTGCTACAACTCGAACCCGGAAGCGGCGCAGTCGATGATCGACGTGCTGCGCGAAACACCGGCCCGGCGGCGAATTGCCGTGCTGGGCGAGATGCTGGAACTGGGCCACGCGGCGGAGGAACTGCACCGCAGGCTAGGCATTTATGCAGCCGGCCATGGGGTGGATGTGCTGGTAGGAGTGCGGGGTGCGGCGCAATTCATGGTGGAGCAGGCCCGCGAGGCCGGGATGACGAATGGCGCGGCCGTGTTCTTCGAAGATCCAGGCGAGGCAGGTGAGTTCGCGCGCGCGGCGGCCCGGCCGGGCGATGCGATTTTGTTTAAAGGCTCGCGCGGGGTGAAGGTCGAGCGGGCACTGGAGAGGTTTTGGGGCATGGATGGGTAGAGATGAACACGGATTGGAAAACCACGCCGGATTGGTGGACGCCCGTAAGGGCCGCACACATGCGGCCCGGCCTTCAAGCCAGAACGCGGGCCGGGCATGCCCGGCCCCTACATCGGCGGCAGTAGTTGAGTTAGTGCAATGCTTTATTATCTTTTGTACGAGCAGTTATACCGATGGGTCGGCCCGTTCCGGGTCTTCCGGTATGTCACCTTTCGGACGGCTTTTGCCAGCCTCACGGCGCTGTTCCTCTGCATCGCGCTGGGGCCCTGGCTGATTAATAAGCTGCGGCAATTCCAGATTGGGCAATATATCCGCGAAGAAGGGCCGGCATCTCACCAGAAGAAAGCCGGGACTCCTACGATGGGCGGAGTGCTCATCATCATTTCGATCGTCGTACCAACGCTGCTGTGGGCGGACCTGAGCTACTTCTATGTCTGGATCGCATTGGCGGCTCTGGTGGGCTTCGGATGGATCGGGTTTTTGGACGATTACGCCAAGATCACCAGGCAGCGGAACCTGGGCCTGACGGGCCGGCGGAAGCTGGTTTACCAGTTTTCGATGGGGTTCGGCTTCGCGGCGGCGCTGCTGTTTCTGCGCGCGTACGGGCAGTTTTCGACGACGATGAACATTCCGTTCATGAAGCAGTTCCACCCGTCGCTGCTGTTCGATTCGCTGCTGGGACACCCTTGGGTGTACGTGTTGGGCGCAGCGCCTTTCTGCCTGTTCGTGGCCCTGCTGGTTGTGTTCATGTCGAACGCGGTCAACCTGACGGACGGGCTGGATGGGCTGGCCATTGGGCTGATGGTGATCGCGGCGGGGGCATTGACGATGCTGGCGTACGCAGGCGGACACGTGACGCTGGCGACGTACCTGCAACTGGAGCGTAACGCGCACACCAGCGAGCTGACGATTTTCTGCGGCTCGATGACGGGGGCCAGCCTGGGGTTTCTCTGGTACAACGCTCATCCGGCCGAAATTTTCATGGGCGATGTGGGATCTCTGGGACTCGGCGGGGCGATGGCCGTGGTGGCGGTGCTGATCAAGCAGGAGGTGCTGCTGGTGTTCATCGGGGGCGTCTTCATTGTGGAGGCAATCTCGGTGATTTTGCAGGTGGGCAGCTACAAGCTGCGGGGCGGGAAGCGCATTTTCAAGATGGCGCCGCTGCACCATCATTTTGAAGCGCTGGGCTGGACGGAATCGAAAATCATCGCGCGCTTCTGGATCGCGGGGCTGGTGTTGGCGCTGTTTGCGCTGACGACGCTGAAATTGAGGTGAAGATGGATCGCGGGCCGGGAACACGGGCACTTGTCGTAGGGTTGAAAAAATCGGGGCTGGCGGCGGTGAAACTGCTGGCGGGCCTGGGGGCCGAAGTGCGGGCCACCGATCTGAAGCCGCTCGAGGACCTGCCCGGTGCGGCGGAAGCCGTGGAACGCTTTCACATCCGGTTCGCGCGGCAGACGCCGGAAGTGTTCGAAGGCGTGAATCTGATCGTGCTTTCGCCGGACGTTCCGGCGGACCTGCCGGCGCTCGAAGAGGCGCGGGCGCGGGGCGTGGAAGTAATCGGAGAAGTCGAACTGGCAGCGCCGTTTCTGCGCGGCCGCACCATCGGGGTCACGGGGTCGAACGGCAAAACCACTACGACCAGCCTGATCGGCCACATTCTACGTTCGGCGGGCGTGCCGGTGCAGGTGGGTGGGAATATCGGAACGGCGGTCTGCGACATGATCGAGACCTCACGCGAGGACGGCTGGAACGTGCTGGAGCTTTCCAGCTTCCAACTGGAGACGATCTCGACCTTTCGCGCCGATATCGGTGCGGCGCTGAACGTGACGCAGAACCATCTGGACCGGCATCATACGTTCGAGCGGTATGCCGCGGCCAAGGGACGGCTTTTCGAGACGCAGAAGGCAGGCGATCTGGCCATTCTGAATGCGGATGACCCGGTTTCATCGGCCTATGGCGCGCGGACGGCGGCGGAGGTGCAGTGGTTTTCCGGCCGGTCGCACGGCAAACCGGATGCGACGCTGCGCGGGGACAAGGTCGTGCTGTTCGGAGAAGTTCTCATGGGCGCCGGGGAGGTTCCCATCCGCGGCCGGCACAACCTGGAGAACGTGATGGCGGCTGCGCTGGCGGCAGCGCGAGCCGGGGTCGGGCGTGCAGAGATCGCGGCGGCCGTGCGAACGTTTCATGCGGTGGAGCACCGGCTGGAGTTCGTGAGGCAGATCGGCGGCATCGATTTTTACAACGACTCGAAGGCCACCAGCGTGGACGCGACGCTGAAAGCGCTGGACGCGTTCGATGGCGGGTTGTGGGTGATTCTGGGCGGCAAGGATAAGGGGCTGGATTATTCCATGCTGCGCGAACCGCTGGCGGCCAAGGCCCACGCGGCGCTGCTCATCGGCGCGGCGGCCGGGAAGATCGGCGCGGCCCTGGCCGGGGCGGTTCCGCTAGTGGACGCAAAGACCTTGCGGGAGGCCGTCGAATACGGCTACCGGAACGGCGGACCCGGCGACACGGTCCTGCTGGCGCCAGCCTGTGCGAGCTTCGACCAGTTCCGCAGCTTCGAACACCGCGGCGAGGTTTTCAAGGAGATCGTGAACGGATTACCACCCCGCCAGACCGAAAAGCGGCCTGACGGGGACGCCGACGAGTCTAAGGAGGCGCAGTGCCACAACGCCTGAAACCCGACTGGATTCTGTTCGGCACCGTCCTCCTGCTGGTATCGTTCGGGTTGATCATTCTCTATAGCGCGTCTTCGATCATGGCGCAGCTCGATCCGCGGTATGGATCGAGCTGGCACTTCGTTATCCGGCAACTGGAATGGGCGGTGGTAGCTGTGGGGATTATGATGCTGCTGAAGAACACGAACTACCGCACGTTCAACAATTCGGCAGTGGCCTTCGGCGCCATCGGAATCTGCCTGATCCTGCTCGGGGCGGTGTACTTCGTGGACAGCGCGCATCATCGCTGGCTGCGGCTGGGCGGACCATTGGGCGTGCAGCCATCGGAGCTGGCCAAACCGGCGCTGGTGGTCTTTCTGGCGTTTTTCGTGGCCTGGCGCGGGCGAGCCATCAACAACACGCGCCATACGCTGGTTCCGGCGGCGCTGGCGGTGGGACTTGTGCTGTTCGCGGTGGTGGTGGCGGACCTGGGAACGGCGGTGGTGCTGGGGCTGGCGGCGGGCACGGTTTTCTTCGTGGCGGGCCTGCAGTGGCGGTATGTGGGGATCGTGGCCGGGATCGCATTTCTCGGGCTGGCGATCTTCATCTACCGTGACGCGTACCGGCTGGCGCGGGTGGTGCGTTTCTTCGATCCGCAATTCAAGATCCTCACGCGCTTCGACAAGAACGGCACCATCAAGACGCGGATGGAGAAATCGCTGGCCACGCGCGACACGAACTATCAATTGCAGCAATCCAAGATCGCCGTGGGAGCCGGTGGGCCGGCCGGTGTGGGCCTGATGAACGGACGCCAGAAGCTGCTCTACCTTCCCGAGGCGCACACGGATTTCATTTATGCCGTGGTGGGAGAGGAATTGGGCCTGGTGGGCTCCACAGCCGTGCTGCTCGCCTTCGGCATCATCTTCTGGCGCGGCTTGAGGGCGGCTTCGAAAACGCCCGACGATTTCGGCCGTTACCTGGCCCTGGGGGCGACGGTCGTGGTGGTGATGCAGGGATTCCTGAACATGATCGTGGTGCTTGGCATGATTCCGACAAAAGGAATTCCGCTGCCTATGATCAGCTACGGCGGAAGCTCGCTGCTGAGCACGCTGGCGCTGCTGGGGATCTTGATGAATGTTTCGGAGCATGCGGGCTAACCAGGGGGCCAGGGGCCAGGGGCATGACCGGATAGCCCGGACCGTTAGGAGTTGATTTTAGGAGCGGGTGGGTAAGGAGCCGGGAGAAGGCGGAAGGTTCGGGGAACGCTCCCCGCCCCTAGCCCCCGGTCCCCGGCCCCAAATATGTCCACTTTTCTGATCGCTGCCGGCGGGACCGGCGGGCATGTGATACCGGGTCTGGCGGTGGCGCGGGAGCTGCGACGCCGGGGACATCGTGTATTCTTTGTGGGGACCGAGCGCGGTCTGGAAGGGCGGCTGGTGCCGGCAGAGGGTTTCGAGCTGCAGATGATTCAAATCGGCGCCCTGAACCGGGTCGGCGTGCGGCAAGCGGCGTCGACATTAATCCGGTTGCCGTTCACCACGATGGGGTGCGGTAAGCTGGTGCGGCGCAGCGACGCCGTGTTCAGCATGGGCGGATACGTGGCCGGGCCGCCGGTGATGGCGGCGCTGGTGGGCCGACTGCCGGTTGTGGTGATGGAGCCGAACGCGGTGCCCGGATTTGCCAACCGGATTATCGGACGCTTCGTATCGCGGGCACTGATTTCCTTCCAGGAGACGGCGGCGTTTTTTCCAGCCGGGCGGGCAGAACTGACGGGCTTGCCGGTACGCGAGGAATTCTTCCGTATACCGGCGAAGCCTCGCGGGCCGGTGCTGGAGGTTCTGATCACGGGCGGCAGCCAGGGATCGAGGACACTCAACCGGGCAGCGAGGGAAAGCTGGCCGCTGTTCCGCAAGAGCGGGATTCCGGTGCGCATCGTGCATCAGACGGGCCCGTCGGCTTTTGAACCGATCCGCGAAGGCTTCGCGCAAACGGGTCTCGAGGGAGAGGTGGTGCCGTTCATCGCCGACATGCCGGCGGCCTACGCCGCGGCGGACCTGGTGGTGTGCCGCTCCGGGGCCGGCGCGGTTTCGGAGCTGGCGGCGGCGGGGCGCGCGGCCGTGCTGGTGCCGTTCCCGTTCGCGGCCGATGATCACCAAACGCGGAACGCGGAAGCCATCGCGCGCGGCGGCGCGGCTCGGGTGGTGCGCGATGCGGAGATGAATGGAGAACGTTTGTATGCGGTAACGGCGGAGCTGGCGCGTACAGAGGGAGCGCTGGAAGCGATGGCGCAGGCGGCGCGGCAGTTCGCGCGGCCGGGCGCGGCGGCACGCGCGGCAACGAGTCTCGAAGAGGCTGCAAAATCTAATTGACTATTCGGACGTCAGTCGAAACAATACGATAAGGAAATGTTTTTTCGTCCCCAGCACCTGCACTTCACCGGCATCGGAGGGATCGGCATGAGCGGCATCGCGGAGGTGCTGCTCAATCTTGGATACGAGATCAGCGGGTCGGATGTAAAGCTCTCGCCGATTACGGAGCGGCTGGCGTCGCTGGGCGCGCGCATTTACGAAGGCCACGCCGCCGCCAACCTGGCGGGGGCGCGAGCGCTGGTGGTGAGCTCGGCCGTCGATGATCAGAATCCGGAAGTACGGGAGGCGCGGCGGCTGCAGATTCCGGTGATCCCGCGGGGTGAACTGCTGGCGGAGCTGATGCGCCTGAAATACGGGATTGCGGTGGCGGGCAGCCACGGGAAGACCACTACAACCTCGATGACGGCAACGGTGTTGAGCCATGCCGGGTTGGACCCGACGGTGGTGGTGGGAGGACGCGTGGGGACGATGGGCGGCTCCAATGCACGCGTCGGCCGCAGCGACTTCCTGGTGGTGGAAGCGGACGAGAGCGACGGGTCTTTTCTCAAGCTGGCGCCCATCATGGCGGTGGTGACGAATATCGACCGCGAGCACCTGGATCATTACCCCTCGCTCGATGCCATTCGCGCCGCGTTCATCGAGTTTCTAAACAAGGTGCCGTTCTACGGCGCGGCGATCGTATGCCTGGACGATCCGAACGTGCAGAGCGTGCTGCCGGAGATCGGGCGACGCACCATCACGTACGGCACCACGTCGCAGAGCGACATGCAGGCATCCGATATCGGCTGCGGGCATTTCTCGAGCGATTTTGCGCTCCAATACCGGGGAGCGGACCTGGGCCGCTTCCACCTCCGCATTCCGGGCCGGCACAACGTGCTGAACGCCATGGCGGCGGTGGCGGCGGCGATGGAACTGGAAGTGAAGCCGGACACGATTCGCGAGGGACTGGCGGCGTTCAGCGGCGTGGACCGGCGGTTTCAGGTGCGCGGGCGCGAGCGTGGAATTACGGTAGTGGACGACTATGGCCACCATCCGGCGGAGATCCGGGCCACGCTGGAGGGCGCGCGGCAGTGCGGCTTCCGGCGGATTCACGTGCTCTTTCAGCCCCACCGTTACACGCGCACGCTCCACCTGATGGACGATTTCGCGCGGGCGTTCCACGAAGCGGATCATGTTTTCGTAATGGACATCTATGCCGCTTCGGAGAAGCCAATCGAAGGCGTAACGGCCGAGGCACTGGCCGAGCGCCTTCGGCAGTTCGGCCACCGTGGCGCGGCGTACGTGGGCACGATGGAGCGAGGCATCGAGGCCGTGGTGGCGGAGGCACGCGACGGCGACCTGATTCTGACGCTGGGTGCGGGCAGCGTTTCGCAGGCAGGCGACCGGATCCTGGCATGCTTGGGTGGCGGCGAAAGCGCGGAGGCGTCGAAATGAAGAAGGGCTCCGAAGGGAAAAAGAAATTCCGCATTCGCTGGCGGCTCTGGCTGGGAATTGCGGTGGCGGGCGCGATCGCGGTGCCTTCGGCGCTGGGTGCGCGAAGCGCCTGGAGGTTCGTGCTTTCGGACCCGCAGTTCACGCTTTCGCGGGACCGCACCGGAGCGCTGGCCATCCAGGGACTGCAATACACCTCACGTGCGAAGGTGCAGCGCATTTTTGCCACCGATTTCGGCCGCAGCGTATTTGCTCTTCCGCTGGAGGAGCGGCGCCGCCGGCTGCTCGGCATCGACTGGGTGGAGGACGCCTCGGTTTCGCGCGTCTGGCCCGACCGCCTCGCGGTCCGGATCCGCGAGCGGCGCCCGGTTGCCTTTGTTTTGCTGCGGTCCGGCTGGCTGCTGATCGATTCGCAAGGCATCCTGCTCGACCCGCCGGCACACGCGCAGTTCACGTTTCCAGTGCTGAGCGGGGTGGGCGAAGACGAATCGGAGGCACAGCGGCGCGAGGGCGTGCGCACCATGCTGCAGGTACAAGAGGAACTTGGGGAGCAGGCGCGGAACCTCTCTGAGGTGAATGTCTCCGACGCATCGAATATCCGGATTGTCGCGCAGGTGGAGAACCGCACGCTGGAGTTTATTTTGGGCGACAGCGGCTTCGGCCGGCGATACCAGAATTTTCTAAGCCATTATGCGGAAATTAAGCGGCGCTCGCCTGAGGTGAAGACCTTCGACCTGCGGCTGGAGGACCGGATCACGGCTAAGGAGTAAGGGCAGAATGACGCGGAGGCATTGGACCACGGAGCAGGTTACAAACGGGGGTTTTTGCTGGGCGCCCGTTCCTTTGCGTCAAGGGTGGCTATGGTGGTGAAGACGATTTACGGGGTGGGGCTCGACGCCGGGAGCCGGCGCACGAGGATCGTGATCTGTGCGCTCGAGGGCGGGCGGCTGCGGTTTCTTGGATGCGGCGTGGCGCCTTCGCAGGGCTGGCAAAAGGGACGGATCGCGGACCAGAGCGCGGTGGCCGAGTCCATCCGAACCGCTCTACGCCAGGCGGAGGAGAAGGCGGGCATTTCCGCAGAGGGTGCGGTGGTTGGCACGGGCGGGCCGACGGTTCGCGGCGCCAACGGGCGCGGCGTCGTGGAACTGGGCCATATCCGGGCGATCGAGCAGCGCGACGTCAACCGGGTGGTAGAGCGGGCGTCGAACGTGGTGCTGCAGGAAGACCGCATGGTGATGCAGATGTGCCCGCAGGATTTCGTAGTGGACGACCATCCGGGGCATCGGGACCCGCGCAGCATGCTGGCGTCGCGGCTGGAGATCAACGTACACCTGATTACGGCTTCCGCGCAGGAGCACACGGCGCTGGTGGGCGCCGTCAACCAGGCGCACCTGCTGGTAGAGGAGACGGTTTATGAGGCACTGGCCGCGGCTTTTGCCGGGGTGATGCCGGAAGACCGGCGCGAAGGGATTGCGGTGGTGGACATCGGCGCGCAATCAACCGAACTGGCTGTCTATCACGGCGAAGCGATGTATCTGGCTTCCAGCGTGAAAATATGCGCGGACCACTTTACCCGTGACCTAGCCCAGGCGCTTTGCGTAAGTTATGAGGACGCGGAACTGTTGAAGCTGGAATTCGGCGGGGCGCTCTCGGAGGCGTGTGCGGACAACATCTGGATCGAGCTGCCGCCGCGTGACAATCGCGAGCGGCAGGCGCAGCGGCGGTTCCTGAATTGCGTGCTGGAAGCGCGCTCGGCAGAGCTTTTCCGCCTGGTGCGCGGCGAACTGGCGAGGGTCGGGATGGACCGTGCGCTGATGGGCGGCGTTTTCTTAACGGGCGGCGGGGCCAAGCTTCCCGACCTGTGCGACATTGCGGAGCGCGAACTGCAATGCCAGGCGCGCTACGGTTTGCCGATCGGGATTCTGAACTGGCCGGAAAGCATGGAGGACCCGGAATGGACTACCGCCGCCGGGCTGTCTATGTATTCGGCCAAGCTGAAGGCGCAGACGGAACGCCAACAGGAAGCCGCGGGGTGGCTGGGGAAAATTCTGAAGTGAGGGATTGCAGGTGCGGAAGAGCGGCGGGCACCGAGAGTACGCGGAGGAGGTTCGGCCTTAGGCCGCATCCCCGGCATCCCGGTACCTGGATTTAGGGCGAACGAGCGAGGAGCTGAAGCCATGGACGATTTGAAATACGAGCTGGAGGAAGAGGCGCGTTGCGGTACGCGCATTAAAGTGGTTGGCGTGGGTGGCGGGGGATCGAACGCCGTGGCCCGCATGGTGCAGGAAGGCATGGAGGGCGTCGAATTCTATGCCATGAATACCGATACCCAGGCGCTGGCGGCATGCGCGGTGCCGAACAAGCTGCAAATCGGGGGCAAGGTCACGAATGGGCTGGGGGCCGGGAGCAACCCCGAGATCGGGCGGCAGGCGGCGCTGGAAAATACGGATCCCATTGTGGAAGCGCTGCAGGGCGCCGATATGGTTTTTGTGACGGCGGGCTTGGGCGGCGGAACCGGCACTGGAGCCGCGCCCGTGATTGCGTCGCTCGCCAAGGAGCTGGATGCTCTGACTATTGCGGTGGTGACCAAGCCATTCGGGTTTGAAGGGCCGCACCGGATGCGGCTGGCGGAAGACGGAATCGCGCGGCTTGCCTCCACTGTCGACGCCGTGATCCCGATGCCCAACGATCGGCTGCTCAAGCTGGTACCGCGGGGCACGAGCTTTTTTGACGCATTCAAATACGCCGACGACCTGCTGCGGCAGGTGGTGCAGAGCATCAGCGACATCATCGTCACACCGGGACTGATCAACCGCGACTTTGCCGATATCAAGGCCACCATGGCGGGGATGGGCTATGCCATGATGGGCACCGCGACCGCGCGGGGCGAAAATGCCGTGGTAGAGGCCGCGCGGCAGGCCATCAGCTGCCCGCTGCTGGAAGAGACGCGCATCGCCGGCTCGCGCGCGATTCTGATCAACATCACGGCGTCTGCGACCAGCCTCGGATTGCACGAAGTATACGAAGCCTGCTCTCTGATCCGGGAGGCGGCCGAGTGCGAAGACGCGCAGATCAATTTCGGTGTCATCCAGAACGATGCCATGACGGACGCCGTGAAAATCACGGTCATCGCTACGGGGTTCCAGCCGGAGAGCCGCGCGATTCCAGAGCGGCCCGCAAACAATGGAATTACGCCCGTGATCCGGCTGCAGGTGCCGCTCTCACCCCAACCAATCGCAAGCCGATTTATCGAGGACTCCGTACTGCCGGAACCGGAGCCTGCGCCTGACCCGGTTGCCGTGCCGGCGATCGAGTTGTCCGCGCCTGAGCCGGAAGTCGAACCGGAACCCGAGGTGGAACCAGAGCCGATGCTGGACTTGAATGACCTGGATACGCCCGCGTATCTGAGGCAGGGAAGGCTACTGAACTAGAGTTTTGGGCCGGCCTCGCCCGGCCCGCGCATGTGCGGAAATTGGTCGTGGGGCCGGATCGATCGGGCTCGCACGCAGCGTGCGATAATTGACCTTCCCATGAAAGCCCGCGTTTTTGTCTCGCTCAAGTCCACGGTGCTCGACCCGCAGGGCCAGGCGGTGTGCTCCGCTCTCCATGGCCTCGGCTATACGGCGGTGGCCGAAGTCCGCCAAGGCAAGTGCTTCGATATCGTTCTTGCCGAAGGGGTTTCCCGCGGCCAAGCCGAAGGGGATCTGGAGACAGTCGCCCGCGAAGTGCTGGCTAATCCGGTAATCGAGGAATACCGAATCGAATTTCTCGAATCATAAGTAACTGTGCTCACTTAGCCCTCCGCACCTACGGGCGGTCCGTAAGCTGTCACCCCTATAATGTAGGTATGTGCGGAATCGTTGGTTATATTGGGACGCAGAAGGCGGTTCCCATCATTCTGGAGGGACTGAAGCGTCTCGAATACCGCGGCTATGATTCGGCCGGGCTGGCGGTGTACGGCGAGGACGAGCAACTGGCTGTCCGGAGAGCGAAGGGGAAGCTCCGTAACCTGGAACAGGCGATCCGGGTGAACCCGGTGGACGGTTCGTTCGGCATTGGCCACACTCGTTGGGCGACGCATGGGCGGCCCACCGAAGAGAATGCCCATCCGCATCGCGATTGCAAAGGCGACGTGGTGGTAGTGCACAACGGCATCGTCGAGAATTACATGTCGTTGAAGCAGGAACTCCAAGCCGCGGGTCACGAGTTTAAAACCGAGACCGATACCGAAGTCATCGCCCATTTGGTGGAGAAGCATTTCCAGGGGAGCCTGGAGCAGGCGGTGCGCGCGGCGGTCAAGGAGCTGGCGGGCGTGTTCGCGCTGGCCGTGATTTCGCGGCTGGAGCCGAACAAGATCGTGGCGGCACGCTCAGGGCCGCCGGTCGTGATCGGGTTGGGGGACAACGAATACTTCGTCGCCTCCGACGTTCCGGCCATCCTCGCCCATACGCAGGACATGTTCTTCCTTGCCGACGGGGACGTCGCGGTGCTCACATCCGGCGGTGTGCAGTTGACTGACTTCGAGGGGCGGCCCGTTTCGCGACAGGTTTCGCACATTCTCTGGAACCCTATCGAGGCGGAAAAGGGCGGCTACCAGCACTTCATGCTGAAGGAGATCTACGAACAGCCGCGCGCCGTCCGCGACACCACGCTCGGGCGGGTGGGCCAGGAGACCGGGCGGATTTTCCTGGATGAAATGGACATCTCGCCGGCGGCGTTCGCGCGATTCCGCCAGGTAAAGATCATCGCCTGCGGGACCAGCTGGCACGCTGGCCTGGCCGGGAAGTTCATGATCGAGCGGCTGGCTCGGCTGCCGGTGGAAGTGGATTACGGCAGCGAGTTCCGTTACCGGGATCCGATTTTGGACGAGCAGACGCTTACGGTGGTCATTTCGCAATCCGGGGAGACCGCCGACACCCTGGCGGCGCAGCGGGAGGCAAAGGCGAAGGGCTCGCCGACGCTGGCTATCTGCAACGTAGTGGGCTCGATGATCACGCGGGAAGCCGCGGGAACGCTCTATACGCATGCAGGTCCGGAAATCGGAGTGGCCTCGACAAAGGCGTTCACGTGCCAGTTGACGGCGCTGTTCATTCTGGCGATGCACCTTGGACAATCCAATGGCCAGCTCGAGGAGAGTGCCTCACGCTGCCTGGTGCAGGAATTACTGCGAATACCCTCCAAGCTGGAAAGCGTACTCTCCAACGACGCGGTTTACGAATCCCTGGCGCGGAACCTGCATCACCTGAGGGATGCCCTCTTCCTGGGCCGCGGCATTCACTATCCGATCGCTCTGGAAGGCGCGTTGAAGCTGAAGGAAATCTCGTATATTCACGCGGAGGGTTATCCGGCCGGCGAGATGAAGCATGGACCGAACGCGCTGATCGACGAGAACCTGCCGGTGGTGGTGCTGGCCACGTGCGATCCGAGCAGCCGCGAGAGCCGAATCCTGTACGAGAAGACGGTCTCCAACATCCAGGAAGTGAAGGCGCGCGAGGGAATCGTGGTTGCGGTGGTGACGGAAGGGGATGAGGAAGCCCGGAAGTCCGCCGACTACGTGATCGAGGTGCCGCCGGTACCGGAACTGTTATCGCCGATTCTGGAGATCATTCCGCTACAACTGCTGGCCTATCACGTTGCTGTGCGGCGCGGCTGCGACGTGGATCAGCCACGTAACCTTGCCAAGAGCGTGACGGTGGAATAGAAGACTCTGTTTTCCACGCGGGACCGCTCCGTGGAAAGTCATGCTGGTCTTGATTCGGCCGGTCGAGTATGCCGGCTTGGAAGCCGGCAAGGCCGGCCAGGAGGCCGGCGCTACGAGCCAAGGGGCACTCCCTTCGGTTCCGGCTCGGACCGGGTACTGTCAAGGCAAAGTAGAAACTTCCTGTTTCCAGCAAAATAAGAGCTTCCGGTTTG
>DATJMP010000234.1:0-8799 GCA_035508655.1 Bryobacteraceae bacterium
TCCTGTTCCGGATCGGCAATGCCTATCATTTCCACAAGCGGCAGGCTGCGGAGGGCCCGCGCATGATACGTGCTGACGTAGCCTGCGCCGACCAGTCCGACTTTGATCACGTTATTCTGTTCCAAGACCTTCTTCCCTTAGTTGTTGGAGGATCCAGGCAATCGCCTCATCGAGCGTGGCAACACGCGCGTCCGGCGGAGCGGCCGGTCCGCGCTCCCGGTAACCGCGGTCGATCCAGACGGTCTTACAACCGGCGGCCTGCCCCGCTTCGATGTCGCGCCAGCGGTCGCCTACCAGGAAGCTGCAGGCAGGATCGGCTCCGCAGCGGGCGGCTCCTTCCAGGATCAGGCCCGGCTTGGGTTTGCGGCAGGAGCAGCCGTCGGCATCGTCGTGGAAGCAGGAGAGCACGTCGTCCAGCGGCAGTTCCCGCCGCAGCCGCTCGTGGATGGCGTCCACTGCCGCCCGGTCCTGCGCGCCGCGGGCCACGTCCGGCTGGTTCGTCACCACAAGCAGCGGCAGGCCGAGCGAGTGCAGGCGCGCCAGCCCGGCGGCGGCTCCGGGCATCACCCGCATGGCTCCGGCCGAGGCGGGCGGATACGGCTTGCCGTCACGCACGTCGGCTTCATTGAGCACGCCGTCCCGATCAAAAAACACGGCCCGTTTCAGCGGACGGATTCCCATTTCGTTTCCGCCTGCTTGACGGCCGGATGCGAGACCAGCAGGTGCCAGACGACCGCCTGAAACGCCTCCGCATGCGGGGTAGTATGCACGGCATTGACCGTGGGCACGATCACGCAGGCATCCGCGCTGCGCGCCGTGAAACCGCCGTCGCGGCCCACGATTCCCAGAATGGTGGCGCCGACGCTTTTGGCATATTGCAACGCCTGAACCAGGTTCGGGCTCACATTCTTTTCCAGGTTGCCGCCGCCAACCGAAAATACCAGCAGCGCATCCTCTTTGCGCAGGCGGCTCACGCGCAGCCAGCTTTCAAAAACGCCCGCCCATCCTTCGTCGTTGGTCCGCGCCGTCAGTTCGGACACATTGTCGGTGGGCGCGTAGGCCTCGATGCCGGCGATTTTGCGGAAATCATTGACCGCATGCGAGGCGTTGGCGGCGCTTCCGCCCACTCCCAGAATAAACAGCCGGCCGCCGGCGGCCCGGGTGGAGGCCAGCAGGTCCGCGACGCGCTCGATGGCTTCGGTGTCCAGACCGTCGATCACCTGCTTGGCTTCGGAAAGAAACTGGCGTGAGAAACTCATCGTGTGCCGCCTCCGGCTGCGAGGTGCGCGGAAAGCTCCTGGATGCCTGCGAAGGAACCGGTTTCGTAAAATCGCTGTGGTACTTCCAGGCCAGCCAACTCGCCTTTCTCCAAAAGGCTGCCGTACAAATCGGCGAGATCGTGAGCGCCGTGCGCCGGAATTCCGTCGAATGCGGCGCCGTGGAATACGCCAAGGCCGTAGTCGATGTGCCGCATGTCGGGGGTCCTGAGCTTCTTATTGTAGGCGAGAATGCGGCCGCCCTCAAACCGCACATTGCTGGAGTCCCAAAGGTCGCCGTTGGGATAGACCGTCATCAGCGCCTGACGGCCGCTTTCCAGAAAGGTCCGCTCCGCCGCCGCGTAATCGCACGGCAGATAGGAGTCGCCATAAACCACGAAAAACCGTTCGCCCAAGAGATGGCGCGCCTGGGCAACCGCGCCCGCCGTGCCGCGCAGTTCGGGGCCGTCGGGCGAATAGGTCAGCTCGATTCCGAAATGCCTGCCGTCTCCGGCATACTCCTCGATCATCTCTCCCAGGTAGCCGACGCAGAGCGTCGCCCGGCGGATGCCCCGGCTGGCCAGCAGGCGCAACTGATGTGCCAGAAAGGGCTCGCCGTTCATTTCGATCAGAGACTTGGGAATCTTATCGGTGGCCGGACGCAGCCGGGTGGCCAGACCGCCGGCCAGAATGGCGATGGGGAGCATCTGCGCTTCCTTAGGATTGCACGAGCACCTGGCTGCCGCCGAAGTCGAAGCGGAAGCGCACTTCGCGCAGGCCAGTGCGGGTCATCACGCGCCGCAGCCGCGTTTTGTCCTCGGTGTAGAACATCAGGAACCCGCCCCCGCCGGCGCCGATCAGCTTCCCGCCTAAAGCGCCGTTGGCGCGGCCCAGCTCGTAAAGCTCATCGATGGCGCCGTTGCTCATTCCCTGCGTCCGCTTCTTCTTGTGCTCCCAGTGGACGTGCATCAGCTCCGCGAAGCCGCGGAGATCTCCCTGCTCCATGGCGGCCTTGCTTTCAAAGGCGAGCTGCTTGATGAAGTGCAGATTATCGAGCATGCAGGCGTCCTTCTGCCGGCTGCGGGAATCCTGGTCCTTGAGAATCTCCGAGGCGCTCCGGGTGTAGCCGGTGAAGAACAACATCAGATTGTCTTCCAGCGTGTGCAGCGTTTCGGGAGCCAGGCGCAGCGGCTCGATTCCCACGCGACCATCCGGACAAAAGGTAAAGCAGGTGAGGCCGCCGATTGCCGCGATGTACTGATCCTGTTTCCCGATGGGTTCCTGGAGCAGATCCAGCTCGATGTGGCAAGCCTGCTCGGCCAGTTCACGGGCCGGAACCGAATTTTTCCGCAGACAGTGAAGGGCCCGCAAAAGCGCAGTGGTGAAGCTGCCGGAGGAGCCCAGGCCGGTTCCCGCGGGAATGTCGGCCATGCTGGCGATTTCGAGGTGCGGATGGTCGTGGATGCCGACCAGTTTCAATGCCTCCCGCACGATGGGGTGCTTGACCTCTTCGGCCGTTTTCGCCGTTTCCAGCTTTGAATACTTGACGATGATTTCGTCCGTAAATGGTTCGTGCAGGTTGATATAGACGTACTTATTGATGGCTGCCGCGATCAAAAATCCCGTATGTTGGCGGTAGTAAGAAGGCAGATCGGTGCCGCCACCACCCAGGGAGATACGCAGAGGGCTGCTGGTAATGATCACGACGAGGCCTCGGCGAATGTCATCGTACACACATTTTACTCTTACCCGCTCGAAATACCAGCCGGCGGGGTAACAGTCCCAATCTGCCATCTCATTCGAACTGCAATAGATAGATACGATTTTGCGGGGTACGAGCGGGGCCTGAAAGAAGTAATAGTACTGCCCGATATAATGGCACCGGATAGGTCTGATAGGCTGAGTTTTTGTATGTCTCCTAACCTTTTCCCCAACGTTTGCGTAGTCGGTTGCGGGCATTGGGGCAAGAACCTGGCACGCAATTTTGCCGGCCTCGGCCATCTGTATGCAATTTGCGAAAGCGATGCTCAGCGGCTGAAGACGTTTGCCTCGCTTTATCCCGAAGCGCGCGCTTTCGGCAGCCTGGAAGACGCCATCTCCGATCCCGCGGTGGATGCCCTGGTGCTGGCGACGCCGGCCGAGGAGCACTGCCGGATGGCGCTTGCTGCTCTGAGTCGCGGCAAGGACGTGTTCGTCGAAAAGCCGCTTGCGCTCGATTGGGAAGCCGGCATGGAGATGGTGGAGACTGCGGAACGGCACGGCCGTATCCTCATGGTCGGTCACCTTCTGCGCTATCATCCCGCCATTCTGAAAATCCAGGAACTGCTGGCCGCGGGAACCATCGGGCGGATCGAATACATTTATTCCAACCGCCTCAGCATGGGCAAGATCCGCCGCGAGGAGAATGCGCTCTGGAGCTTCGCCCCGCACGATATCTCGGTGATTCTGGCGCTTACCGGGCAGGTTCCGCTGCAGGCCGTGGCGACCGGGGGGGCCTATCTGCAGCCCAATATCGCGGATATTACCGTTTCCCATCTGCTGTTTGACCGCGGCACCCGCGCTCATATCTTCGTCAGCTGGCTTCACCCTTACAAGGAGCAGCGCCTGGTGGTGATCGGAAGCAAACAGATGGTGGTGTTCGAAGATACGCGGCCGGATCAGAAGCTGATCCTGTACGACAAGCAGATCGAGTGGAAGAACGGGCAGATCGAGGCGGCGAAATCGATGGGCGTTGCCGTCCCCTTCGATAACCAGGAGCCGCTGCAGCGGGAGTGCCGGCATTTCATCGACTGCGTGGCCCATCGGCGCACGCCCGATACACCCGGCGAAGAAGGCGTCGAGGTGCTGAAAGTCCTGCAGGCCTGTCAGCGTTCGCTGCAGATGAACGGCGAACCCGTCCGCGTGGATTGGACCGCCGGCATGAGGCTGCTGCAGTTGTAGGAAGAGCCAAATGGCGAACCCTGAATATTTCGTGCACGAGTCCGCGTACGTCGATGAGCCCTCCGAGATCGGACCGGGCACCAAAATCTGGCACTTCTGTCATATCATGAAGAACTGCCGCATCGGCGAGAAATGCAATATCGGGCAGAACGTCGTGGTGTCGCCGGACGTGGTGATCGGCAACAACGTCAAAATTCAGAATAACGTTTCGGTTTACACGGGAGTCATTCTGGAAGACGACGTTTTTTGCGGGCCGTCCATGGTTTTTACCAACGTCATGAACCCCCGCAGCCACGTCGTGCGCCGGAACGAATACCGCACCACTTTGGTCAGGCGTGGGGCTTCCTTTGGCGCCAACAGCACGGTGGTCTGCGGGGTCACGGTAGGGCGCTATGCGTTTGTCGGCGCCGGCGCGGTGGTCACCCGCAATGTCCCGGATTACGCGCTGCTGGTAGGCAATCCGGCCCGGGTGCAGGGCTGGATGTGCGCCTGCGGGGTTAAATTGGAATTTGAGCGGGAAGGCGAAACGGAGCACGCCCGATGCGCGGCGTGCGGCTGCCGGTACGAAAAAACCGGCCTGGCGGTTGCACCCATCGAATAGCGGAGAGAACAGTGGAAGCAGTCAAGCAGAAACAGATTCCCTTATTAGACCTGCGGGCCCAGCACCGCCAGATCCGCGACGAAGTTCTGGCGGAGGTGGTGCGTGTCATCGACTCGCAAAAGTTCATCATGGGCGAGGATGTGCAGAAGCTGGAACAGGACATCGCCGCCTACTCGGGCACGCCGTACGCCATCGGCTGCGCATCCGGCTCCGACGCTCTCTTTCTGGCGCTGCTGGCCGTGGGCATCGGGCACGGCGATGAGGTTCTGACCACCCCGTACACGTTCTTTGCTACCGCCGGCGCCATCCATCGCGCCGGCGCCGTGCCGGTATTTGTTGACATCGAGGAAGCCACCTTCAACATGGATATGAACCAGGTGGCGGACGTGCTGGCTGCCCATCCGAAAATCAAAGCCGCGATACCGATTCACCTTTTCGGCGCGTGCGCCGACCTGGATCCGCTCTGCGAGATGGCCGCCGGCCACAGGATCGCCGTGATCGAGGATGCCGCCCAATCCATCGGTTCGGAGTACAAGGGACGGCGCGCCGGCAGCATCGGCGATATCGGCTGCTTCAGCTTCTTCCCCAGCAAGAATCTGGGCGGTTATGGAGACGGCGGCATGCTGACCACGCGCGATGCGGCGCTCCGCGAGCGGCTCGCCGCGCTGCGCGTCCATGGCAGCAAGCGCAAGTATTATCACGACTGGGTGGGGATCAATTCCCGCCTGGACGCCTTGCAGGCCGCGGTTCTGCGCGTGAAATTCCGCTATCTGGACGCCTGGACCTGCGCCCGGCAGCGCAATGCCGATCTGTACCGTCGGTGGATTGCCGAACTCAAGATTCCCGTCGTTCCCCCGGCTGCGGCCGCTTACCAGACCCGCCATATCTACAACCAGTTTTCGATTGTCTGCCGGCGGCGCGACGAACTGCAGGCCTATCTCAAAGAGGAGGGGATCGGGACCGAAGTTTATTATCCGCTTCCGCTCCACCTGCAGGTTTGCTTCGAAGGGCTGGGCTATCATCCTGGCGATTTCCCGGTTAGCGAACGGCTCGCCAAACAGTCGCTTGCGCTTCCCGTCCACCCGGAGCTGGCGGAAGCGGACATCGAGCACATCTGCCGCACGCTCCAGGCGTTCTACGCCTGAACCGGAAGATGCCGCTCCCGTCTTCTTCCTGCGCCCGCTGTTTCGTCACCGGCGCCGCTGGATTTATCGGCAGCAACCTCACGGACCGGCTGCTGGCGCTGGGGCGTGAAGTCGTCGGGTTCGATAACTTTTCGACAGGCCAGGACCGGTTCCTGGAGTCTGCCCGGCAGCATCCTTCTTTTCGCCTGATCCGCGGCGATCTCCTGGACCTCGAGCAACTCACGGAGGCCATGGGCGGATGCGATATGGTCTTTCACCTGGCGGCGAACGCCGACGTCCGCTTCGGCACCGAGCACCCCCGTCGCGATCTCGACCAGAACACCATTGCCACCTGGAACGTGCTGGAAGCCATGCGGCGGCAGAACATCCGGCGCATTGCGTTCTCGTCGACCGGGTCGGTTTACGGCGAAGCCGGCGTGATCCCAACTCCCGAAGATTGTCCCTTCCCCGTGCAGACATCCCTCTACGGCGCCTCGAAGCTGGCAGCCGAAGGGATGATCGCCGCCTACTGCGAGGGTTTCGGCATGCAGGGGTACGTGTTCCGGTTCGTTTCGATTCTGGGCGAGCGGTATTCTCACGGCCACGTTTTCGACTTTTACAAACAACTGCTCGAGCATCCGGACCACCTCAAGGTGCTGGGGAACGGGCGGCAGCGGAAATCGTACCTCTATGTGCAGGACTGCGTGGACGCCATCCTGTGCGCTGTGGACCACGCCCCCGGCCGTTTCAACGTGCTGAACTTGGGGACCGACGAATATTGCGAGGTCAACCAGTCCATCGGCTGGATCTGCGAGTGCCTCGGCCTGGCGCCCCGGCTGGAATATACCGGCGGGGACAGGGGATGGATCGGTGACAACCCGTTCATCTTCCTGGAGTGCTCCCGCATGCGGAAACTGGGCTGGGCTCCGTCCAAAAACATCCGCCAGGCGGTGGTCCGCACGGTGGAATACCTGGTTGAGAACCGCTGGCTGCTGGACTGCCGGTCCTGAACGTGCGGGGCGATTGCCGTGACGTATATTCAACCGGTCCTGCCCTTGTTGCTGGTGGCGGCGCTGCTACTCCTCGGATTCGGCCGAAAGTCTCCGCGTTTCTTCCCCTGGATGGCGGTGGTCTGGGGGCTCCTGTTTCTGTGGAGCTGGCCGCCGTTCTCCACTTTGGTCTCCGGGACGCTTGAGTGGCGGTATCCCGTCCGGAAGTATCCGCCGGCCGACGCCCAGGCCATCGTGGTTCTGGCCGGAGGCGTTTACACACACGACCGGTCGGAGCCGGAGGACCTGCCGACGATGAGCACATTCCTCCGGTCCAATTACGCGGCGTGGCTCTACCAGAACTGGAAACAATTGCCCATAGTGGTGACAGGCGGGGCATCCGGTCCCGCGGACGTCTCTCTTTCCGGCGTCATGGCTCGGCTTCTCGAGCAGCGGGGGATTCCTTCCTCCATGATCTGGCGGGAAGACCGATCGCATTCCACTTACGAGAACGCGCTCTACTCCGCCGAACTGTTGCGCGCCAGAGGAATTGACCATATTGTGCTGGTGACGGAAGCGGAGCACATGCTGCGCGCCGAGCTTTCGTTTCGCCGGCAGAAGCTGGCTGTGGTGCCGGCTCCCTGCTGCTACCGTACCCTTCAGTTTCGCGGCGGCTGGTCCGAGTTTTTGCCGCAGCCCCGGGCCATCTCCGATAGCGGAGACGCGATGCACGAGTGGATCGGCGTGGCCTGGTATTTTCTTTCGGGAAAGATCTGATCGGGTCAGCCAACGGCCCCTGCCGCACTCCTGCTGCGGGCCGCATCCTTTTCCGGACGCACGCGGCTGGCGTAAAGTGCGGGAAGGCCGAGCGCCGCCACCACCGCATAACTCACCGCCTGGGCAATGACGCTGTAGGCCAGCGCTTTGTCCCGCGAGATGCCGAACGGCGGCAAGACCATCACGGCCGCAAACTGGTAGATTCCGATATAACCGGGAGTGGAGGGCAGCGCGCTGCCCAGCGCCATGGCGGTCAGGAGGAGAATGGCCGCGGGAAAGGGTATTGCAAGATGGAGCGCCCGGGCTCCGACGACAATGCTCAGACCATCCGCCGACCACACCACCGCCGTGAGAGCGGCAAATTCCGCCAGTCTTCCCCAGTGGTGGAAGGCACGCAGCCCAAGCAATACCTGGCCGGCCGTGCTCCGCAGGAACACGCAGATGCGCCTGGGCAGCGGCAGGCGTTCGAGCACCCGGTCGATCAGCGTTCCGGTGTGCGGCAAAATCGCTACTGCCAGCGCTCCGGCCGCGGCCGCCGCCATCATGCCGCGGGAAAAGCTGGTCAGCCAGGCGGGCTTCGGGTTCACGGTCAACAAGGCCAGCGCGGCTGCCAGCACCACGGCGACCACGTCCATCATGCGCTCACTCAGGGCCGTCGTCAAAACGTAAGTGTTGCTCAGGTCGGATGCCCGGCTGATCAGCACGCTGCGCAGTACCTCTCCCGCTCTGGCCGGAAGGAAGTTGTTTCCCAGGTAGCCGCACATGTTGGCGCGAAAAACCGTGCCGACGCCGAGCCGCGCTTCCGCGTTCAGAAGAATGCGCCAGCGCACCGCGCGGAGGAAGAGAGATGAGGAGGTAATCGCAGCCGCGCCCCAGAGGTAGGCCACCCGGGCTCGCGCCATCGTCTCCCAGACCTGCCGCCAGGCCACTCCGCGAGCGGACCAGTAAAGAAGAGCCGCGGCCAGCGGAATCGAGACCGCCAACCACCACCGCGAGAGGTTGCGCTGCGGAATGGAGCCTGCTCGCAGTTGCATCGCCGCGTTACCGATGGCTACAGATAGCTCATCGAACAAACCAGTGTCGCATACCCGAAGCGCCGCCTTCGTTTTGCC
>DATJMP010000235.1:0-12146 GCA_035508655.1 Bryobacteraceae bacterium
CTGCCCCAGCCTTTCGGCCACAACAAGCCCGACCAGTTACCTTCTTCCTTACTGCATCCAACCAGATTGTCAAAGATCTGCGCGGCTCGCCTCAGGCATCGTAATACCAGAGACCAACCACAGGCCTCGAAACTTGCTCCGGTTCAGAAACGCACCGCTAGGCGGACAACATCTGCACCGAATAAAAGTTTAGAAATTTAAAAAGAACCAACCAGGAAGGCCGTATTCCGCTCCCGCGGTGGCCCGCGCGAGTTTTGTTACCATTCCTTCAGAGGATCTCTACGACTGTATCACACCCCGCTATCGAAAGCAATCGTCTTTAGGGCGTACTCTGCCTGCAGACCCTCAAATCGGCGACTGCTTAAGAATAGCATCGCCCCGCCAGGGAATGCAAGGGCGGAAGATCAAAAAATTGAGCGCCTCAATTCCCTTTGTTTTCAGCATGGTAGAATCGACGGTGGAGAATCGGAGCGGTTTCCGGCTTTGTGTCGGCACCGGCCGGTGCCGGGCGACTCCCGGCAGCAGTCTGCCGGCGCGCCCGGCCTGCCGAGCGGACGAATTCCGACGAAGGGACGTGCCGCAACTCGCTCGGGCAACCGGCGGATGAGCGAAGAACCACGGAAATCTCCCCAATTATGGACCCTTCCGGACGATACGAAATGCTTCCAATCGTTTATTTGCACGGCTTCGCCTCGGGCCCAGCATCCAGCAAGGCCAGGTACTTCCGCGAACACCTGGAGCGAGCCGGTGCGGAAGTGAGGGTTCCGGACCTGGCGGCCGGGGATTTCGAACACCTGACCCTGTCAGGCCAGCTTGCGGTCATTGCACGCACGGCGGGCGGTGGCGAGGTAGCGCTGATCGGCTCCAGCATGGGCGGGTACCTGGCTGGGCTCTACGCGGCCCGTCACCCGGAGGTGCAGCGGCTGGTGCTGCTGGCGCCGGCGTTCGGCTTTGCGCGGCGCTGGGCGGAGCGGTTGGGTCCGGAGCAGATGGAACGCTGGCGGACTGGCGGCTGGACGGACGTATATCACTATGCGTTGCAGCGCAATTGCCGGCTCGGCTACGAGTTGATGCTGGACGCGGCGCAGTATGAGGACGAACCGGATTTCCGGCAACCGGCACTGATCTTCCATGGAGCGACGGACGACGTGGTGCCGTCCGCGGCCTCGGAGAAGTTTGCGGCGCGGCATCACAATACCCGGCTGGAAGTGCTGGACTCCGGGCACGAATTGCTGAATGTGCTGGACTACATGCTGCCGAAGGTAGCAGCGTTCTTAGCCGATGCGTAGGTTCTGTCGGCCATCGGCCAATGAGCAAGCCGCAGGCCTATTCCACTAATCCGTGTCCGGTGCCGCAGATGGAAACTTCGATACCCATATCGCGGAGCATGGCGGCTTTTGCGGCCAAGGCCAGATTGGCGCCGGCGGCATCGGGGCCGTAGGCCACCTGAATGTGATTGGACTTGTGCCGCGCCATGAGCTGATCGCGCGAGACGCCTTCGAGCACGGCATGCATCACCGGCCATTGCGGGGTGGTGATCTGCCAGCGACGCTCGGTTTCTTCGCCCGGGAGTTCGACGGCCTTGGCGCGCCCGATGTCGGCTTTCAACCTGCCAGCTTCCACGAAGATGCGGCTCCAGACCACCTCTCCCGGCTTGCTAATGCCTTTCACCGTTCCACCGCCGAGGCGGAAATACATGGGCGGCTGGCGCTCGCTAACCGCGCCGGCATAGCCTCCGATCAGGTGGGCGGGAGGGACGGAGCCGGAGATTTCGAAGACCCAGACGAATTCCTCGCGGCCGTTCACCGGGTAGCGCTCGCCGTAGCGTACGTCGTGAAGCGTGGTTTCGGGACTGAAGCCGAGCTCGCTCCAGACACGATTGGTAACGAGCGCATCGAGACCGGCGCACTCGTCGACTTCGTTGAAATGTGGCAAGGGCCGGCCATCGTATAGCACGCGGCCGTTACCGCGCGCATGGACGGGCGGCCGGTCGACGTTATTGAGGAGACCCTCGGCGAGATCGGACGCAGCCGCCAGATCCTTCAGGCCCTGCTGGTATTGGATGCCGATGGCGTCGCAGCCGAAGTCGTCGGCGATGCGGAGCGCGGCGATGTACATCCGGCACTGGTCCAGAATCTGATCGTCGGTAAGGTCGGTTTCGGGATTGGGACCGGTCAGAAATCGCATGCCTTTGGCATCCAGCCAGGAGCGAATGTGCCGAGCCTCATCGTCGCTGACCTGCTGCATTTCGGCATAGAGAGCGGACTGGCTGAGGCGCTCTTTGAAGACGCCGGTGGCGTGGAGAAGCTCGTCGGGGATGATGCCGTTGTACATGCCCATGCAGCCCTCGTCGAAGACGCCAAGGATGGCCTTGTCGCGGAGAAGACGTCGGGCGAGGGCAGCCCCAGTCTCTTCGGCGGCTGGCGGAAGGCGAAAGTCAGAGAGGGGATGAACGTGGCTCAGGTCATGGCGGACTGGCTCGCCGCGGAGCCACCGGCGCAGACCGGAGAGGAAAAATTCATCACCGAAATTCTCGCTCCATAGCGTGCTGTATGATACGCCAGCCTTGGTGAGAGACGCATTCAGATTCAGCATTCCGACCAGACCGGGCCACTGGCCGCTCCAGTTGGCGACTGTCAGGATGGGTCCGCGGTGGGAATACAAGCCGTGCAAAACGTGATGGCTGTACTGCCAGACCGCCTCCACCACCACCAGTGGGGCTTCGGGCGGAATGCTGCGAAAAACTTCCATTCCATATTTCTGGCTATCGATAAAGCCGTGGCTCTTTTCGGGGTCGCAGGGATGGCCGCGGCGCACCTCCCTGCCCTCGCGCCGAATGGCCGACATCACAGCTTCTTCGGTGCGCGCCTGCGCGGGCCAGCACATCCGGTTGGCAGACAGGCGCAGGTCTCCATTTGCGATGAGTATGACGGGTTCCGGCATGCACTCATTGATAACACCGGTACCGTTGAAAGTCACGCATCATCCCCTTATGGATCAGCCTTCGGATCAGAGCCGCGAGCGGCTGGCGGCAGTCGTACTATGGAAAAAGGATGTGGAAAATTTCATTCGCGGGGGCATGTCTGGCTGGCCTGGCGCTGGCCGCGCCGCTGACTGTACAACAACGGCTGGCTAAGTGGAAACCGGTGGAGATGCGGTTCGACGCATCGGCTTACTCGGCGCGCGAGCGGAAGATGATCGACAAGCTGGTGGAGGCGTGCCGGCTACTGGATGATGTGTACTGGCGGCAGAGCGATCTTAGCGGGCTGGCGCTCTATAAATCGACGCGCGACGACGATCTGAAGCGGCTGCTCATGATTATGGGCAGCCGGTGGGATCTGCTGGACGAGAACCGGCCGTTCGTGGGCGACGAGCCGATGCCGCCCGGGCACGAGTTGTATCCGAAGGGCGTGACGCGGACGCAGATCGAGCAGTACGTGGCACAGCACCCTTCGGACAAAGCGGCGGTCTACGATCCCTACACGGTGGTCAAATGGCAGTCCGGACGGCTGACCGGCACTCCGTACCACGAAGAGTACAAGGCGTTTCTGGAGGGGATGGCGAAGAACCTGCGCGAAGCGGCAGGGCTGTCGGCCGATCCGGCGTTTGCGAACTTCCTGCGCTTGCGCGCCGACGCTTTGCTCTCGGACAATTACTATCCGAGCGACCTGGCGTGGCTGGACCTCAAAGACCCGAAGTTCGACGTGATTTTCGCGCCATACGAGACGTACCTGGACGACCTGCTGGGCGTGAAAACCTCATACGGAGCGTCCGTGCTGATCCGCAACGAGGCGGAGAGCCGAAAGCTGGCGGTGTACCAGCGGTATGTACCGGAGATTCAGGAGGCGCTGCCGATCGACCGGGCCGACCGGCCCTCTTTGAGCGGCCATCTGACGCCGATGGAAGTGATGGATGCGCCGTACCGGGCTGGGGACTTACGGCACGGCTATCAGGCCGTAGCCGACAACCTGCCGAACGACGCGAGGATTCACCAGGAAAAAGGCACGAAGAAGATCTTCTTCAAGAATTTCATGGATGCTCGCGTCACCTACGTGATCCTGCCATTGGCAAAGAAACTGATGCCGCCGGAGCAGGCGGCCAAGGCCAGTGGCGACGGCTACATGGCGGGCACGCTGCTGCACGAAATCAGCCACGGGCTCGGGCCGGCTTTTGCACGCCGCAACGGGAAACAGATCGACATCCGGGAGGCGATCGGTCCAGCGTACTCGGGTCTGGAAGAGGCCAAGGCTGACGTGGTAGGCATGTTCGGCCTTAAGTGGCTGGTGGACCATGGCGTCATGCCCAAGTCCAATCTGGAGGAATACTACGCGTCGTATGTGGCGGGGATTCTCCGCACGCTCCGTTTCGGCACGGGCGAGGCGCACGGGCGGGCGGAGATGATGGAGTTTAATTACCTGCTCACCAACCACGCGCTGAACTATGCAGGCGGCCGCTACGCGGTGGATTATGTCCGCATCCCGAATGTGCTGGCGCTGCTGGCGAAGGAACTGCTCGAGATGGAGGCTACTGGCGATCGCGCAAGGGCAGAGGCCTGGTTCACCAAGTACGACCGCATGCCAGCGGGGCTGACCCAGGCACTGGCAGGCACCCAGGAGATTCCGGTCGACATCGACCCGATTTTCTCATTCAAGGACGACGTTCGCTGATGACGGTCACCCGGTCGAACCCCTCCTTTGTGGAAGGCGGGACGAGCCTTTTGGCCAGTTTCAGCATGGCATCTTCGGGGACGACGCGGGCGCGGCGGGCATTGCGCTCGCGGCAGATTTCAAGCGGAATGTCAAAGAAGACGGCTTCTACCCGGCAGTCGAATTCGGCGCCAATCTCAAGGTACGGCGCACGCTCGTGGATGGTGAGGTTGGTGGCGTCGATATAGGTTAGCGGACGCCCGATCGCCAGACGCTGCCGTAGCAAAAAACGCAGAGTCGCGAAGACGCGGGCGTGAATCGTCTGGTCGGATTCGTCGTCTGCCAGGAGGTAACGGATGGCATCCGAAGACAAACCCGTCCCTGCAACCTTCTTTATGTAGGTGGATTTGCCGGATCCCGGCAGACCGACCAACACCACGATGGTCAAGCCCGCGCCAGCGGACTCAGCCGGCGAACCGGTTACTGCCCGTTTGGGCCGCCACCCTCCACCACCGGTTCGGGCGTCGGCGGCGCGGCGGGCGCAACCACGGGTTCCGCAACCGGCGCGGGTGCAACCTTCCGTGCGGCCTTCTTCGCCGGTTTCCTGACGACAGCCTTTTTGGCAGCCTTTTTGGCGGCTTTTTTAACAGCCTTCTTAGGCGCCGCTTTCTTGGTGGCCTTGACGGCCACCTTCTTCTTGGCTGCCGGCCGAGCGGCCTTCTTCGCAGCCTTGGTTACAGACTTCTTTGCAGCTTTCTTAGCGGGGCGTTTCTTTGTGGCCATCTTTGTTCGTCCTCGAGCTATGTGGTCCCCAGGAGAGTTACATAATACACCGAAATTGTTCCGGGGCCAATGGAAAAATGCGGTGCGGAACACATCGGCGGCAGCATCGCCGATCCTGGTTTCACCGTATTCCCGCGCCTTCAGCCGCGTCATAAGATCCGAACAGGGCAAGTTGTGCCGGCGAGCCTCACGTCCTTCGGAGAATCTCGAAACCGTGGCTCACATGGAGGCGCTAATCCCCCCTGCGGGCGCAGGCTGCGGCAGCCATTGAAACCGATTTGAGTGGCAGAGCGTTCGTACCTGCCGATACAGTCCCGCGCACCATGCGAAGTCACGAAGTGGAGCTCTGTCTGGAGCAGCGGCAAGCAGACTGAATCCGATTGGGCACGTGGCAAGACGGCGGCAGGTTGGTACACTGGCAGCGGGATGGCTCTGAAGGTCGGCGAACTGGCGGAACAGCGCGGCGTGCGCGAGTGCATGCAATGGTTCACGCGTGAACGGCAGTGGATCAATGAAATGCACCTGCAGTTGTGCCGCGTTCCGGCCCCGACATTTATGGAGCAGGAGCGGGCGGCCTGGTTTGCCGAACGGTTTCAGGAGCTGGGATGGGAAACAACCATCGACCGCGTTGGCAACGTGGTGGCGGTGGACGGCGAAGGGCCCTATGTGGCGATGACGGCGCACCTCGACACCGTGATTGCGCCGCGCACGAAGGACGAAATTACGGCGCAGCCGGACGGCCGCTTTTACGGTCCCGGAGTATCCGACAACGGGGCCGGGCTGGCGGCCCTGCTGGCGATGGCGCGGGCATGGCGGACCGCCGGTATGCTTCCGGAAATGTCCCGGCGGTTGCTTCTGGTAGCAAACGTGGGGGAAGAAGGTGAAGGCAATCTGCTGGGTATGCGCCACCTCTGCAAACAGCTTCCGCTGGCGCGCAAGATTGAGGCGTTCGTGGTGGTAGACGGGGCCAGCACGGAGCATATCACCACGCGCGGCCTGGGCAGCCGGCGGTTCGAGGTGACCTTTACCGGGCCGGGCGGGCATAGCTGGAGCGATTATGGGATCGCCAACCCATTGCACGCATTGTGCCGGGCGGTGTCGCTATTTTCGGAAACGCGGCTGGACGGGGGGCCGAAATCAGCATTCAACGTGGGGCTGATCGAAGGCGGCTCCAGCATCAACGCGATTGCCCAGACGGCCCGGGCAAAGGTGGATATCCGGTCAGAGAACAACGAAAAAATGGCGGAGCTGGTGGAGGTGCTGACCGGGGCTGTAGAGCGCGCGCGGGAGACCGAGAACCAGCGGGCGATCGCGGGCAAGGTGACGGCCAAGCTGAAGGAAATCGGTTGCCGGCCTGCCGCGGCGTTGCCGGAGCAGGCGCCGCTGCTCCAGCACATTCGCTCGGTGGACGCGCACCTTGGCATCCGTTCGCATCTGGACACGTCCTCGACAGATGCGAACATTCCGCTTTCGCTGGGGATTCCCGCGATCGCCATCGGTGCGGGGGGAGCCGGGGGCGGAGCGCATACCAACCAGGAGTGGTACAGACCGGAAGCCCGGGACCTTGGTCTGAAACGCATTTTGCTGACGTTATTGCTGATGATGCAGAATTCGGGCCGGCTCGAGGCGGCGGAATAAGCGAGATCCGATACCTTTTCGCGGCCTGGCCGTCCAACTTGTGTGCCCGCCGAGGGGTATCTGGAGAGCCGGCCTGGTTTCGGTAAAGAACATACGTACCGCGGTGAAACTGAAACCGTTGCGTCTGCGACAACATCCATCATCTTAGCGGCCGATTGGCAGATTCTGCCCGGCTCTCAGGACACGGAGGAGTAGAATAACATCCATGAGTGAAGTATTGAATCGGTTTCGCACGCAGAAACTGCTGTCGTTCACGCTGATCGTTTTCACACTGGCGATCGGGATCGTGATTGGAACCCTGATTAACGTGAATGCGGGTGTGAAGGCGGCGAAGGATCAAACGGTGGCGCCCGGGGCGACCCCACTGGTGATACCGAACGAAGGCGAGATCCAAAATGCGTTCACCCAGATCGCGAAGCAGGTGGAGCCCACCGTGGTCAACATTTCCACCACCTACAATCCGAAGCCGACGCACACTTTGAGGCGCCGGCAGACCACGGGCCCCGATGACCAGGATCAGGACGGCGACAACGACGGCAATGGCGGGATGGATGAATTCTTGTACCGATTCTTTGGAAATCCCTTTGGCGGTGGCGGCGGATCGCCTGAGATGCCGCAGAACCACAAGGGCTACGCACTGGGTTCGGGCGTGGTGGTGGACCGGGCAGGTTATATCCTGACGAACAACCACGTGGTGGACAAGGCCGACCGCATTCAGGTGAAGTTCGCCAACGATCCCACCGAGTACGAGGCTAAAGTGATCGGCGTAGACGCGCCGACGGATCTGGCGGTGATCCGCGTGGAAGGCAAACGCGACCTGACGCCGGCCAAGATCGGGAACTCCGATGCCGTGCAGGTGGGCGACTGGGCAGTAGCGATCGGTTCCCCATTCGGGTTCGACGAAACCATGACGGCGGGAATCATCAGTGCCAAGGGGCGCGATGTCGACCCGACGATGCAATTCCAGCACTTCCTGCAAACCGACGCCGCCATTAACCCCGGCAATAGCGGCGGACCGCTGCTCAACATCCGCGGCGAAGTGATTGGCATCAACACGGCGATCGCGTCGCGCTCGGGCAGCAACGCGGGCGTCGGATTCGCCTTGCCGATCAATACCGCAGCGGAAGTCTATAACGCGATCATCAAGAACGGGCACGTTACCCGCGGCGGCATTGGCGTATCGTTCGTTCCCTCCGACACGGACAAGGCGCGGGCGCTGCTGAAGGCGAACGGGCAGGCGCAGGGCGTCTTTGTGAACTCGGTGGTGCCGGGCGGCCCGTCGGACAAGGCCGGCATCAAGGAAGGCGACATTATTGTCGGCATCAATGGCAAGCCGATTCGTGACGGCAACCAAATGCTGGACATCGTGGCGAACAGCCCGGTCGGAACCGCCCTCGACGTGGGCGCCATCCGCAACGGCAACCGGCAAAGTTTCAAGGTTGTGGTCGGAGACCTGGCGCAGATTTTCCCCGAGCAGTTCGGTAGTGGCGGCAAGGAGAAGGGATCTGCCGAGGAAGGCGGAGCCACCAGCTTCGGCATGCAGATCCAGAACCTGACGGACCGTCAGCGGCAGACGCTGGGTCTGAACGTGACGGGCGGGGTGCAGGTAGTCTCGGTCGAGCCGGATTCTTTCGCCGACGACCTTGGGCTGAAGCAGGGCGACATCGTAGTCTCCATCAACCAGCATCCGGTGAATTCCACCGACGACCTGATGCGCTACAAAGCGACGCTTAAACCGGGCGACGCGGTGGCGATGAAGGTCATGACCCGACAGGGACGCGGCGGCGAGTGGACTTCGACGTACGTCGCGGGCACCCTGCCAAACCATCAGTAAATCTCACCATTGGAGTGAGAGTGTCTCATACCGCTCCCCGGAAGGCGGCCGTTCGGCGCCGCCCTGGGGAGCGGTCATTTTTTATTGGTAAACTGAAAGTTACGATGCGGCACACCCTGGCTTGCGCAGCCATGCTGGGTTTTGTAATCCTGGCGTGGAGCGCCCAACCGGCGCAACCGGTCAAGCAGCAGGTTCCGGCGAAAGGCAAACAGACGCCGGCCACGAAAACCTCAACCCCCCGGAAATCGGTTTCAACGGCCAGGAAGTCTCCGGCGAAAGGAACCAGGGCAGTTGCCCACCGAAGCGTTGCGTCGGCGCGCAAGGGCGGCAAGAGAGCACCGGCAAAGCAGGCGGCGTCATGGCGCAGCCGGCAGGTGGCACCTACTCCGGAACGCTACCGGGAAATCCAGACTGCGCTGGCCGCCAAGGGATATCTAAAGCCGGAGGAAGCCAATGGCACGTGGGGGCAGAGCTCCATCGATGCCCTGAAGCGCTTCCAAAACGACCAGAAAATCGAGTCCACCGGCAAGATCAACTCACTATCTCTGATCGCCCTGGGGCTGGGGCCGCGGCATGATTCCGCGGCAGCCAAGGCGGGGCCTGCGCCTCCGACGGACCGTCCGTGAAGACTTGCATCTACTTGAGCTGCTTGCACTTATTCAACGGCAACGCCATTATTAAAGTAGTTTTGAGTCCGAAAAACCGATTTGTGTTAAGTGTAAAAAAGAGGGCCCTGAGCCCCGGACGATGGTTTTGAACGGTCCATGGTAAAAACACTCGGACTTCTGATCAGTTTTGGCATCCTTGGTTCCACCGCAAAGGTGGTGAACTTCGACACATGTCAAGTAGGCAAGACGCCACCCGGGTGGACGGTGGCGATGACCGACCGGGGCGGCCCTCCAATGTGGGAAGTATTGAAGGACCAGACCGCGCATTCCAACGTCCTGGCGCAAGTCTCGAAGGATTCGACCCGCAGCCGCCTTCCATTAGCGATTTTCAATAGTTTGACCCTTCGTGATGCTGATGTGAGCGTCCGGATCAAGCTGGTTGGGGGCCACGAGGACGCGGGCGGAGGCCTCATCTGGCGATACCGCGACGCCAACAACTATTACCTGGCGCGGGCCAATGCCTTGGCCAACAGCGTGGACGTGTGGAAAGTGGAGAATGGGAGGCGGATTCCGCTTCTGCCGGGAGTTAAACATGAACTCCCCGTCAACAACTGGACCATTCTCAAGGTTTCCGCACGGGGCAGCCGGTTCCAGGTTTACCTGGACCACCGCCGCATCCTGGAAGGCAATGACAGCACCTTCACGGGCGCCGGTAAAGTCGGCCTATGCACGGTAGCCGACTCGATCGTGTATTTCGACGACTTCCGGGTCTACCCGAAATAGGCGCATCCCACCGCAAATCGCGCACAAGAGCCGCGCGGCTCCGAGGCATTCCTTACCCCGAAGCCGCGACTGTAGACGAAACGGATCAGGCCTTACTGATAGGTGACCAGCGCGCCCGTTCCGATAAAGGTGCTGAAGACGCTGCTGACGTTGCCCCCCGCGGTCAGCGATGGGGAGAACGGCGTCGGCGCCGGTCCGGAGGAAACCTCCAGGAACCCGGTGCCGCCGTTAGCCGTGCTTGCCGTCGCGGGCAGTTGGCTGAGCACGGAGGCGGGGACCGTAAATCCTCCGGTGCCGGCGGTTGTGGTGCAGATGAATTCCGTTGCGTTGGTGGTGGCAGTCGTGCCGGACGTAGTAGTCGTCCCCGAATAGCCGATGATCTCAACCGAGTCCGACGAGTTGCCACCGGTCCAACCGAGTTGCAGCGGGCTGCTCCGACTGACCGTGGACGGCAGGGCGGGGTTGAGTACCAGCGGCGTGCCAAGGTTGATGGATACGTTGAAGCTCCCGACATCCTTGCCGCCCTTGCCGGACACAGTGTACGTCCCCGCCACCAGAGAGGCGTTGAGCGAGCCGGGAATGCTGACCGGGAGACCTTCGATCCCCAAAGACAGACTGTAGGTATAGTTGGGCGCCGAGCCCTCGGTAAGCGCCGCGTTGCTGATTCCCGAACCGTTCGGCCCGTTCAGCGTGACGGCGCCGGCATCCAGATAGGTGACGGTGCCGCTGCTTACCAGCGATCCGCCGCTGGTGCCGCTGACGGTGATCACCTGGCAGGCTCCCGAAGTGTTGACGGAGACGTTGTACTGGGACGCAGCCGACAACTGGAAGCCGCTAAACTGCTCGAACGATCCTCCGATTTCATCGATTTTCACGTTCACGTTGCCGTACGTCGGCAGCGATTCCGACTCCTGGATCTGCGTCAGGCTGAACCCGCCGGTGGTAATCGTTCCACCATTATCGAGATTCTGCAGTTGGGTGGTGGTGTAGCCGGGCTGGACGCAGGCGGACGAGTTGGGATCCGGCGCGATGGCGAGGAACGTGGGAGAGCTCAGGACACCATTTACAGAGATCTGCAGCGACACGGTGCAGCCGGTAGGAATATTGCTGCTGGGCAGCGTGAAGACGATCTCGTCTTCGCCCGCGAGAGTCGGAGTGCGGCCGGCGTATGCCACCGGAATGCTCACTCCGCCCACGATGGCCTGCACGTTTACTCCATTCTTACTGAAGTCGTAGCCGGGCGATGCCTGGTTGTCTGCGGACGTGACCGGTCCCATACCCGTCCCCCAGACGATCACCGGCTGGCCCGGCTTGGCGGGAGAGATCGTGATGCCGGAAATGGTGCCGGTGGTAAAGCGGTTCAGGTCGACCTGCGAAGCCGATACGTAATTCTGGACCACAGCCAAGCCGGTACCGGTGCTGTCCTGCGTGAAAGCCTCGAACTTGCTCGGCACCACGGTCGCCGCGAAGGGCGCGCTTGTGGAGCCACCGCTCGTGACGGTTACGTTGTAGCTGCCCTTTGCGACCGTCGAAGGCAGAATCGCCGCCAGTTGATTGACTCCGTTCTCGTTGTACGTGTAAATCAGATAGGCGTTGGTTGCGGAACCGCCCCCTATCGGCGTGAAAGTGATGGATACACCGCCGGAGGACTGGGGTAAGGGAAAACCGAACGAAGTGTAGCCGCTGGCGCTGAGGTTCGTTCCTTTGACAATGAAGATACCGCCCTGCGCGACGTTAGCCGTATTGCTGGCGGCATCCAGCACGGCGGTGACGGTGGGGGTTGTGGCGGTCGTGCCGCCGGTACCGCCTGTGCTGGAACCGCCGAGAGTGATGGTGCCTTGACCGGAGAAACTG
>DATJMP010000236.1:0-4841 GCA_035508655.1 Bryobacteraceae bacterium
ATGATCGACGTCATGGACAAGCACTTCCAGGAGGAGTTGAACCTGAGCAAGGCGCAATCGGCCTGGGTGCAGTTCGCGCATTACCTGGGCTACTTCGTGATGTCGATTCCGGCGGGGGTGCTGGCCACGCGGCTCGGATACAAGCGCGGGATCATCGTGGGGCTGGTCATCGTAGCGTTGGGCGGCTTCTGGTTCATTCCCGCTACCCACATCAATTCCCTGGTGCAGGCGGGCAGTGTGACGCAGGCCACGGCGTTCATCGGCTTCCTCGCGGGGGTATGCGTCATCGCGAGCGGGCTGGCGTTTCTGGAGACCATCGCCAACCCGTACAGCACGGTGCTGTACGGGTTGGCGATGGTCTCGAGAAATGCCAGCCCGCTCGCGATGACGCATACCCCCGCGAGGAAGCCGATGAAGGCCGTCGCCTGCGACACGCTGCCTGCCTGCACCAGGGAATTGATGTGGGTGGCGGGAATGAACCAGAAGCCGCCCAGAGCCACAATGACCAGCCCTACGATGATCCCGCGCTTGTATCCGAGACGAGTAGCCAGCATCCCCGCCGGAATCGACATCACGAAGTAGCCCAGGTAATGCGCGAACTGCACCCAGGCGGATTGCGCCTTGCTCAGGTTCAACTCCTCCTGGAAGTGCTTGTCCATGACATCGATCATGCCGTTACACATCGCCCAGAGGAAGAACAGGGAGCATAGAAGGATGAAGGTGAAGGTCAGGTTCTGACCGTCGGGAAGAATAAAGAGTCCGCTCTTTTTATTGCCCATGACGTGCAGATGATTCTAACAGGTGTGGCGGTGGGCGGGATTGGGAAGCCCGGAGTCGGAAGTCGGAATGCGGAAAGCGCCCGAAACCCTTCAGACTTCTGACTTCTGGCTCCTGACTTCCGGCTTTCGTCTCCCCGCTTCCCGTCCGCATCCGCTCCTCGCACTCTCTCCGCTTTAATTCCGGCCTCGTTTCTGATAAGGTCTTACCAGACTGGGTTGGGATGCGCGAAATGAAACGAAAAATCTCTCTCACTTTGAACGGCAGGCAGCAAACGGATGAGGTCGAGCCGCGCCTGCTTCTGATTCACTATCTCCGCGACGTGGCCGGCCTCACGGGTCCCCACATCGGCTGCGAAACCTCTATTTGCGGCGCCTGCACCGTTCTCCTGGACGGCAAGGCGATCAAATCCTGCACCATGCTGGCCGTGCAGGCGGACGGACGGTCGGTGGTTACGATTGAAGGACTCGCCGCCAACGGCTCCTTCGACCCGCTCCAGGAAGCCTTCTGGAACGAACATGGCCTGCAATGCGGCTTTTGTACGCCAGGGATGATTCTGGCCGCCAAGCAGCTTCTGGCCGACCATCCGAATCCCTCCGAATCCGAAATCCGCCATGGCCTGGAAGGGAATCTCTGCCGCTGCACCGGCTACCAGCACATCGTCAACGCCGTGAAATCGGCCGCGGCCGGAAAGGGAAACTGACATGGCTACGACGATCAGCAAACCCGAAACCCTGGTTGGCAAAAAAGTCCGCCGCCGCGAGGATCCTCGCCTCATTACCGGCACCGCGACGTACGTGGATGACATCCGGATGCCAGGCATGCACCATGCCTGCATCGTCCGCAGCCCTTACGCCGCTGCCCGCATTCAATCCATCCGTACCCATGCCGCGCTCGAAAAGCCCGGCGTCGCCCTGGTCTTCACCGGCGCCGATGTCAAGGACCTCGGTCCCGTTCCCTGCGCGGCCTCGCTACCCGGCCTGCGCGTCCCCCGCCATCACCTCCTGGCTCAGGATCGCGTCTATTACACCGGCCACCCCGTCGCGGTCGTCGTAGCCACCGACCGTTACCTGGCCCGCGATGCAGCCGAACTAGTCGAAGTCGATTACGAGCCCCTCGACGCCGTCGCGGATCCCGAAAAAGCCCTGGCCGAAGGTGCGCCGGCCGTTCATCCGGAATGGCCCGACAACATCGCCTACACCTTTCACCAGGAGGGCGGCGACGTGGGGAAGGCGTTCGGAGAGGCGGACGTCGTCATCCGGCAGCGCATCGTCAGCCAGCGCCTCATTCCCACCGCCATGGAAACCCGCGGCGTGGTGGCGGATTGGCGATCCGGGGAGAAGTCGCTGACGCTTTTTTCCTCCACCCAGATCCCGCACCTGCTTCGCACCCTCGTGGCCGGCATTCTGGGCATGCCGGAGAACCGGCTGCGCGTGGTCGCGCCGGAAGTGGGCGGCGGCTTCGGCTCCAAGCTCAACGTGTATGCCGAAGAAGCGCTCATGGGCTTCGTGGCCATGCGCATCGGCAAGCCCGTAAAGTGGATCGAGTCCCGCCGCGAAAACTTTCTCTGCACGATCCATGGCCGCGGCCACGTCGATTACTTCGAGCTCGCCGCCAACCGCGACGGTACCATGCTTGGCCTGAAGCTGAAACTGATACAGGACCTGGGCGCCTACCATCAGCTTCTCACTCCCGCCATCCCCACGCTGTCGGTGCTCATGATGCCCGGCGTCTACAAGTTCCATAGCATCTTCGCCGATATCACGGGCGTGTTCACCAACTGCGTTCCCACCGATGCGTACCGCGGCGCCGGCCGTCCCGAAGCCACCCACGGCATCGAGCGCCTGGTGGATATGCTCGCCGCCGAATTGCAGATGGATCCCGCCGCTCTCCGCCTGCAAAACTTTATCCGCCAGGAAGAATTCCCCTTCAATACCACCACCGGCCTAACCTACGACAGCGGCAACTACGCCCTGCCGCTTCACGAAGCGATGACGCAGGTGGATTACCCGGCGCTCCGCCGCGAACAGGCGGAAGCCCGCAAATCCGGCCGCCTCATGGGCATCGGCATCTCCACGTACGGGGAAATCTGCGCCATGGGCCCGTCCTACACCATGCCCGCCGGTGGATGGGAAAGCGCCACCGTCAAAATCGAACCCTCCGGCAAAGTCACCGTCCTGACCGGCGCCTCGCCGCACGGCCAGGGCGAGGAAACCACCTTCGCGCAGGTAGCCGCCGACGAGCTCGGCGTTCCCATCGACGATGTGATCGTGCTCCACGGCGATACGGCGATAGTGCAGTACGGCATCGGCACGTTCGGCAGCCGCGGCACCGCCGTGGGCGGCGCGGCCCTTTATTATGCCCTCCAGGATTTGAAGGCCAAGCTCAAAAAATTCGGCGCCCTGCTGCTCGAATCCGAGGACGTTACGCTTTCCGGCGGCACCTGCGTGGCCGAGGCCACCGGCAAATCCGTCTCCTTCGCGCAACTCGCCGCCGCGGCGTACAACGCCGTCAAACTTCCACCCAACACCGAGCCCGGCCTCATCTCGACGCACTATTGGGAGCCGCCGAACTACACGTTCCCGTTCGGCGCCCACATTGTGGTCTCCGAAGTCGATCGCGAAACCGGCGCCATTGAAATCAAGCGGTACGTCGCGGTGGACGATTGCGGCAAGATTCTCAACCCGCTTCTCGTCGCCGGCCAGGTGCACGGCGGCGTCGCACAGGGGATGGGCCAGGCACTGTGGGAGGAGGCCGTGTACAGCGAAAACGGCCAGCTTCTTACGGGCGAGCTCACCGATTACGCCATCGCCAAGGCCCATTTCATGCCGCATCTCGAATGCAGCCACACCGAGACGCCCTCGCCAGTCAATCCGCTCGGCGTCAAAGGAGTGGGCGAAGCCGGCACGATTGGCAGCGCTCCCGCGGTAGTCAATTCCGTGGTCGATGCCCTCGCCCCTCTCGGCGTCCGCCACATCGATATGCCCCTCACCCCACAAAAAATCTGGAAACTCATCCAAGGAGCTCGCGCATGATTCCCCAGGAATTCGACTACACCGCTCCCGCAACCCTGCAGGAGGCTCTCGCGCTTGCCGATGGCGGCGAGCGCAAGCTGCTGGCCGGCGGCATGACGCTCATCCCCATGATGAAGCTCCGCCTCGCCACACCTGCCGAGGTGGTCGACCTCGGCCGCGTCCCCGGTCTCGCCTCCATCTCTCAAGGCGATGGCCTCGTCCGCGTTGGCGCCATGGCCACGCACCACGCGGTCGAGACTTCGCCCGTCACGCGCGCCCATTGTCCGCTGCTGGCGGAAACCGCGAGCCATATCGGCGATATGCAGGTGCGTAACATGGGGACGATCGGCGGTAGCATCGCCCACGCCGATCCGGCCGCTGATTATCCCGCCGCCCTCCTCGCCCTCGATGCCCGCATCCACCTCGTCTCCGCGCGTTCCGACCGCACCGTCACTGCTGCCGATTTCTTTCTGGATGCCTTCACCACTGCCCTCGAGCCGGGCGAAATCGTCCTCGAAGTCCAGATTCCCGCGCAGGATGTCACCGAAGGCTACAAGTACGAGAAGGCCAGCCATCCGGCCTCCGGCTTCGCCGTGGTCGGCGTGGCCGCCCGCGTCCAGCGCTCCGCGGATCGCATTACGCTAGCACGGATCGGCGTCACCGGGCTTGCGCCTTCCGCCTTCCGCGCCCGCAATGCCGAGCAGATCCTCGAATCCGGCGGCAGCATTGCGGACGCCGCAGCCGCGGTGGGCGAAGGCATCGAGCCCAATTCCGATCTCTACGCGGCGGCCGATTACCGGCTCCATCTTGCCCGCGTTTACGCCGCCCGCGCCCTCCAGGCGGCCCTGACGAGGGCCGCGTGAAGATCGCCGGAAAATACGAAGTCGCGGCTCCGCCGGATCGTGTCTACGAAATGCTACTCGATCCCGTGGTCCTCGCTCGGGCCATGCCCGGCTGCGAGGCCCTGGATGCCGCCGGCGCCGACGAGTACGCCATGCGCATGAAGATGGTCCTCGCCTCCATGTCCGGACTGTTCCAGGGCAAGGTGCG
>DATJMP010000237.1:0-3924 GCA_035508655.1 Bryobacteraceae bacterium
CGCCGGCTTTGGCATCGCCCACCAGGATGCTGCCCGCCGGGATCCCCACCTCAGGCGGCATGCCCTGGCGCCCGATGGACGCCGCCACGCTCCGCAGGTAGGCCGCAATGGCCTTGCGGTCGGCTTCCGAGTTGCTGGCGAACGAAGGCATACCCTGCGCCGGCCGCCCGTTCTGGAGAATCGGCAGGATGTTCTCGCCGTTCACGTCGCTGAGAATAATCTGGGAGCGGAGCAGATTCGGTCCGCCCATATCCCCGCCGCGCAAGTCCGCGCCGTGGCAGCCGGTGCACTGTACGCCGTACAACGTCTTTCCGCGCGCGATCTCGGCCGGGTCGCCGGTCGGACGTCCGGCAACGGCATTAAATCCGCCGCCGCGTCCACCGCGCCTGCCGCCGCCCTGCTGTGGCCCATCCTGCGCCGTGAGACAGGCTACCGCCAGAGCAGCGCACGCAACTCCGACAGCAACCCTGGAAACCCTCCACTTGTGCATGTTCACCTCAGATTTTATGAATTGTATTCTATTCCAGCCGAGGAACGAAATCAGGCAGGTCGAATGGCGCTGTAGGGGCTCCAAAGGGCGGCACGATCGAGGGCCTTTTCAAGAGCTTGCGGGGTGCGCGATACTTCGCGGCGAGGGCCGGCCCTCGGCGAGGTCACCCTGCCGGGCGCGCTCGCAAGTCTGCCTGCGCCGGCGCTAGTTCAGAAAGTACGTCCGGTACAACGTGTCCCGCTGCTTGGGGATGAAGCCGGCGTCCCGGATGATCCGCCGCAGCTCCTCTTCGCTGGCGCGGTGATGCGCGCCGGCTGCGGAAACCACGTTTTCCTCGATCATGATGCTGCCCACGTCGTTTCCGCCGAAGCGCAGGCCCATCTGGCAGGTCTTCAGGCCCTGAGTCACCCAGGAGCTCTGCACGTTGTCGAAATTCTCCAGGTAGATGCGGGAAATCGCCAGCGTCTTCAGGTACTCCACCGCCGTCGCTTCTTCCTTGACGAACCGCCCTAGCGAGGTATTCTCCCGCTGGAAACTCCAAGGTATAAACGCCGTAAACCCGCCCGTCTCCTCTTGCAGGTTGCGAACCAGCTCCAGATGGTTCATCCGCTGTTCCACTGTCTCGCCGCAGCCGAACATCATCGTGGCCGTGGTTCGCATCCCGAGCTGATGGGCCGTGCGGTGGACGTCGAACCAATCCTGCACCGAACATTTCAGCCGGCTGATACGATGCCGAACTGCATCGTCGAGAATTTCAGCGCCGCCGCCGGGAATGGAATCTAGGCCGGAGTCCCGGAGCCGCGCAATCGTGTCCCGCAGGCTAAGACCGCTCACGTCAGCGATGTTCGTCACCTCCGGTGCGGAAAGGCAGTGCAGATGGATCCGGAACCGCTCCTTGATGCCGCGGAACAGATCTTCGTACCACTCGATTTTCAGATCGGGGTGCAACCCGCCCTGCATCAGGACGCCCGTGCCGCCCAGGTCGATGGTCTCCTGAATCTTCTGGTAGATCACCTCATTCGGAAGGACGTAGCCTTCAGCGTGTCCCATTGGCCGGTAAAAGGCGCAGAAGCTGCAATACTCCGTGCAGAAATTCGTGTAGTTGATATTGCGGTCGATGATGTAGGAGACGATGCCCTCGGGATGCCAGCGGCGCCGCATGGAGTCGGCCTCCATGCCGATGCCGATGAGATCGTCGGAGCGGAAGAGATCGAGAGCTTGTTCGCGCGTGAGCATGACGTTCCGGATTCAGCCGGCCGTTCGGGGCATGGAACCATCGCCGCCGGTCCGCTGAGCCTGATTTTCAAGATACCAGAACTGCCCGCTCCAGATTTTGGCTTCGTTTCCGAATTTACGTTTCACTCCGGCGACCAAATGCGTGCCGCTTCCAGGCCAAGGCCGCGAAAATTTTCGGATTTGAACCCCTCGATGCCCAAAAACGCAGAAAACGCAGCGTTTCCTCCTCGCCTACTGAGGGTGTTGAAGTGGCTTCGAGGTTACGCGGGCAAGCCCGCAAGCGGGCTAGTTCAGGCGCCGACCGCGGCCATATGGCGCGACATGGCCTGGATAAACAGGTAAATGGTGAACAGCGGCTTGGGATCTCCCTTGCCCCATCGGTTCACCTGCCATTTGGCACGCAGGTACTGGATATCGGGACGGTCGCTGAGATCGAGCAGAATCTGGTAGGTGCCGGTGTAGAATTTCTGGGGAAAAGCGGCTAACGGCTTCAAATCCCAGTCCTTGCCGTCGGCAGACCCCCAAATCGAAAGGTCGAGGCTCTCCTGCTCAATGATGCGGGTAATACCAAGCGTCAGGATTAACGTATCCCCTGGCTCTTGGCCCAAGTGGACTTCGGTCCCCGTTCCGGCTTCGCGAACGGTGGTTTCCGGCAATAGGAACTGTGGAAGCATATACTCTTCCCCCGGGCCGGCTATCGAAAGTTCCGGTTATCTCTCCCTCAATTTTAGCAATTGCCGCCGAGCCAATTCCAGCGTCTCATACTTCTTGCAGAAACAAAAGCGGACATATTTTGACCCCGCGCCACGGTGTGAGTAAAAGCTCGAACCGGGTACAGCGGCTACACCTATTCTTTCGGCAAGATACTTAACAAAAGTTAGATCGTCTTCAAAAGAATTCGTAGGGGAATTAGCCAATTTGATTGTCGAAAAATTCGACATGACGTAGTACGCCCCCTTGGGAACGAAACAATGCAGTCCGACCCTCGTCAGAGTCTCCAATATGTGGGCACGCCGTCCGGCATAGTCCGCCGCCAGCCGGGCGTAGTATTCGTCGCCAAAAGATAGTGCCAGAACGCCCGCCTGCTGCAGTGGCGCCGCCGCACCGACGGTCAGAAAGTCGTGCACCTTCCGAATCGACGACGCCAGATCGGGCGGCGCCAGAACCCATCCGACTCGCCAGCCGGTCACCGCGTACGTCTTGCTCATGCTGTTGACCAGGATGGTCCGTTCCCTCATGCCCGGCAGGGATGCCATGGGAATGTGGACCGCGCCGTCATAGAGGATGTGCTCATAAATCTCGTCGGTCACGGCCAGGGCGTCGAATTCCTGGCACAGGGAGGCAATGCACTCCAGTTCGGCGCGGCTGAACACCTTCCCCGTCGGATTGTTGGGCGAGTTCAGGATGATCGCTTTCGTACGGGGTGAAAAGGCGCGGCGGAGCTCGTCCGGGTCGAAATTCCAGTCCGGCGCATGCAGGGTTACGTACCGCACCTCCGCGCCGCAGAGTTGCGAATCCGGACCGTAATTCTCGTAAAAGGGCTCGAACTGGATGATCTCATCCCCCGGGTCGATCACTGCCAGCAGGGATGCGATCATCCCCTCCGTCGCCCCGCAGCAGACCGTGATTTCGGTCTCCGGGTCGAACTCCAGCCCATAGGTGCGACGGTACTTGGCCGCGATCGCCCGCCGCAGCGGCTGTGCCCCCCACGTAATGGCGTACTGATTCACGTCGGCGGCAATCGCATCGGCGGCCGCCTGCTTCAGTTCGGCCGGAGCCGGAAAATCCGGGAAGCCCTGCGCAAGATTGGTGGCGTTATGTTCCAGCGCCAGCCGCGTCATTTCGCGAATCACGGACTCGGTGAAATGGAGCGTGCGGCGGCTGCGAAAGCGCGGGCGGGCGGCCAGGGTAGAGGACACCGTACGAGCGTATCAAATCAGGCCGCTCGAATTCGTCCGCGTACTGCTCCGAAGAGAGCGCGCGTGCGCCTACACAATCACTTACCGGCTGTCGAGCCGAAACTTAACGGCAGCCATCCCGGCACCGAATTTTGGAACGTGGCACTGCCACCTGACCGTTCGCTGCTCCGCTACGTCGTCGGCGACGGCCCAAGCTGCAGAATCCGATCTACATACAGGCGATCGCCGTACGGCAGAGCTTTGGTCACCGTATACGGTTTGATCCCAGGGCCTTTGCCG
>DATJMP010000238.1:0-10519 GCA_035508655.1 Bryobacteraceae bacterium
ATCGGCGTTGGTATCGATTTGAGAAATCACGTAGGGCAGTACTGCGACTCCGGGCGTCAACGACATGTGGCCCTGCAGCCTTGTCTTGTCGACGGAGATGATCATGCCCTGGAGATATTCGTCCAGCCTGTGGGCCCCACCCCGCACGGACGCCAGGAGCAGAATCGCAGCCGCGAACGCCCGCTTCATTTGGCGAGAAGCTTCTGACCGTAGTCGTTGGTGGGGTCGCGGTACATGGTGTGAACATGCATGGCGAGGTCGCCGCCAAGGGCTTGGGGAGCATACTCGATGACGAGGTGAGGTCCCTGAATGCGGTAATAGGCGGTGATGTTATTGCCGAGCTCAGCAGTGACGGGACCGCTCCAGGCGAACCAGGTCTCGTTGAGGTCGGCTCTCAGCTCCGCCATACGGGCGGCCGCGGCGGTTTCGTGGACGATTCCCGCCCACTCCCCAATGACATCGAGAAGCACGGCGCGCTGCTTTTCACTTAGAGCGGACGCCTTCAGGCCTTCCGGTTGAATCGTCTTCCCGTCCTGGCCCGGGCCCAGTACGAGATCCGCTACCCGGTAACTCAAGAGCGCTTGTTTCCGCTGGGTTTCATCCAGGGAGTTCACGAGGGCCAGGGCTTTGTCGCTTTCCCCCGCGAGGGGCCGCACGGTTTTGCCCTCCAGTGTGTAACGGGCGGGTTGCGCGCCGGTCAGGGTCGGCGTCAGGACTCCCTGCTCGCCGGCAATCGTGATGTTGAGGGCCAGGTGGTGTCCGCCGAATTGAAGCATCCATGGAGTCTTTTCCGAAGGCATCCCAAGGATGGAGATGTAGTAGAGATCCTTGCCGAATATGGCGCCGCCGGCGAAGCCCCGCCCGGGAGGGGGTCCATCCATTCTGCCGCCGAATGGAGCCCGACCACCTCTTCCGCCGGGAGGACGCCCGCCGCGGGGTCCGTTGCCGGAGGTGTTCTTGTTGACTTCATCGCCGTCCATGATTTGCTGCACCTTCTCGAAGCCTCGCGCGCTAAGCGCCGATGCAACCAGGGTCATGGCCGCCGCATGTTGTACAGGCGTCATTTCCCCCAGACTCATGCCTCCCCGAGGCACCATCGCCACCGGGAAGTTCGACCAACGTTTGCGCTGTTGTTCGTCATTGAAGGCAAACACTACGCTCTGCCGCTGGGTCTGGTCGAGCGTTGCCAGGAAAGCGTTAGCCGCTCGCACGATTCGGGATGTCGCGGTTTGGGCCAAGGCGCTCGCTACCGCGCCAAGAGCCAGCGCGGATACGGATATTGCCCTGACGATGCGCTTGCACATGGTTCCCTCCCTTGCACGCCGTGGTGGCAGACGAGATTGCTTTCAACGTCCGTTGCTTCTATTAACGCGTGCCGGAGGGCGGCCGGCGTATTAAGGATTGTTAGGCCCTCTCAGCCGGGACGACTGATTGGGCTTTCGGTATGCGTTAACGTCTGATCCGCTGCGGCGTAACCTCCTCTTTCTAAACTGCTTGCCTTCCGTCTCCATGATCCGACTTGCTTTTGATATAGTGTTTGATATATCATACGATATGTTATGAGACATGATTGGCAGACATACGGAAAAACCTGGCCTTGGATGGGAGGCATGGCTTTCGGGCGACGGTTTTTCGAGTCCGGCGAGGTGCGGCTGGCTATCCTCTCCCTGCTCAAGGACGGCGCGAAGCATGGCTACCAGTTGATGAAAGATCTGGAAGAGCGCTCCGGCGGGCTATACCGGGCGAGTGCGGGCAGCATCTATCCGACGCTTCAGCAGCTGGAAGACGAGGACCTGATCCGCTCCGAGCAGCAAAGCGGTAAGCGGGTTTACAGCCTCACGGACGCGGGCCGGGCGGAACTCGACAAAGATCCGGAGCGGATACGCCGAATCTGGGACCGCGCGCAGAAGTGGGAGGAATGGGGCCAGTACATGCACCCCGAAGCGTTTTCGGTCCTCAGGCCCATGGGAGGCTTGATGCAGGCGGCCTGGCGCGCGGCGGGGCGAGCGGCCGGGAAGAGCGAATTGGAAGATCGCGTCCGAGACATCCTGGATCGCGCCCGCAAAGAGTTGGAGCAGCTGTAAGGATCCGCGCTACTCAGCGCACACGCAAACTGCGGACCGGCGCCGGCATCGGCTGGCCCGGCTTCAGGGCGGCCCAGAGGATGTGGTTGAGTTCATCCGGATCCGCGCGGTCGTAATCGGAGAAATCCAGTTTCAGCGAGGCCCTGGCTCCCGCTCCCGTTGCGGGATTGCGGGCCGTCACGCTCACCTGGGCCGGCAAGGCGTCGAAGGTATCGGTAGCGGCGGCCGTGTTGAACGACGCATACAGGGGAGTGGCGGCCGCGTCGAACTGCGTCATCGGCGGCAAGCCGAGGATGAGTTCCATCGTGCGCACGAACGAGGATGTCGTATACATCGTGCTGTCGACCATGCCGCGCTTCATCCAAGGCGAGATTACCAGCCCGACGGTGCGGTGGGCGTCGACGTGATCCGGACCGTTCTGGGCGTCGTCTTCGATCACGAAAATCGCCGTCTCGTTCCAGAAGCGTGAATGGCTGACGGCTTCCACGATTTGTCCGAGCGCCAGGTCATTGTTGGCCACGGCGGCGGTCGGGGCATAAGCCCCCGGCAGGAGACCCGAGGTGTGGTCTTCGCCCAGTGACATCACCATAAAATTCGGCCAGTCGCCCGTTTTCTGAGCCTGCTCCAGCTCCTTGACGAAAACAGCCGCCTTATCGGTATCGCGGCCGCCCTTCGACTTCACCTTCAGCCACTCGAGCGAGACATGACCGGCAAGCGAACCTACGGCCTTGACCTCGGGTTCGGATTCCGGCGAGGAAACGAAGCTGGCCATCTCCCCGTAGGTGCGGAAGGAGAGGCCCTTGCGCGCGCAGGCATCCCAGAGATACCCGGCCGGGGAGCTCATTACGCGCTCGTCGCCATCCGGCTCCCCACGGCCGCTATAGCTGTTCGTCCAGGCCTTCTGGTTGAAATCGGTAGCGTAAGCGGCATTCGACCACTGATGGCCGTCCTCGGAGACCTCGCCGTCGCAGTACAGATTGTCGAACGTCACCAATTTGCGCGCCAGCGTGTGGGCGTTCGGCGTGACGTCGCGGCCGAACAGGACGAGCCGCGGATCGCCATTGCCGACGCCCAGGTCACCAAACACCTGGTCGTAGGTGCGGTTTTCGCGAATGATGTAAAGAATGTGGCGGATCTTCGGGAACACGTCGCGCTGGATCTTTGCCGCCCATGCGGAATCCGTGTAGGTTGCCGGAACGGGCACATTCGCCATGGCCTGTTTTGTATAAGCCGCAAGCTGGCGCGTGTCGGGCGCGTCGACGATCGAAACATGGCCGCTTAACACGGAGCCGATGTAATCGTAGGGAGTCTTGGGATTGGGCGCCTTCTGCGGGTAAGCAACGGTCGCCGGGTAATTGTTACGGAACCCGATTCCCTTTCCGGTGCCGACGAAAATCTGTTTACCGTCGGCCGCCACGGCGATCGCGGTCGGATACCAGCCGGTGGGGATGAAGCCGAGCACGCGCGATTCCTTCGCGTTGGCCACGTCGATCACGGCTACGTTGTTGTTGTCCGCGTTGGCCACATACAGCCGCTTTCCGTCCGGCGAGAGCGCCAGTGCGTCGGGCGTGGAGCCGACCGGCGCCTTGGGATCGAGCGAAGTGCGGATGGTCTCCGCCACCGCACCGTCTGCGATCACGCTCACTTCGTTCGAGCCGGAATCCGCGACGAAGAGCCGCCCGTCCTTCGCCCATGCCATCTCGTTCGGATGACTCCCCACTGCCACTCGTCCCGTTTCGCGCAGCGAGGCGGGATCGAAAAAGCTGACGGATTTGTCGCCCCAGTTCGAAACAGCCAGCGTCTTGCCATCGGGGGAGAAAAACACTCCATAGGGCCGGTAGCCGGTCCTGGCGGACTTTTGGCCGGCGAAATCCGCGCCAGCCAGGCGGTACAGCATGTCGGTTTCGATGTTCAGGGCAAACAGCGCGCCATCGGGTCCAAGCGCGACTCCGGAAATGAACCGGTTCTTCTCATCGAGGCCGGCGATCGAGATGGGCGCCTCCGCCCGAAATGTTCCGTCTTTGAATTGCACCCTCAGAATCGGTGTGGCAATGGAATCCTTCAGCGGCGAGGTGAGCCGTTCCAGCACGGTGCTGAAACTGCGCTTGGGCCGGCCCCCTCCGCCGGAGATATATGCGATGCCGCTGGCCGGGTCGAACGCCATTCCATCCCAAGCCTTGACCACATCCAGCGTGGCCGTCACTTCCCCGGTGTGCAGGTCGATCGCGCTCAAGCTGTGATCGTGGTATCCGGCCGTGAGGACGATCAACTGCGAGCCGCTCACCGCCATCTTCATCGGCAGGTCGCCGGGGAGTTTCACATGCCGGCCCGCCGGAGTGATGCGCCAACCATTGGGAAGCGTCACTGTTCCGGTGGAATCGGTGATGTCGGGCATGCGGTGTACGCCTTCGAGTGTGCGGCGGGCAGCCAGGGCGAGTCCGAGCGTCGCCACCGCGACCAAGGGAAGAACCAATCGAGTTCGTCTCATCGTAATTCTCCAGGCGGGACAAGATGCGCGACACCACGAGGGCGCGCGGATCACCATTTACGATAGAAGATCAAAGTAACAGTGTTATGACGGGCAGACAAGGCCGTCATACGTGCCGGTACATGGCTGCCGGGACGTATGGGAAAAGCCGCTGATGCCGTCCAAGGACCCTCAAGGTCGGCCCCAGACCCTCTCTTTTTTCTATAGAATGAGCGCAACGCCGGTGGAGTGCACCGCCACCGGCCTCAAAAGTCGGAGTAAGGAGGGACGGGATGCTCTATACGAGGCGGCGAATCGGCAAGCTCGCGCTGGGTGCGGCCACTGCATCGAAGCTGATGGCGGCGAAACCAAATTCCGTATTCGGCGGGGTACAGATCGGGACCATTACGTACAGCTTCCGCGCGCTTCCCAGCAGCGCCGGGCAGGTGCTCCAGTATTGCCTGGATTGCGGCATCAGCGCGATCGAGCTAATGAGCAACGTGGCCGAAAGCTATGCCGGAGCGCCGGCGCAGGCGGGCCGCGGGATGGTGCCGGGGCGCGGCCGCGGTCCTGGTGGCGGGAGAATGACGCCGGAACAGCAGGCGGCCATGGAGAAAGCCGCGGCGGAAATGAAGCAGTTTCGCCTTTCCGTATCGATGGAGAAGTACAAGGCGTTCCGCAAGACGTACAACGATGCCGGGGTCAGCATCTACGCGTTTAAACTGCCTCCGACGATGAACATGTCGGACCAGGAATACGACTATATCTGGAACGTCGCGGAAACGCTCGGCGCCAACCACGTCACCATGGAACTGCCGACCAACGACGCGCTGCTGCAGCGGGTGGCGGAATACGCCGCCAAGCGCAAACTGCGCATCGCGTTCCACACGCACGGGCAAGGCGGTGAATCCGAATTTCCGAAGGCGCTCGCGGCGTCTTCGTACACCGCAATCAACTTCGACGTCGGCCATTTTTACGGTGTCACCGGGAAATCGCCCGTACCGGTGATGGTGAAGTATCACGATCGGATCGCGAGTCTGCACCTGAAAGACCGCAAGGGGCCGAAGAGCGCAGGCGAGCCTGGCGGACCGGCGCCCGGTGGAGGGGGACCGAATGTGCCGTGGGGCCAGGGCGAAACGCCGATCCGGGAGATTCTGCAGACCATGAAAGAGAGCCGATACAGGTTCCCGGCCAGTATCGAGTACGAGTACGACACGCCGACGGGCTCCAATGTCTTGAGCGAGATCAAGAAGTGCGTGCAATTCTGCAGGGATGCGCTGGCGTAGCGGTTGCCGCGCAGGTTCGGAATCGGGTCTGGAGGGGAATTCACGAATGAAGAACATCAGTGCAGTAGCGTTACTGGCGGCGGTCGCCCTTGCCGGGGCTGTGGCATGGGCACAGGCGCCGGAGCAACCAGCGGCCGGCGGAGGCAGGGCGGGAGGCCGCGGCGCAGAACCGGGCGGCGGACGCCGCGGTCCCAACTTCCCACAGCAGATGCGCAAGCTTGCTTCTCCGGAAGTGATCGCGCGCGGCAAGGCCGTTTACAGCGTGAACTGCACCCCCTGCCACGGGACCGACCTCCGCGGGGGCGATCAGGGTGGCCCCAGTCTGCTCCGTTCGCTGGTGGCGCTAAGCGATCAGCATGGCGAGTCGATCGGGCCGATCCTCCACGGGGCTCGGCAGGACAGAGGCATGCCAGCCTTCAACTTCACAGACGCCGATGTTACGGCCGTAGCCGAGTTCATTCACAGCGTGCTCGCCAAGGTCGGATCGCAGGCGCGTCCGCCTGGAGCCGTCGATCCCTCCACGCTGAACGTCCTGGTAGGCAGCGCCTCGGCGGGCCATGCCTACTTCGAGGAAAAGTGCGCAGCCTGCCACTCGGCCGCCGGAGACTTGAAGGGCATCGCAGGCAAATACCCGGACGTCCGAACGCTGCAGAACACCTGGGTCTCCGGAGGGGGCGGTGGCGGGCGATTCGGCCGGGGAGGCGGCGAAGGGGAAAAGCCGAGTACGGTCACGGTGACGCTTACCGGCGGGCAGAAACTGGAAGGCGTACTGATCCGTAAAGACGATTTCATCGTCACGCTCCGGCTGGCCGACGGCACGCGCCGGTCGATCGCGCGAAACGGCGACGATCCGAAGATCGAAGTGCATGATCCGTACGAAGCGCACAAGAAACTTGCCCCGGCGCTGGATGACAAAGACATGCACGACGTGACGGCTTATCTGGCAACCCTGAAATGAATTCTACCGAGGTGACTTTATGACACGGCTCATCCTGGTCCTTTCCATTCTGCTCGTTCCCGCCCTGGCCCCGGCACAAGGGCCACTCGACCCCGCGGAAATCCTGAAGCCACTCGCCGAGCAATGGACCACCTACTCGGGGGACTATTCCGGCAAACGGTACAGCTCACTCACTCACATCAATCCGGCGACGCTCAAGAACCTGGGGCTCGCCTGGGTCGCCCGCTTCAGTAACGGCTGCGGTCCGACGGGCATGGACAGCGCCGGAACCGGCAGCTTCGGCGGGCGGTTCGGCGGCGAGCTTTCGCCTCCGATCATCCTCGGCGGGCTCGGCAAGGGCGACCTGAACACGTGCGGCGGAGCGCGGCTCGGGGGAGGCATGCTGATGGTTGACGGGGTGATCTACATCTCGGTCCCCGACAATGCCTGGGCGGTGGACGCACGCGACGGCACCATCCTCTGGCACTACTACTGGAAGACCCGCGGCGGCACGCACACCGGCAATCGCGGGCTCGGGATGTGGCACGGCAATCTCTACCTGGAAGTCCATGACGACTACCTGATCTGCCTCGACTCCAAGACTGGCAAGGAGAAATGGAAGAAGGAGATTTCCAGCTTCGACGAGCAGTATTTTTCCTCGATGTCTCCAATCGTGATCGGCGATCATCTGCTGGTGGGCACGGGGAATGATATGGATGCTCCAGGTTTTCTCCAGTCGCTCGATCCCGAAACCGGCGAGCGCCAGTGGATCCTCTACACGGTGCCGATGACGGCCGATGATCCGGCCGTCAAGACGTGGGCCAGCCTGGATGCGGCGCGCCACGGCGGCGCGCAGGTTTGGATTCCGGGCGCTTACGATCCCGAAACCCACCTCTACATGTTCGGTACCGGGAATCCCACACCGGCGTACACGACCGGGCGAGGCGAGGGCGATAACCTGTACACGTGCTCCCTGGTGGCCGTCAATGTCGATACGGGCAAAATGGCGTGGTATTACCAGACCTCGCCGCACGACACCCACGACTGGGATTCGACTCAAACACCGATATTGGCCGATATGCCGTTTCAAGGCCGCACGCGCAAGATCGTCATGACGGGAGAGCGCAACGGCTACTTCTTCGTCCTCGATCGTGTCACGGGCGAGCACCTGATCACCGGCAAGTTCGGTCTCTATAACAACTGGGCATCGGGTCTGGACGAACAGGGACGCCCCAAGCGCAACCCCGCCAAAGACGCCACCATCGCGGGCTCACTCGTGAATGCGGACGTCACCAATTATCCGCCGCCTTCCTTTTCGCCTCAGACCGGGTTTTTCTATGTTCCGGAGCGGAATTCGCTGCGCATCTCCTACCTGATCGACCCGGATCCGCGCGGTTCGATGGGACTGGGCGGCACGATGGGCGGCGGGAATCTCTCGTACCCTTCCTATATCGATGCCATCGATTACCGTACCGGCGAGGTAGTCTGGCGGCATGAGAACGATGGCAGCAACGGGCTGCTCTCCACGGCCAGCGGCCTGCTGTTCACCGGCGACGGCCAGAACCTGGTGGCGTACGACGCGAAAACGGGCAAGCCGCTCTGGCATTCGCGGATCGGAGCGACCGGCAACGCCCCCGAGACCTACATGCTCGACGGCAAGCAGTACATCTTGGCCACGGGCGGCGATCAGTTGTACGCGTTTGTGCTGAACGAGTGAAGGGCCAGCCTCGTCAAGCTCGAACCATTTCGATGAAGACGGCTCGTACCGCGTCCGCGTCCCTCACCTCACGCGGAAATGCGATGCGCCGCTCATGGACTTCGTCCCCATTCTTCAGTCGAAGATGAAAGCCGAGGCGGTCCACCGAGGTCATATAAGCCTCATCCGGAGTGTTCCCCGTCTGTTGCGCCACGATGCGGCGAAGGGCATCGGGATGATCGGCATTCACGTGCCGGATGATGCCGGGCGCAATGGCTGCAAGCGGATCAGGCTCGGCCGCGGCATACTCGTCTGCCGGCACCCAACCCATCACACCGAATCCGCCGATGAAGTAAACGCCTTCGACCTCCAGACGGTAATAGTCGAAATCCGTGAAGTCCTGCCAGTAGCGTGCATTCTCATGGCGGGAGAGGTACAGGTCCGCCACTTCCCCGGCGGGCGCCACCTTCGTCGTGCCGACGAGAGTAAGGCGGGCCGCCCCCAGCGGGTCGCCGGTGGTGTCGGTCTGCGTGATCAGCAGGCTGGAGCGAGGGTCCTGGTATAGGTTCTGGGTGTGCATCGCCAGGCTGCTGATGAAGAAAACAGGACGCCCGCGCGAATCCGTCGCGAAGGGCATCATCGACCCGAAGGGAAAACCAGGAAATTTGCGGGAATGGGTGGAAAGGCTGCCGATTCGGCTGATCGAGACGAGAGTCCGCGCGCGTTCCGCGAGCGACGGTTCCGGGACCTCGGGCGTGGTCACGCCAGGGCCGGCGTGTTGGCGATTGGCCACGAGTTCAATCATAGCGGAACGCCTGGAAACAAACGGGGCGGAATCAGACCTTTGCCAGGCCCGCGGTCTGTCCGCCGGGGTCCTTGAGGGCACTGTGAACCAATGAACCGCGACAAAGATGACAGCAACCGTATAGCATAAGCTTGTGATGAAACCGCTTGTTGTGGCTGCCTTGTCGCTCGCCGCGCTGCCGGCGTTCGCCCAACCGTACCGAGTCGCGGTGATCGGGTTGATCCATTCGCATGAGGCATCGTACCTTCCCCGCATGACGAAGAGCGAGCAGATCAAGCTCGTCGGGATTGCAGAAACCATTCCGGAACTGGTGCAACAGGCCAAAGAGCGGCAGGGTGCGAAGGACGTTCCTTTTTTCGACGATTACCGGAAGATGCTGGACGAAACCAAGCCGGATTTCGTCTGGGCCTTCGTCGAAAATAACCGGCACCTGGAGATCCTGAAGCAGTGCGCCCCGCGGCACATCCACGTAATCTACGAAAAGCCGCTCGCCTCCAGCTACAAAGACGCCCTGGAGATGGCGCAACTGGCCAGGAAATACAACGTGAAGGTGATGTGCAACTACCAGATGGCCTGGTGGCCTTCCAACCAAATTGCCCGCGCCGAAATCGACAAGGGCACCGTGGGCAAGCCGTGGCGGCTGCGCGGGATCGTGGGACACGGCGGACCGGGCTCGACCGGCCCCGGCAAATACTTTTTCGACTGGCTCACGGATCCCGTGAAGAACGGCGGGGGCGCTCTGATGGACTTCGGCTGCTACAACGCGCTTTGGTCACTCTGGTACATGGGCCGGCCGGAAAGCGTCTATGCCGAAGCGATCCACCTGCGCCCGGAAACGTTTCCCAAAGTAGAAGACTCGGCCACGATGGTCCTGAAATACAAGAACGGGATCAATATCTTCGAAGGGAGTTGGGATCTGCCGCGCAGTTTCCAGGACCTGGAGATCTTCGGCTCTACCACGGGACCGGATGGCAATGTGAAACGGGGCAGTATCTATATGACCCAGCAGAAGGTGGAACTGCGGAACGGAAGCGATACGCGGGAGTTGCCGTTGACGCCGCTCGCGCCCGAAAAGGCCGATCCGATCTCGTTTATGGTCGATGCGATCAGGAACAATAAGCCGATCGAAGGCATCACGGCGCTCGACATCAACATAGGCGTGGTCGAGATTATCGACGCCGCCAAGGAATCGATCCGCACCGGCCGCGCCGTAAAACTGCAATGAGCGACCGGCCGGCGGGACG
>DATJMP010000239.1:0-2646 GCA_035508655.1 Bryobacteraceae bacterium
CCCGTCGACCCCAATATCATCTGGTCCAGTTCCTCCGGCAATGGCAGCGGCGGCGGCATCGTGACCATTTACGATGTGCGCAATCACCAATCCCGCAACGTGGAAATCTGGCCCGAAGACGTAGGCGGCGCTACCGCCGCCCAGGTGAAATATCGCTTCAACTGGGAATTCCCCATCCTCATCTCCCCGCACGACCACAATAAAGTCTATGCCGGCAGCCAGTTCGTGCACGTCACCACGGACCAGGGCCAAAGCTGGAAAATCATCAGCCCCGATCTCACGCGCAATGACAAAAGCCGCATGGGATTCTCCGGCGGCCTCACCGGCGACAACATCGGCGTCGAATACGCCGGCGTGGTCTTCGCCCTCGCCGAGTCTCCCAAGACCGCCGGCGTGCTCTGGGCAGGCACCAACGACGGCCTCGTACAAGTCACTCGCGATGGCGGCCAGCACTGGACCAATGTCACCGCCAACATTCCCGGCCTGCCGGAATGGGGCACCGTTTCCAGTATCGAAGCCTCCCGTTTCGACGCCGGAACCGCCTACATCACCGTCGACCTGCATCAGGTCAACAACCGTGATCCCTTCGTCTATAAGACCGCCGATTACGGCCAGACCTGGACCCCCATCGTCAACGGAATTCCGCACAGCATGTTGAGCTATGCGCATTGCATCCGCGAAGACCCCGTCCGCCAGGGCCTGCTGTTCCTCGGCACGGAGAACGCCATCTACGTGTCCTTCAATGACGGCGCCAACTGGCAGCCGCTGCAATCCAATCTGCCGCACGCGCCGGTCTACTGGATCGCCATCCAGCCCCACTTCCACGATCTCGTCCTGGCCACCTACGGCCGCGGCTTCTGGATCATGGACGACATCTCGCCGCTGGAACAGATGACCGCTCCGGATCTGTCCTCGGCTGCCCACCTCTTCCCGCCCCGCGATGCGTACCGCTTCCGCAATGCCACCCAACCCGACACCATGCCCAATGACCCCACCGCGGGACAGAACCCGCCCTACGGCGCATCGCTCGATTATTTTCTGAAGAGCTCGCCCAAGGCCCCGCCGCGCCTCTCCATTCTGGATGCCGCTGGCCATACCGTGCGTACTCTGGTCGCGTCTCCCCGGCCCGGCATCAATCGCGTCATTTGGGACTTGCGCTTCGAAGGCACCAAGCCGATCCGTCTCCGCACCTCGCCGCTCTATGCGCCCGAAATCCTTCTCAACGCGCAGGGCTGGCGGCCCGCGCCCGGTGAACGCGCGATTTCCATCCTCGCCCCTCCCGGCGTCTATACCGTCAAACTGACCGTCGATGGCCAGGACTACACCCGCCCCTTGCACGTCCTCAAAGATCCGCACTCCAACGGCTCCGAGGGCGATATCCAGCTCCAGACGAAATTCCTCACCTCGTTGAGCGGCACCATGAACACCATGGTGGATGCCGTCAATCGGATTGAATCGCTCCGCGCCCAGTTGCTTGAGCTCAAATCGGCCGTCGGCACCGAAGAAGCCAGCACCCCGATCCGCAGCGCCGCCGACCAGCTCAGCGATAAACTCGTCGCCATCGAAGAGCAGTTGATTCAGTTGAGAACCACCGGCCGCGGCCAGGATGACGTTCGTTTCCCGCCCGGCCTGGTTCACAAAATCGGCTACCTTGCCGGCGATGTGGAAAGCTCGGATTACCAGCCCACCACCCAGGATGTAGCCGTTCGCGACGAACTACAGGAGCAGGCCGCCACCCAGCAACAGCATTTGAAACTGCTCCTCGAAAAAGACCTGGCCGACTTCAACGCCCTGCTCCGCCAGCGCAACGTGCCCAACGTGATCTCCAATAACCCGTAGCGTGGCGCGCGCACTCCTGCGTGCCGCGTCGAAACTCATCTCGACGCATGGTCTCCGGAATGTTCGATAGTGCATCGGCGCCGGGGCCTGAATTACCGCCCGCAGTTGGTACTTTCGGGCAGAGAAGGTCGCGGAGATCCGGCCGTCGAGTATGTGGCACGGGCCGCTAACCTACCAACGCGGCCTGCGCCACTCACTTGGACCCGAAGGAGCCATTACACTCTCACCGGAAGCGATTGCGCAGGTTTCGCCCTCGTGTTACCTGTCCAGTTGGGCAGGCGGGATCCTGTGCTGCTGGCCGCCCACCAGGCTGATGGCGGTGGCCGTCACGCTCGCCGTTCCCGGCTGAATGCAACCGGCAGCTCTGATTACCAAAATGGCCTTAGCCGCATGGGCCTCGGCGTTGGCGTTGGGGTCCCCTAGCTGCAGAAAAAACCCCCCCTGCGAAAAGCTGGCCCGCAAGCGTAATGGCGAGTACGATGGTGTTCTTCTTCCTCATGATTCCCCTCCTGTCGGCGAAATCGCAAAGAAAGACGGAATCCGGGGGCCAAGCGTTAACGCGCCTCAAATGTCGCAACCGGCCCGGCGCACGATATCGACGGCTTTGTCGGAAACTCGGCGGGCGCCCGCCAACGTCATCGCAGAGTCCCGCAAGCGGGCGATCTACCTCTTCCGGGCGTCGTAGTAATGATTTCTGCCTTCGTCGTGGCATCCTCCAACCAGCGACATTCCCACGGCCTCCAGTTCTTTCCGGTATGTCTTGTAGCCAAGCGCGATTGAAGTTCTTCCCGTCATCGCGTCCGGCCA
>DATJMP010000240.1:0-21199 GCA_035508655.1 Bryobacteraceae bacterium
CTTTGGAGTTGTCAAGTATATTTGTGCCAACGGTTCAGACCCGCTGTCTGAATCGGCAGGGACGGCAATCATTGCGGCCGGATTTTCACCGGGGTAATTTGGCCCTATCCGTGAACCTGCTTGAACGTGGCGAGGCACTTCTCGGCCGTCTCGTATGGCGAGAAGCGGCTACCTTCCTGCTCGATCAAGTAGTATTCCACTCCGCCCACGGATTCGGCGGCGGCGAAAATCTGCTTCCAGGGTGACTTGCCTTCGCCGAACAGGACGGAGTAGCCCTTCCCTTCCCCGGGCGCCCAGTCTTTCAGATGCAGACAGTTGATGCGGCCGGGATTGGCCTTGATCCACGCAACCGGGTCGGAGCCCATTTCCACGCACGTGCCGACGTCAAGCTGCAGCATCAGGTCCTTGGGCGTATTGGCCGCGAGAATTTCCATCGGCCGCTTGCCATCGATGGGCGTGAACTCCAACTGGTGGTTGTGGTAGCCGGCGCGCAAACCGGCGGCGCGGAATTTCTCCGAGGCGGCGGTGAGAGTTTCGGCCACGGTGCGCCAGCCGTCGAGCCCGCTGACGCGTCCGGCACTGGCCATGACGACGAAGCGGCTGCCGATCGTCTGATTGAGCTCGATGGCTTTGGCGATGCCGTCGCCTTTGAAAGAGTTGGGGCCGTTGTGGGTAGAGTTGCAGCGGATACCTAGATCGTCAAGGAGGTGACGAACGTCCTTGGCCTGCTGCGGCGTCCAGTCGAAATAGGGCGAGAAGAACTCGACCACCTGGTAGCCCATTTTGGCAACGGCAGTGACGGTGCCGTTCAGGTCCTTGGCGAGCTCATTGCGGACGGAGTAGAGCTCCAGACCGACGGGAATCTGTTTCCGCCGCTGAGCCCAGGCGGGAACGACGGGCGCGGCCGCGGTGGCGGCCAGAAACGCACGGCGAGAGAGGGCATAAGGCTTCATGGAGGACTATGGTAACGCGAATTTCGGGCAACCGGGCCCGGATCAGAAAGCGCGCTCGCCGGACCCGATCAGCGGCTCCCGTTGGCCGCGTCCGAACGGGTGCCGGGGAGTTCGAGCTGGGGCGAGGCTTCCGCGTCGTCGGCATCGTTGCCATCCAGAAAGTCGGCGGGAATCGACTTACCGGCTTTGGCGCCGAGCTGTTTCAACTGCTCCACCTGACGGACCAGGTTACCGCGGCCGGTGGAAAGCTTGGAAAGGGCTTCGTCGCAAGCGGCGCGGGCTTGGTTCAAGCGGCTGCTGAGCAGCGTCATGTCTTCCAGGAAACCGGCCAGCTTATCGTAGACCCTGCCGGCCCTTTCGGCGATCATTTCGGCGTTGCGGTTGCGGCGCTCCACCTGCCAGACGTTGGCGACGGTGCGCAGGGCGATCATGAGCGTGGTGGGCGTGGCGATGGCCACGTTAGCGGCAACGGCTTCGGCGGTAAGGTTGGGGTCCTCGGCCAGCGCGGCCGCGAGGGCGCCTTCAATGGGCATGAAAAGGACGACGTAATCCAGCGGGCTGCCGGCTGCCGCGTGGTATTGCTTGCCTGAAAGCGACTTGATGTGGGCGCGGATGGAAGCGAGATGGCGCTTGAGATGCGCCGCGCGCTCGGCGGCGCTTTCGGCGTTGACGTAGTCCTGGAAGGCGGTGAGGGAGACCTTGGAATCGATGACGATCCTCTGGCCGCCGGGAAGATCGACAATCACATCGGAGCGCAACCGGTCGCCTTCGTCGGTGGTGTGGCTCTGCTGCGCGTGGTATTCCTCGCCCTCGCGAAGGCCGGAGCGCTCCAGGATGGAGCTGAGGATCATTTCGCCCCACGCGCCCTGCGCCTGCGCCTCGCCGCGGAGAGCCCGGGTGAGATTGGAACTGTCTTCGGAGAGGCGGCGGATCTGGTCCGCCAGGATGGCGCGTTCATTCGAGCTTTCCCTCTGCGCAGTCTCGAGGCCGGATTGGAATTCGCCGATGCGGTCGCGCAGCGGAGCCAGGATCAGCTCGATCTGCTCCTTGTTCTGCCGGCTGAAAGTTTCGCCGTGCGAGCGCATGACATCGGCGGCCAGGGATTTGAACTCGCGCGTCATCTGCTCGCGGGCGTCGGCCAGAAGGGCAAGTTTTTCTTCGGACTGTTTGCGCTCCTGGCGAAGAGCTTCGGCATCGATGGCGGATTGCCTTTCGGCTTCAGTTTTTGCCGCCGCAAGACGGCCTTCCAGGTCTTTCTGATCGGAAAGAGCGCGCTCCAATTCGGCCGCGCGCGCGGATTTCTGCTGTTCTACGGCGAGGGATCGATCCAGTTCGGTGTTCTTCGCACGGACGGCGGCGGCTTCGGCGGAGAGTGCCCGCAGGCGCAGGAATGCGACGGCCAGAAGAACGGCGAGGATGAGAGCGAGGACGGCAAAGGCGAGGGTCATAGGATAGCGGACGCAACCAGCGCGGCCAGTTCACAATTTAGCAACCTTTGCATCCGGAATTGCAAGGCGGGGCCCAGGCGCAATCCTGCACCGCGCGCCACGCTACAATCGTCTGCCATGGAGATCACCCGCCGATCGTTTGTTTCCTCGCTGGCAGCCGCGCCTCTGCTGGCCTCACCTCCTGGGCGCCTGCCCATCCGCAAAGCCGTGGAGTTCAGCATGCTGCCGAAGACACTGGGGGTGCGGGAGAGGTTTCTGCTGGCGAAGGAATCCGGTTTCGAGGCCATCGAATGCCCCACCACGCCGGAACAGGACAAGGCGGAGGAGATGCTGGCGGCTTCGAAACAAGCCGGGCTGCCGATCCATTCGGTGATGAACCAGGAGCATTGGAACAGCCCGCTCTCCTCGGACGATCCGGCGGTGGTGGAGAAGAGCCTCGAGGGCATGCGGACCAGCCTGCGCAACGCCAGGCTTTGGGGCGCGGACACCGTACTGCTGGTGCCGGCGGTGGTGACCCCGCAAGTGACTTACGCCCAGGCGTGGGAGCGGAGCCAGCGCCAGATCCGCAAACTCGTCCCGCTGGCGCAGGAACTGAAGGTCATCATCGGCATTGAAGAAGTGTGGAACAAATTCCTGCTCAGTCCGCTGGAGATGGCGCGATACGTCGACGAATTTCAGACACCGTGGATCCGGGCATATTTCGACGTGGGAAACATCGAGATCTGGGGCTACCCCCAGGATTGGATTCGCACGCTGAACCGGCGCATCGTCAAGCTGCACATCAAGGATTTCTCCTTTCGCAAGCGGCAGGCAGAGTTTCCGGCGCTGCTCGAAGGGGAAATCGACTGGAAGGCGGTACACGCGGCGCTGGCGGAAGTCGGATACCGTGGGACGGCGACCGTGGAACTGAGCGGCGGCGATGGACCGTATCTGAAGGAAGTCAACCGCAGGTTCGAAAAAATCCTGAGCGGGGAGGCATAGCGCTTAGTTTATGACCATGCGATTCATGTTGGCGGCGCTCCTCTGCACTTCGGCGTTCGGCCAGACGGTGCTGAAACCGGCGCGAGTATTCGACGGCGAGACGATGCACGAAGGATGGGCGGTTCGCGTGCGCGGAGACCACATCGAGGCGGCGGGTCCTGCGGCCTCCATCGACAGCACCGGCGCGAAAGTGATCGAGCTGGCGGGCACAACTCTCATGCCGGGCCTTGTGGAAGGCCATTCGCACATCCTGCTGCATGCCTACAACGAGACGCCCTGGAACGACCAGGTGGCGCGGGAAGGACTGGCGCTGCGGGCCGCGAGGGCGGTGAACCACCTGCGCGCCACGCTGATGGCGGGCTTCACCACCGTCCGCGACCTCGGAACGGAAGGCGCGGGATACGCCGACGTGGAGCTGAAACAGGCGGTGGAACAGGGCATCGTCCCGGGACCGCGCGTGCTGGCGGCGACGCGGGCGATTGTCGCGACCGGAGCTTACGGTCCGAAGGGGTTCGCGCCCGAATGGCGGGTGCCGCAGGGAGCGGAGGAGACCAGCGGCATGGATATCATCCGCGTGGTCCGCGACCAGATTGCGCACGGCGCGGATTGGGTTAAGCTCTACGCCGATTACCGCTGGGGCCCTCTGCCTGGGGCGCATCCGACGTTCACCGAAGAGGAGCTGAAATTCGCCGTGGATGCCGCGCATAGCGGCGGCGTTCCGGTAGCGGTACATTCTTCCACGCCGGAGGGAATGCGGAGGGCGGTCATGGCCGGCGTGGACACCATCGAGCACGGCGACGGCGGAACGCCGGAAGTTTTCAAGCTGATGGCGGAACGGCACGTGCCGCTCTGCCCGACGTTAGCGGCGAGCGAAGCAGTGGCTCGGTACGCGGGCTGGAACGGGCAGGCGCCGGAACCGGCGAGTATCGGGCGCAAGCGGGAGAGCTTCAAAGCCGCGATGGCTGCGGGTGTGACCATCCTGAGCGGCAGCGACGTGGGCGTGTTCAACCATGGCGAAAATGCGCGCGAGATCGAGCTCATGGTGGCGTACGGAATGCCGAACGTGGAAGCCCTGAAGGCGGCGACTTCGGTGGCGGGCCAGGTGCTGCGCATGAAGATCGGGCGCGTGCAGGCGGGCATGCTCGCCGATTTGATCGCGGTGGAAGGAGATCCGGCGCGCGAAATTGCGGCCTTGCGGCGCGTACGTTTCGTCATGAAGGGCGGAACGGTGTACAAACAATAGGGATCAGGGATTGGGGATGGGGGATGGGGGGGTGGTGAATCGGAGTGCCGCTCGCGCTCGCGGGCTTCCCTCTCATCAGGATGTGAAACGTCCTGTCTCCCGTCGCCACCCACCCCTAATCCCCAATCCCTGAACCCTGGTTCCGATCTACAATAATCTTATGCGGCTCTGTCTGTGTTTGCTGGTGGCGGCGGTGGCCTGTCTGGCGGGCGATCCGCAGACCACCGTCACGTTGCATGGCAAGCTGATCGTAAGCGAGGGGAAGCCCCCGGCGATCGAAACAACCGACCACAAAACCGTGCTTCTAGACGGCGATTCGCAGATGAAAAAGGTGCTGGCAGACACGCGCCTGAACGGGTTTGAAATTCAGGCCAGAGGGCATTTCACCGCACCGGACCGGTTCCTCCTGGACCCGATTCACACGCGCTCCATGCTGGTGAACCAGAACGGGCACCTGAAGATGGTGACGTACTGGTGCGATGTGTGCTCAATCCGCGCGTACACGCCCGGGCCATGCGTCTGCTGCCAGCGGGAGACAGTGCTCGACTTACAAGATCCCGACAAACTATGAAACCGGCCCTGGTGGCCGCGCTACTCCCCTTCATGCTGGAAGCCACAGAATACCGCGCCACGCGCGGGATAGTCGATGACATCGAAGTGGTCCAGCTTTTCGACACAGCGCGTGATGTCGAGGTGTCCATCGCGCCGCCGATCGGCAACATGGCGTATGAGATGAAGGTGAAGGGGAAGAACATTCTCTGGTCTCCGTTCTCCAGCCCGGCGCAGTTGAAGGCCGATCCTACGTTCTGCTGCATCCCCTTTCTGGCGCCGTGGGCCAACCGGCTGGACGGCCTGGAGTATTGGGCCAACGGGAAGAAGTACCTGCTCAACGATGGGCTGGGCAACCTGCGGCGCGACAACCACGGGAAACCGATCCACGGCCTGTTGAATTTTAGCCCGCTGTGGAAAGTGGAGGACGTTGGGGCGGATACGCGCTCGGCGTGGGTGACGAGCCGTCTGGAATTCTGGCGGTACCCGGAACTGATGGCGCAGTTTCCGTTCGCCCAGACCATCAGCATGACTTACCGGCTGGCGAACGGCGAAATGCAGGTGGAAACGGAAATCGAGAATCTTTCGAATGAGCCGCTGCCGGTGGCAATCGGATTCCATCCCTATCTGCGGCTGGATGATTCCCCGCGCGATCAATGGAAGGTGCACATCGCTGCGCGCGACCACCTGGTGCTCAACAGCTTCCTGATTCCGACCGGTGAACGCAATCCGATGGAATTCGCGGACGTGCAGCCCCTCAAAGGCGTGAACCTGGACGATGTCTTCGCCAACCTGGTGCGCGGAGCCGACGGGCTGGCGCACTTCTGGGTGGAAGGCAGGCGGGAACGGCTTACCGTGACCTACGGTCCGAAATACCGCGTTGCGGTGGCCTACTCGCCGGCCGCGCGGGATTTCATCTGTTTCGAGCCGATGGCCGCGGTGACGGATGCCTTCAACCTGGCGCACGCCGGCGAGTACAAAGAACTGGAGAGCATTCCCCCGGGAAGCACATGGAAGGAGAGCTTCTGGATTGCGCCGTCGGGCTTTTAAGGCCGAACGGGTGCTTCAGCGGAAGTTTTCGATGAGCATGAGGTTGGTCTCGGTGCGATCGACCTGAGGGTAGAGGATGTACCGGCGGTCGGGTGAGATGGCGAAGGTGGAGGGGGCGCCGGCATCCCGGCCACCGCGCATGCGGACGGCGGCCCTGCTCTGCTTCGAGGCAAAATCGTAGAACGAAATGGAGCCGCGGCGGGCGCCGAATCCCCAGCTCAAATAATAAACGCCGTTCTCTACCGGCTGGAGGCTGCTCCAGAAGGGAGACTCCGGAGTGAAGACCCCCTCTTCGTCACCACCGGCGGCAGGCACGCGCCACACCGAGCGGCGATGGCGGAAATAGATAAATTTGCCATCCGGCGATTCGGCGGATTGGGCTGTACCAAGCTCACGAGTGACTGCTTCCCGTTTGCCGGAGCCATCCGCGGCAACCCTCCAGACGCGGCCTTCGCCGTCGAAGTAGATTGCCTTCCCGTCGTGCGACCAGACGCCATTGACGCCACCGGACGCGACCAGACGGGGCTGCAAGTTGCCTTGCGCCAAAGTAAACAGGCCGCGGCCGAGTTTACCGGCATAGGAAAAGAGGAGAGATGGACCGGTAGGCGACCAGCGCGGCTGGGCCAGGCGGGGCCAATCGAGAAAGCGCGTAACCTGGATGGGTTTGGCGCCTTCAGCGTCGCAAACCCAGATCTCTTCGGTGCCGGTCCGATCCGAGATGAAGACGATCCGCTTACCGTCCGCCGAATACGAAGGCCAGGTGTCTCGGCCTGTAGAGCGGATCAGCTCATGGGCATCTTGGGCCTCACCATCGGCTTCGAGCCGGGCGCGCCATATCGCCACCGGCGCCGGGTTGTCGGCAAAAGCGAGGCGATGGCCGGCCGCGCTCACGGCGGGAAAATTGGCGTGGGCCCCGCCAATGGTGAGGAGGCGGGGGCTGCCGCCGTAAGCAGACAAGCGGAAGAGCTGGGATCCAGCGCCGGCGCGGGTAGTGGCGTAAATCAGCTCCTGGCCGCCGGGCATCCAGGCCAGGCCGCGGATGGCGCTGTCATCAAAGGTAAGGCGACGGAGGCCGGCGCCACGCAGGTCGGAGACATAAATATCGGCGCCATCGCCTGCGGATCCCCGAACGAACGCGAGGGTGGCACCGTCGGGAGAAACGGCGGGGGTCGAATCGCCCGTGGATTCGGCGGGTGGATGAGTGATCGGTGCGATGGCGCCCCCGTCGGCGGGAACGAGCGCCAGAGCGGGCGGTGAGGCGCTGGTATCGACTACGACCAGCGACCGGCCGTCGTGTGTCCAGGCGATCTCCGGCAAAGGCTGCTCTTCTTCGCGAGAATTCGGCAATTCCGCCAACAGACGCTCCGGGCCGCCATCAGCCGGAATGATGAGGTATTGCGCACGGCCCTCCCGGAGGCGAACAAAAGCGATCCGGCCGCCATCGGGAGACCAGGCGGGCCCGATGTCGCTCCCGCCCGTGGTGAGCTGGCGCGGACTGATCCTGGAGGGAAGCGCAGGGCGAACGTACAGGTGGAAGGAGGAATCGGATTCCGGGTGGGCGCTATAAGCGATGCGGCGGCCGTCAGGCGAAAAGGCCGGATCGGTGTTGATGCCGGGTTCTGCCGCAAGGAGGATGCGCTCCGGATTGACCTTCGGGCCGTTCGCAAGCCGGTCCACCAGAGTCACCACGCCTCCTACAAGACATAGGGCCAGGGCCAGCAGTACAGCCGGGCGGCGGACCACGTTACGCATAGAAGCACCATTTTCGCAGACGGGGAAACGGAGCGGATTAAGACGCGTGGGGGTTGGCGTGGAGATGGATCAGGATTGACGGGCAAAGATTTACGTTTCCGTGAATGCGCGCACAGGGCTGTGCGACACTACCGATTAGATGCGTTTGACGCCCGTGATGGTGCTCCTCGCCTGCGCGCCGCTTGCCAAGCCGCAAGCCCTGCCGTACAGGGAGAAGCTCGATTACAACGTGGAATGGCGGCTGGTCACGGCGGGAAAGGCCCAGGTGGACTGGACTGAAACCGGGGCGGCCCAACCGGGATTCGAAGTACGCTTCCACCTGGAGTCGGTGGGCCTGGTTTCGAAGCTGTTCAAGGTTACAGACGAATACACGGCTCTGCTCACTCCGGCGCTGTGCGCACGCTCGGTCCTTCTGGTCTCGCATGAAGGAGTCCGCCAGCGGGAAACGCGGATCAGTTTCGACGGGGAAACAAGACAGGCGCGGTATGTAGAACGTAATCTGGCCAATAACTCGGTGCTCAGCTCCAGGCAGATCGAGATTCCGCCGTGCGTGCACGACGTGATCGGCGGCCTGTATCTCTTGCGCACGCTGAACCTGGAACCGGGCCAGAGTACGCAGATAGCGGTAAGCGACGGCAAGAAATTTGCGATGGTGCGGGTGGAGGCACAGGCCCGCGACGACGTGAAGACGGCTGCCGGGGCGTTTAAGACGATCCGCTACGAAATCTACCTGTTTAACGGCGTCCTTTTCCAGCGCGCGGCGCGGCTGAATGTCTGGCTCACCGAAGACCGGCGGCGATTACCGGTTCAAGTGCGGGTGCGAATGCCGATCACCATCGGAACCATCACACTGGAGTTGGAGAAAGTGGAAGGGACTTAGGGTTGAACGTTGCCTCCGGACGGACACGGTTTTCCGGTATCGCCCGAAATCAGACATCCGGATAGCTGAAAGATTAGAAAGCCTACTCCTGCGCGTCACCCGCTGCGTGGCGCAAGCGTGACTTATCCCACTACAGAGATTTTGCTCGTCCGCGATTCCATCGTACGCTAGGACGCAATGGGCTACCTGATCAGTCCCACCGAACTCGAAGTGCGCCGGGAGCGCTGTCGTCCGGCCGTCGAGTCGATTGCTTCGGTGGAACGCCAGTATGAGCCTCGCTGCGGCCTATGCCAATCCGAGCACAGTTGCGTGATCGCCGATCGTGATCGCTACGGTCTGCGGCTTCGCACGGCGCTGTGCACCAATTGCGGGCTCGTTTATATGCTGGACCGGCTGACGCAGGAGGGGTATTCGGAGTTCTATCGGGGCGGCGCCTACCGGCGGTTTACCTCGTCATTCGCCGGCTCGGTAGCTACCATTGACGATCTTCAAGCGGACCAGGCGGCATATGCGAAGAACCTGATCGCATTCCTGGATGGAAGAGTGCCGCGGCGGCCGAACGTGACCATGCTGGACGTGGGCGGCAGCTCCGGACAGGTGGCCAAGGAAGTGGCCACTCATTTCGGAGTGGATGCTACGGTCCTGGACCCTTCCGAGGAGGAAATCGAGGCAGCGCAGCGGCTGGGATTGCGGGGCGTAGTGGGCAGCGCGGAAACCTGGCACACCCAGGCGCGGTTCGACGTGGTGCTGCTTTGCCGGACGGTCGAACATCTTTTTGATCTGCGCGCGACCATGTCGAAAATCCGCTGCTATCTTCGCCCTGGCGGCCTGTTCTATTGCGATTTTCTCGATTACATGGAGCTCTGCAGGATCACCGGCGCTCCGCAGACGGTGAGCAAGGTGGACCACTGCCAGTGGCTGACTCTCGAAACCGCGCCCGCCATTTTGCGGGCCATGGGATTCGAGATCGTTTCCCTGCACGTAGCGCCCAAGCCGCCTTTCACAGGGCTGCTGCTGCGGCCGTGCGAAGAGGAGGCCGTCGCGCCGCTCGCGTGGAACGATGTGCAGGAGAGAATTCGCGAGCTGCAGCAAATCCTTTCGGACTGGCAGCGCGTATCGGGTCTTCGTGCCAGCCTGCGGCAGCGGGTAGGCCGCAAAGTGAAGCGCATGGCCAAAGGCGCCGTCGGGCGCTAGCATGCGGCATTGGCTCCGCCTTGCGTTTACACTGAAGGGTATGGCGGGCAGTCACACGCGCAAACTCATCCCGGAAGGTTCCCGCGCGCCGGGGTTCCGGCTGGCCCGGCTGGACGGCGGCGAAAGCGCGCTGGGCGAGCTCATCGCCGGAGGACCGCTGCTTCTGGCGTTCTTCAAAGTGAGCTGTCCGGTTTGCCAGATGACCCTGCCTTATCTGGAGCGGCTCGCGGTTCCGGGCGGATTGCGCATTTACGCCGTTTCGCAGAACGACGCGGAGGACACCCGCAGCTTCAACCGCCATTTCGGCATCCGCCTGCCGATGCTGCTGGATTCCGAGGAGGAAGATTTCCCGGCCAGTAACGCATTCGGCATTTCGAGCGTGCCAACGCTGTTCTGGATCGAGGCGGACGGAACAGTTGGGCGGGTGATCGAAGGCTGGCAGAAGAAGCAGATCGAGTGGCTGGCGGAAAAGGCCGGCGTCACGCCGTTCCGGGCCGGCGAGAAAATTCCGGACTGGAAAGCCGGTTGAGGTTCGAGAAACTAGGCTCCCGGGCGGGGCCTGATTTCGAAGCAGCCTTGACGCCACGTTTTCCGGGCGTTCCCGGCGTCCCCGCATTGAAGACAAGGCCCATCCTGTTAGAATGGGATTAGCCCGCATGCCCCAAAAATTCGATATCTTCGGTACCGCTGCAGCCATCGCGAAAGGGATGGGGATCACGTTGAAGGAGATGATGTCTCCGACCGTGACCGAATACTATCCCGATGAACCTCCCAAATTTGAAGAGCGGTATAGGGGCGTGCACGTGCTACAGCGTGACGCCAACGGGCTGGAGAAATGCGTGGCGTGCTTCCTCTGCGCCGCCGCTTGCCCGGCCAACTGCATCTACATCGAGGCGGCGGAAAATACGGAGACGGTCCGCATCTCCGGCGGGGAGCGCTACGCCAGCGTCTACAACATAGACTACAACCGCTGCATCTTCTGCGGGTATTGCGTGGAGGCGTGCCCAACGGACGCCATCACGCACGGTCACGGCTTCGAAGCGGCCAGCTACAACACTTCCACGCTCGTCAAGCGCAAGGAGGACATGCTCGCCCCCTTGCCGCCCGGCGCGGCAGGCCGGGTCCAAGTGCCACCCGAGGAAGTAGCGGCGCACTAAGGCGCGCATGTTCCGCGATTTCCGCGAACAGGTCGAAACCATCTTCCGGGAAGACCCGGCTGCCAAGAGCGTCGTTGAGATTTTCTTCTGCTATCCCGGTCTGCACGCCATCCTGGCGCATCGTCTGGCACACCGGTTGTACAACTGGCGGGTGCCGCTGCTGCCGCGGCTCATTTCGCAGATCAGCCGGTTCCTGACGCAGATCGAGATCCATCCGGGAGCGCGGATCGGGAGGCGGTTTTTCATCGATCACGGCTCCGGCGTGGTGATTGGTGAAACCACCATCATCGGCGACGATGTCCTGCTCTATCAGGGCGTAACGCTCGGCGGCACGGGAAACGAGCGCGGCAAGCGTCACCCCACGCTGGGCAATAACGTGGTGGTGGGAACGGGCGCCAAGGTGTTGGGAAATATCAATATCGGCGACAACGTCAAGATCGGTGCGGGATCGGTGGTGGTCCACGATGTGCCGAGCAACTCGACGGTGGTCGGTATTCCCGGACGGGTGGTGCGGGTGCGGCCGGAAGGCACGCTGGAACACGGACGCCTCCCCGATCCGGAAGGACAAGCCATCGACGATCTGGCCCGGCGCGTAGCGGAGCTGGAAGAGATGGTGCGGCAGCTTTTGCCGGCCCGGTCGGTTGGCGAGAGGCGATAGGGAGCGGCTGCCCCCCAGGCGCGTCAGTGCGGTTTTCCACCGGCATCCCATTTGGGCGCGATTTTTCCTACAAATGCTGAAAACAAGGTCAGGATTTCCCTAGACCCACCACGTCGAATTGCGTGTTTGCAGACACCGTAGGCTAATCTTTGTTAACACACGGTACTGTATATGGAAAAAAATCTTGACGGACCCCTATATCTTGGGCTTATATTACGTGGGTGGCTTCTGGGAGTGCGAAAATGGAATTGTTGACCACGAAAACTGACAAGACGACGGCGAAGATCGGGATCTCATTCCCGCGCTATTTTACTGCCCGGCTGGAATCGGGCAAGACGCCTTATGACGACGTGCAATGGGAGACCCGTACGGCCTCCATTGGAAACGACAAAGGCGCGGTGATATTCGAGCAGCGCGACGTGGAGGTGCCGTCCGACTGGTCCCAAACCGCCACGAACATCGTGGCCAGCAAATATTTCTATGGCAAGCTGGGCTCGCCGGAACGGGAAACCAGTGTGGCACAACTCGTAGAGCGGGTGGTGAACACCATCTCCGAGTGGGGTTTGAAGGACGGATACTTCAAAACCGCCCAGGACGGCGAGAATTTCCGCTACGAGCTGGCGCATCTCATGCTGACGCAGAAAGCCTGCTTCAATTCGCCGGTATGGTTCAACGTAGGGGTGCGGGAAACGCGCGGATATGGCTGGATTTACGATCACGCCTCGGACCGCATCACGCAACTGGAATCCGGCGTCATGCGCCCGCAGTGCTCGGCCTGCTTCATCGTTTCCGTGAAAGATTCTCTGGAATCGATCCTCGATCTGGCAAAAACCGAGGGAATGCTCTTCAAGTGGGGCTCGGGCACCGGGACGAACCTTTCGGCCATCCGTGAAGAGGATGCTGTGCTTTCGGGCGGCGGGCGGGCTTCCGGACCGCTTTCGTTCATGAAGGGTTTCGATGCGTTCGCGGGCGTGATCAAGTCGGGCGGCAAAACCCGCCGCGCGGCCAAAATGGTGATCCTGAACGCCGACCACCCCGACGTGGAAAAATTTATCTGGTCGAAAGCGAAGGAGGAAAAGAAGGCGCACCACCTGATCGAGTGCGGCTACGATTCTTCCCTGGACGGAGACGCTTACAGCTCGATTTTCTTCCAGAACGCCAACAACTCCGTGCGCGCGACGGACGATTTCATGGAAGCCGTTTCGCGCGATGGAGACTGGTGGTCGAAATCGGTATCCACGGGCCAGCCGGTGAAGCGTTACAAGGCGAAGGATCTGCTGCGGCAGATCGCCGAGGCCACGCACCAGTGCGGCGACCCCGGCATGCAGTTCGACACCACCGTGAACCGCTGGCATCCGTGCAAGAATACGGCGCGGATCAACGCGTCGAACCCGTGCTCGGAATACATGTTCCTGGACGATTCGGCCTGCAACCTGTCCTCGCTGAACCTGATGAAGTTCGTGGGGCCGGATGGCCAGTTCGACGTAGAGGCGTTCCGGCACGCGGTAGATACGATGATCGTGGCGCAGGAAATCATCGTGGACAATGCCAGCTATCCGACGCGAAGAATCGGAGAGAACTCGCATAATTTCCGGCCGCTGGGCCTGGGATTCGCCAATCTCGGCGCACTGCTGATGTCCATGGGCATTCCCTATGACAGCGCGCAGGGGCGCGATTTCGCCGGCGCGATTACGGCCGTCATGTGCGGCCAGGCGTACCTTACGAGCTCCCGGGTTGCAGCGTCGACGGGCCCGTTCCCAGGCTACCCGGCCAACGAGCAGCCGTTTCTGGAAGTCGTCCGGATGCACCGCGACGCGGTCAACCGGATTGGCCGGCAGCAGATTCCGGCGGCGCTGGCGGAAGGCGCGGAGCGATGCTGGAACGAAGCCTACGAATCCGGCCGGCAGCACGGCTACCGCAATGCACAGGTGACGGTAATCGCGCCCACAGGAACCATCGGCTTCATGATGGACTGCGACACCACCGGCATCGAGCCGGACCTGGCGCTAATCAAATACAAGAAGCTGGTGGGCGGCGGGGTGATCAAAATCGTCAATAACACCGTGCCCGCGGCGCTGATCCGGCTCGGCTATTCGCCGGAGCAGGTTGAGAAGATCGTGGCTCATATCGATTCCACGGGGACGATCGAAGGAGCGCCGCACCTGAAACCGGAGCACCTGGCGGTATTCGATTGCAGCTTCCGGCCGCAGAACGGAACGCGGTCAATCCACTACATGGGCCACGTGCGCATGATGGCGGCGGTGCAGCCGTTCATCTCCGGGGCGATTTCCAAAACCATCAATATGCCCGAAGAATCGACGGTGGAGGAAATCATGGCCGCGTACACCGAAAGCTGGAAGCTCGGCCTGAAGGCGGTGGCCATCTACCGCGACAATTCCAAGAAGGTGCAACCGCTGAGTTCCGGCTCGGGCAAAAGCGAGAAGAAGACTGCCGCCGCAGCGCCGCCACCGACGGAGAAGGTGGTTTTCCGGCCGGTGCGGCGCAAGTTGCCGGACGAGCGCAAATCCATCACCCACAAGTTTTCGATCGGCGGGCATGAAGGCTACATCACGGTCGGGATGTACGATGACGGTGCTCCCGGCGAGATCTTTATCACCATGGCCAAGGAAGGCTCAACGATCTCCGGCCTGATGGACGCCTTCGCCACGGCGGTAAGCTTCAACCTGCAATATGGCGTGCCGCTGAAATTCCTGGTGGATAAATTCGCGCACGTGCGCTTCGAGCCGAGCGGCTGGACGGGAAATCAGCAGATCCCCTACGCCAAGTCCATCATGGATTACATCTTCCGCTGGCTGGGAGCGAAATTCCTGGGTGCGGAATACGCGGTCACCGAAGCCGGTGAAACGACGGTGTTGCGTCCGACCGAATCCGAGGCCCAGCAGAACCTCCCGTTCAGTCCGGCGGTGGCGGATGCGCCGTTATGCGCGGAGTGCGGCTCCATCATGACCCGCAACGGAAGCTGCTATAAGTGCGGCAACTGCGGCGGCACGAGCGGCTGCAGCTAAGACCCAGGGATCGGGGATCGGGGTTTAGGGATCAGGGACGCGTGACGCTCCGTTTGTGCTTCTCGCGCGGTGTCCCTGAGGGGATCGTAAGCCCGCGGGGGACTGGGAGTTCACGCAAGATCGAGCAGCCCAACGCCCCCGTCTCCAATTCCCTCGGCCGTATCAAAACATCCTCATTTCCGCGCCACGCCACGCTATGCTGAAGACAGCCATGGCAGATGAAGCAAGCATGCTGTCCGAACTGGAGAGGTCACGCGAGTCGGCGGCGCAACTGCTCGAAAGTTTAGCCCAGAAGATCGGCGCTTCGCCTGCTCTGCGCACCGCAGCGACAGGTGTACATCGTGCGGCACATTACGTGCAGGTACATACTGTGAACGACGCTCTGAGGGGCCTGGGAAGAGTGGTTCGGAAGCGGCCCGCTTATTCGATTGCGATGGCGGTGGTGGCCGGGTTCCTGGTGGGGCGAGCTCTCCGTTCCCGGTAAGATCCGGGTGAGCGTCTGCTCGGGAGGGAATTCATGCCGAACGGAAATGATGTGCGCTCGCCAGTCGTGATTGCCCAGAGTGTCGTGCCGGATATGGGCAACCCACATAAAGCGAACATGCTGTCCGAACTGGAGAAGTCACGCGAGTCGGCGGCGCAACTACTCGAACGTTTGGCCCAGAAGATGGGTGCATCGCCGGCGCTGCACTCGACGGCCAATAGGGTACATCGTGCGGCACATTACGTGCACACGCATACTGTGAAGGATGCTCTCCGCAGGACGGAGAGAGTGGTCCGAAAACGGCCTGGCTACTCGATCGCGGCAGCGGTCGTGGCCGGGTTCCTGGCAGGGCGGGTTCTCCGCTCCCGGTTATCGGGGTGAACGGGACTGCTCGGGAGGGATTCATGCCGAATGGAAGTGATGTGCGCTCGCCGGTCGCAATCGTCCAGGACGTGGTGCGGGATGTCGGCGACATTGTCCGGTCAGAGATGCAACTGGCTCGAGCGGAAGTCACCAGGGAACTGCAGAAAGCGGGCAAAGCAGGCGGCTACTTTGCCGCCGCGGGCGTGTGCGGCCTGATGGCTGCCGCCTGCCTGGTCACCTGCGTCATCGCCGCACTGGCGCTCGCCATGCCGGTCTGGCTGGCGGCATTGTTTACATGCCTTTTCCTGGCGTGCATCGCTGGTGCTGTGTATGCCGGTGGACGAAGCAAGATGAAGACTATGCATCCCGTGCCGGAACGCACGGTGGAGAGCATCAAGGAGAATCTGGCGTGGGCGAAACAGCGGACGACTTAAAGCGGCAGGTGGAAGAGGCGAGGGCGCGGCTGGGACAAGACCTGAATGAGCTCGAGTACCGGGTGCGCACTGAGCTCGACTGGCGGGTCCAGTTTAACCGGTACCCCTGGGTGTTCGTGGGCGCAGCTTTTTTCTTCGCGATGCTGACAGGCTTCGCGATTAAGGGAGCGCCTCGATCGAAGGCAGGAGCCGTCCGGTAATCCGCAGGACATTCCATCGAGCCTTCTCAACCGTGTACTGAGCGTCAAAGAAGGTAATCCACTTCTGATTTTCGATCACACGGGCTTGCTCGACGTCGCGCATGCCGAGCCGGCCTTCCTGCATCTGGGCGAGATTCACGGAAAGCTGTTCGCGGGCAACTTCGAGGTCCAGTTCGGCGACGTGCGCGATGCCATCGGCGCGGCGCAGATCACGGAAAGACTGCTCGATGTCGCTGGCTATGCGGTTGCGAGTGCTGGTGAACTCCACACGCAGATGCTCGATATCGATTTCCGATTGCGCTACCTGAGCCTTTACTCCCACTCCGGGTAGCAGCGGCCATTGCAGCGCCACTCCGATCTCACCGTTGTTCCGCTGAAAGGTCCGGAAAAATTCGCTGTAGTTGTTATATTTGGCGAGCATTGCATACTGGGCGACCAGATCGGCGCGAGGGTAGCGCGCAGCCTTGTCCCCGCGAATTTCGAGCTGTTTGGCGGCAATCTGGGATTGTAGACGGCGCAATTCGCTGTTGGAGTCAAGCGCCGACTGAATCGCCTGATCCTCGGAAGAGGGAAGCGCGGGAATGGGACGCTCCGCGTTGACCGGCCGCACGCGATCTTCGGCGGGATAGCCGAGCGCAATCGCGAGCGAGGTCTCGGCCGCGGCCTGGTCATCGGCCAGGTTGGTAGCGGTCTGCCGGGCAAAGGCGAGCTGATATTGGGCCGTCTTCTCCGCCAGAGGCAGGGCGCGGCCTTCGTGCACCTGCTCCTGAACGGCGGCCACAACTTTTTCCTGGCTTTCGGCATCGCGGCGAGCGAGTTCGCCGGCGCGGCTGGCATGCTCGGCATCGAGAAAGAGAGAAGCCACGCGATAAGCCACTTCGTCCCGACGGCTGGTGACGGCGATCGCGGCGCCGCGGGCGTTTTCCTTGGCCTCCGCCACGGCGAAGCTTTGCGGGCGGTTGAACAGGAACTGGGTGGCCGCGGCTTGGACCACGCTGGGCGCGGAGCCTTCGATGCTCATAGGGAACCCATTGCTGTAAGCCAGGCCGCTGCCCACGGTGATGCGGGGCGTGAACGGGGCACGGGCCACGCGCACGGATTCCAGGGCGCGCTGCGCTTCCAGACGGGCCAGCGCGATGTCGGGGTTCTGCTTGAGAGCAGTCTCCACCGCCTGGCGGAGGGTCATGGTGTGAACCTCGGCATGGAGGGCGGCAGTGCACAGCACCACAATCGCGAATCTGAACATGGCTCTATTGTGTCGCATGCGAAAGTGGCCGCGCCTGCCCCTTTCGGTCCGGTACCTCAGATCACGAAGCGTACCGCAGCGCGCGGTTCGCAATCGTCGCCCGTGGTGTACGCAATCAGACGCCGTGGTGCCACCGAGCCGATCAGGTGGTGAGAGACTCGTCCGGGACTTCCTCAAAATCCAGGACCACGCGGCTTTCCACCAATGCGGCGCGGAACTCGTCGTCGCGATCCTCGGCAATCTCGTAGACCCAGGTCTCGGTGCCCAGGCCGAGGAATCCGTTGTCGTTGCTTTCCTGCGAACCGGAGCCCTCGTTCAAGTCCTCTCCCACTCCCAAGCCGGCGGGCTCGAGGATCTCGATGAATTCTTCGTCCTCGACGACTCCGTCCGGCACTGAGACCAGGGCGTGTGGATCGTCGGCGGGTTCGCCTTCGGGCGTGAACCGCTTGCGGAATGTGACTCTGTATCTCATCACCCATAAAGGTCGCAATTCACTCCCCACTGTTATGCTGGAAACAGTGGACTTCAATCCCTCGTCGGTAGCGCGGGTCGTTGTGCGAGCGCCCAATTGGCTGGGAGACGCGGTCATGTCGCTGCCGGCGTTGCGCGCGGTGCGCGGAATCTTTCCGCGGGCCCACCTGGCCGTGATTGCCCGACCGGGGCTGGCGGACCTGTACAGGCGCGAAGGCGTGGTGGACGCCGTGATCCCCTACGCGAGCGGCGAACGCGGCACCGTCGCGAAGCGGCTGCGAGCGGGACAATTCGATGCCGCTATTTTGTTTCAGAACGCTTTTGATGCCGCACTGCTCGCGTGGATGGCTCGGATTCCGGAGCGCATCGGCTACCGCCGCGACGCGCGGGGCCTGCTGCTGACGCGCGCCATCCGCGTTCCCGAACCCGGCGAAATTCCACGGCACGAACGATTTTACTATCTCGAATTGCTGCGCCGGGCCGGGCTGCTGGAACGGTTTCCCGAGATCGATTGCATTCGTCTGGATCGAAGCGACGAGGCGCGCACGGCGGGGAGGGCGCGGCTGGCGGCAATGGGGATCGAGGGTGGCGTGGTGGGGATCAGCCCGGGAGCGGCATACGGCGGCGCCAAACGGTATAAGCGGTTTACAGAGGTTGCGCACGCGCTGGTTGCAGGCCAGGACGGGCAAAGCGCCTTCACGTTTCTGGTTTTCGGCTCGGCATCAGAAAGCGCACTGTGCGAGCAGGTCGCGGCCTCGATTCCAAATGCGTGCAACCTGGCGGGGCGGACGGCGCTGGGAGAATTCATCGAGTTGGCGGCCGCATGCCGATTGTTTCTCACCAACGATTCCGGGGCGATGCACGTGGCCTCAGCGCTCGGCGTTCCCACCATAGCGGTATTCGGGGCAACCGACGACACGGCGACAGGCCCCACCGGCGCACTGGCTCGGGTGGTGCGGGAGCATGCCGAGTGCGCCCCTTGCCTGCTCCGCGAATGCCCGATCGATCACCGGTGCATGGATCGGGTAGCGCCGGAGCGGGTGGCGGCGGTGGCATGGGAACTCATGGCGCAGGTGGAAGCCACATGGACACCCGGCGCAAGATCCTGAGCTGGGAAGAGGCGCTAAGTCTGCCGCAGGGCCGCTTGATCGTCGTGACCAGTACATTCAATCCGCTGCTGGCGGCGCACGTACGGGCTATTGCAGCCGTTCGGCAGCGCACCGCCGGACATCCGGTTCTGGTGGTTGTGACACCCGGCGAACCGGAGTTGCTGCCCGCACGGGCACGGGCCGAAGTGGCCGCAGGCCTCCGCATGGTAGACTACGTCTTAACCGCCGATCATGAACAAACCGGGAAACTTATTGGCGTGCTTGCGCCCTCGAGTTGGCTGCGCCTGGAAGCGGACGATGCAGTCCGCACGGGCCAGTTGATCGACCATGTCCGGCGGCGGCAAAACGGCTAACGGCGGTATTCTGATTGTCCGCCTCGGTGCGATGGGCGATATCATTCATGCCCTGCCCGCGGTGGCTTCGCTGAAGCACAGCTATCCCGGCTGGACGGTCACCTGGGCGGTTGAGACCCAATGGGCGGCGCTGCTGGCCGGAAATCCATTCATCGACCGGGTGGTGGCCCTGCGGCGAGACGCGCTGATGGAGTCACGGCGCGAATTGTGCGCAGAGGCGTACGATTTTGCGGTGGATTTCCAGGGGCTGCTGAAATCGGCGGTGGTGGCGTCCCTGGCGCGGCCGGGGCGGATCTTCGGTTTTCACCAGGCACAGACGCGCGAACGAGCGGCGGGGCTGTTCTATTCGGACAAAACGGCGAGTCCGTCGGTGCATGTGGTCGATCGCAATCTGGATCTGGCCGCCATGGCGGGAGCAGGCTCGGTACTGAAGATCTTTCCGATTCCGGCGGGAGAAGCGGAAGGGGAATTGCCGGACGGGGATTTCGTGCTGGCCTCGCCACTGGCCGGTTGGGCTTCCAAGCAGTGGCCGCTGGAATACTACGACACCCTGGCGGCGCGCATGCGCGAGGAACTCGGCATTCCACTGGTGCTGAACGGTCCGCCGGATTCCGGCTTCGCACACGTTTGCGGATTGCCGGGGTTGATCCATGCCACACGGCGGGCGGCCGCGGTGGTCGGGGTGGACAGCGGTCCCATGCACCTGGCTGCAGCGCTGGGCAAGCCGGGAGTGGCGATCTTCGGGCCCACGGATCCGGCGCGGAACGGGCCTTATGGCGACTCCCTGCAGGTTCTTCGCAACGCCGCCGCGGTGCCGGATTACAAGCGCGGCGGCGAGCGCGGCGCATACCGGCGCGGCAAAGCCATTGATGACAGCATGCGCGCGGTTTCGCCGGATGCCGTGTTCGAAATTCTAAAAAGCGTCCTATGTTCGAGTTCCCCAAGCGCTATGCGGACGCGGTAGCGCGGGCGCGCGTGCCCAGCGGATTCCTCATCGTCTTCCTCTTCGGCTGGCTGGCCCACCCGTCGGCACGGTCATTGGAGATCGGGCTGCCGGTTTCGATGCTGGGCCTGGCGCTACGGGCGTGGGCGGCCGGCTGCCTTTTCAAGGACCAGAAACTGGCTACCAGCGGCCCCTACCAATACACCCGCAATCCGCTGTATCTCGGCACGCTGGTAGTGGCGGCGGGACTGGTGGCGGCGGCGCGGAATCCATGGCTGGCGGCGGTATTCGCGGCGGTGTTCGTGCTGGTCTATCTGCCGGTCATCCAACTGGAGCAACAGCACCTGCACCGGCTCTTTCCGGAGTATGCGGCATATGCACGGGAGGTGCCGGCGCTCGCTCCGCGGTTCACAGGGGCTCGGGGCGGCTCTCCTGCTTTTCGCTGGAGCCAGTACGTGCGCAACCGGGAATATCAGGCGGGCCTGGGATGGCTGGCAGGCGCGGCGTTCCTGCTGTGGAAATGGGTGCAGGGCTGAGCCAGGCTCCGTTCAGGCGCCGAAGGTCCTGTGGCTTCCGCCGGGGTCGATTCCGAGTTTGCGGAGCCATTCTTCGACCTGCCGCAGCGCATTCGCCTCCGCCGGACCGGCCGGTTGCTCGAGACCCCGAAAATGGCTGATCCGAATGCGGACCCTACCCTCGGCCTGG
>DATJMP010000241.1:0-12888 GCA_035508655.1 Bryobacteraceae bacterium
TGTGCATGCCGAACTGAAACTGCCGCTGGTCGATCCCGTCGCGGCCGGTATTGGCAACGGCCGTCACCTGCGCGAATCCGGCCAGGTTCTTGACGGTCCCATCGGGATTCGTCTGCAGGTTGGAGACGGTGCCGCCCGGATGGGCGAAATGCGGCGTGTTGGTAAAGTTGAACGCCTCGGCGCGAAACGGCAAGGTGTAGCGCTCCTTCACATGAAACTCGGGTGTCAAGCCCGAGTCCACGTCCATGGTTCGAGGGCAGGAAGAACGGCCGGGCCTCGAGCGCATCGCCGGTATAGTCTTTGAAGGGCGCTCCGACGCAAAAAACTACCAAGGCGAAACGACTTGTTCTCTGCATATCCCTTCACGCGAAAACAGGTTTGGCGGCTGGATTGGGCCTTACACTATCACCGCCGGTGAAGAGTGTCAAGGTTTCCCACACTGTAGGGCCGTAGCCCTTTTGAGGGGAATTAAGATTGCGCTGAAGAGTGTTGAGCTTCTGGAGCCACCATAATCGGACAAGGCTGCGAATGCGCGCAGGGATGCGACGGGATTCTACTGCCCACGATTGTCGCGGCAAACGGATGTGGCCAGAAGCGCTCGCAAACCTTCGGCGGCTTCCGGCGACGGCGTTTCGTGCTCCAAACGCTCCAGGCCGGCGGTGGCGGCGCAGATCTGGCCCGCCACAATGCCACAAGCGGGGTTGAGCACGCTGCCGCGCACCACGGCACAACCGATCGTGTCGAGACCCATCTGGTAAAGGCGGATCAGTGCGCCGCGCAGGGACGAGTCGCCCGTAATCAAGCCTCCCATCATCAGCGCGGTGCCTGCCTCGTAAGTTCGATTCTGACTCATCAGCACGGTGAAAATCTGCCAGTGCGCCTGCGGATCGAGGGGGTTTAGGCGGCGGGCTGCCAGGGCTGACTCCAGTGCCGGCTGAGTCTCGCCCAGGTGCAGCCAGGCTGCGGATAGCATGTGCTCGGCGTCCGCTTCCTCGCGGAAAGCCGGATGCGCCCCGGCGGCGCGCAGAGCGTGAATTACGGCGAGACCCCTCTGGAGAACATGGGCGGCCTTTTCATACGACGACTGGGCGGAGGGGGTTACGGTTTCGGCTTTTCTAAGGCGCTCGCCTTGCGCCAGGTACCATGTGCCCGCTGAAAGGTAGACTGTGGGTGTGTTTCGGACGTCCGGAAGCCCATCCACGATCGAGAGACTCTTTTCCACCTCGCCGATCGCGCGGTCCAGATTTTGAGTGTCGGCTTCGTTCAGCGCAGTCGCTAGACGCAGATGCGTTTTGTAACTGCCGGGCGCAACTTCGACATCGGCGGAAGCTAGCGAGAGATCGTCGCGCCAATCCGCGTTGCGGGCGTACGTCCGCGCGCCCGCGGCAGCTATGGCCACCACCAGGACCGCCGCGGCGACCCTGGAAGAGCATAGCGAATCGACCAGCATCACCACGCAGACACATATGCCGAGCGAGGACAGATAGAGAAAGCGCTCGGCCATGATCGTGCCGATAGGAAAGAGAAGGTTGGCGACGGGGACGAGGTTGACGAATGCGAACAGCAGGAAGAAAGCGGCCACGCGGGGCCGGCCAGCCCGGCGGTAGAGAAACGCTGCAAGGGCCAAAGTCATCGCTACTGTCAGCCAGGCTGCCCAATCCGCGGTGCTCCCGTGCGCCGGAGGAACTTGCGCATAGGAATAGTCGGCGGAAAGATGCGCCGGCCAAACCGTCAGCCAAATATAGCGTCCCAAAATCGAGAGAGCCGTCAGCTTGGACTGCCAGAAGCCGCCAGCCACAAGCGGATTATCGGTGAACGGGAGGACCGCGGGCGGGGCGGACGCCAGCACCTGAGAGCGCACGCACCACATCGCCATCACCGGCAGCAGCACGGCTGCCGTAGAGGGTAGCAGTCGCCCGAGGGTAGGACGCTTTGGTTGGAAGAATTCATAAACCGCAAGAACGCCTACGACAGCTACCGCACTTTCCTTCGAGAAAAGGCCGAGCGTGGTGACTGTGGCCAGGCACGCCAGCCAGGCGAATTTGGCAAATCCTGCAGCCGCGGCGCCACGGATATGCAGCCGTAAGCCCCCGAGAATCGCGGCGCCCGCCAGCAGATCTGAGCGCCCTACGATATTCGTGACCGATTCGGTCAGCACCGGGTGCACGGCCCACAATCCCGCCGCCGCCAGCGCCGTCCACCGGCCCGAAAATAGACGCAAAACCAACGCATATGCGAGCAGGACATTAACCGCGTGCAGCAGGAGGTTGATCGCGTGGTATCCGGCGGGGTGTGCGCCGTCACCAAGCACGGCGTAGTTAAAAAGAAAGGAAAGCGTGGTGAAGGGCCGGTACAGGCCGGTTTCGGCGTAGGGCCACCAGTAGGTGTGATTTAGGATCAGGTCCAGATTTCCGGCGGTCGCCGCACGCAGCCGCGGGTCCTCCAGGATCAACGGCCGGTTATCCAAGGCAAAGCCGGCCAGCCAGGTATTGCTGTAAGCCGCCAGCATCGGTGCCAGCAGGATTATGGCAACCGGCAGATTATGCCAGCGCGCCCTAGAAGCGGTTCGGATTTTCTTTGAAGCGATCACTGCTCTGAGCCGGTATTCGGGAGCGCGGATGCCCTATAACCGCCGCGCATTCCGACGGCCGTTCCTGTGTATTCATCGGGGGCGAATACTTCCGGGACCCGAGTGGAAAAGCGAAAACTCATACCCGGCCACGCCCGACCAAATCTTTGTCAGTCAGCATCATTATGTCAAATCCGGCGGGCGGGGCCCCGGCGCACAAGACCGGGTTGCCGCCAGCCTCACCTTGGCACCTGCCCCGCCGGCAATTTCACTCTGCTATCGCGAGCCGGGCGGAAGCGCAAACGCGACGTACGCGCCGCGGATGCAGACGGCAACGTATTCCCGCCCATCGACTTCGTAGATCGCCGGCGAACCCTCGGAGCCATCCGGCAGCGGCGCCGTCCACAGCACCTTGCCGGTGTCCTTATCGTAGGCCCGGATCTTGCGCTCGATCGTGGCCTGGAACATCAAGCCGCCGGCCGTGACGGCCAGGCGAGCCTTCGGCCCGTGATCCTTGATGATGCCGAAGTTGTTGCCGGCCGGCTCCACACCCACCGCCTCGCCGTCCGGAACCTGCCACTTGATGGTGCCGGTGTTCAGGTCATAGGCCGTGATGTGGGAATAGGGAGGCTTGGCGGAAATCGCCGTCGCGCCGTACGCCGTGTACATGCGGGTGGGAGCATCGACGCCATCCGGATAAGGCGGCGCCTCTCGTCCGGCGCCACCAGCCCGTGCGGGAGCAGCCGCCGGATTGCCCAGGAAAGCCAACAGCCCGGCGACATCGGCATCGCTCATGCTGTCGAAGGAAGGCATCATGCCCCGGCCGTCGTGGAGGATGGCGCGGATGCGGTCGGCCCCGAGGCGGCCGACTACGCCCACCAGCGAAGGAGCCGCGCCGGTCTCACCGTTGAGCGTGGCCCCGTGGCACTGCTGGCAGACCTGATCATACATGGCGCGGCCCCGCTGCGCCTGGGCGTTTCCGCCGGCTTGGGCGCGACCGCCGCCGGCGCGACCACCGCCGGGACCTTCTCTCCGATGGATCATCAACCCGTCCGCCGGATCGCCTTCGGCGATCGAGGGCCCCCAATGAGATCCGCCAATATATTTCGACGCTTCCGCCGCCGTCGTATACAGCCGTTCCAGCGCTGGCGCCGTATAGGAAATCACGTAAACCGTGCCCGTCTGCTGGTCCGACGCAGTAGCGAACAGGTTGGCACCGCCGGAATGGCCCGGCATCTGAATCGAGTAATACTTCGTGCTGAAGGGCGTGAAGATGCCTTCGTTCCGGGCTTTGGAAATGACGTCGATCCAGCGCTGGCGCTCTTCCGGCGAAAAAATGTTCGTGCCCACGTCGTTCACGGTGTACGTCATCCGCTCAAACGGCGGCGGCGCGGTCGGGAACGGCTGCGTGGGCCAGAGCTGCTCGCCGGGAACATCGGATTGCGGGACCGGTTTCTCCACGATCGGCCAAATCGGCTTGCCGGTATCGCGGTTCAACACATAGAGGTATCCGCTCTTGCTCGCCTGCGCCACCACGTCCACCGGCTTGCCGTTGATGTGCACCGTCACCAGCTGCGGCGCCGGCACCAGCTCATATTCCCAGACGTCGTGATGGACGGTCTGGTAATACCATTTGAGCTTTCCCGAGCGGGCATCCAGGGCCAGGATGCAGTCGGCAAACAGCGTCTGGCCATGCCGGTCACCTCCCCAGAATTCATATTTCGGAGTGCCGGTGGGGATATAGGCGATGCCGCGCTTGGTGTCGATGCTCATCTCGCCCCAGTTGGCCGCGCCGCCGGTGTAGGTCCAGGCGTCCTTGGGCCACGTGTCGTAGCCGAATTCGCCGGGATGCGGAATGGTATGGAAGACCCACGCCAGCGTGCCGGTGACGACATCGAACGCCCGTATATCCGCGGGCGGCGAGCCGTATGCTTCGCCGGTGGCCGAACCCAGGATCAGTAGATTCTCGAAGACTTGGCCGGGGCTTCTGGACGCCATGGTCGACGAGGCCGACGGCCGCGTCATGCCGGTCTTCAGGTCCACCTTTCCATGGTCGCCGAACGTTTCCACGAGGTTACCGGTCTTGGCGTCGATCGCCTCCAGAAAGCCATTCACCTGCACCAGGATGCGCCGGTCGGAGCCGTCCTTGCTCTGCCAATAGTTCAGGCCGCGATAGGCGCTGACCCCGGAACCCCGGCGCGCGTTAGGAGACTGGGGAAACTTGTGAACCCAGATTTCCTTGCCGTTGGTGGCATCGATAGCGACCAGGCTGCCGTTGTGGGCCGCGCCGTAGAGGGTCCGACCCACCACGATCGGCGCCATCACGTAGCCGACCTGGTCGCCGGAGTCGTAGGTCCAAGCCACCTGCAGCTTGTCGACATTGGAACGGTTGATCTGCGTCAAGACGGAATAGTTGGCGTCTTCCGCGCCGCCGCCGAAGGTCGGCCAACTGACCTCGGACGGGCTGGAGCCGGCAGGCGCGGCCGCGAGACTCAGAGCGCCGAGGATGACAGCGAGCCCGATCACGCCGCCATGCAGCGCAACGAATTTCCGCGACCTCAGGCAGCCCTGGGACACACCAGCGAAAACCCAGTGAGCCATGAACCCTCCCTGGGCGGCGAACATATCAGCCCCGCAAAGAAAAATCAAGCAGGGTGCCTGTGGCTCTTTCGGGGGGGCGGCCATTGGCGGCCGGCGCTGAAACTATTTTGGAGCGCCGGGATACGGCCCGCGCAAGCCCACACAGCAGCCCGACCGCCCCATCGAGAACCGTATTCCCGCCAGGGTTTTCAGCGTGCCGCTGAAATCCGGTCAGCGAGACAACGCCGGCCGCAAGCCGTATGGCGCAGAGAAGTTTGTCCCGATGTGGAATTCATCGTGGTTCTCGTCCGGGGAACTGAATTTCTCCCCATAACTCCGGCGCCGAACGGCGCAACGGCCTTCCGTAACTCTCGCGCTCCCAATTCGCCATCTGACCAGTCGAAATCAGGACCTCGAGCGAAGTGTTGAGAAAACCCAGCCAATCAGGATCGCCCTGCCGGACTGCCCAAGCCATTCCCGCCATAAGCATCGGATGATCGGCCAAAACGATCTCGACGTCAGGATGATCGCGCGCGTAAAACTCAACGACATGTTCGTTCATCACCCCGACGTCGGCTTTACCGGCGCTCACTGCCTGCAGCGGTAGGCTCAGATCCGTTCCCTCGATCGCCTGGATCGTCGCGTTCTTGCAGTGATCACGAACATATTGTTCGCTTGGTGAACCCGATTTGACGGCCACCCGGACGCCCGCCTTATCGATTCCGCTCAGGTCGCGGTATCTCGCCGCCGTTCCCTTCTTTGCTACGGCTGTATAGCCCAGATAATAAATCGAATTCGTATATGCCACGGCCTGAGCGCGTGCAATGGTCTTGAAGGTGGGCCCCAGCGACACGTCATATTGGTTGTTCTGAAGTCCGGTTGCGAAATCCGCCAGACCCACCTCTACGAATGTCGCTTTTACCTTCAGGTCGGCCGCGATTTGCCGGATTGAGTTGACGAACGCTCCGCTGAGTTTCCCTGTCGCCGGGTCCCTGACGATCGAGGGTGGCTCCACGTGATAGCCGGCGCGGAGTTCTCCCCGTTTCCTGATCTCATCGAGTGTATTCTGGCCGGATGTGACAGGGGCGCCCGTTCCCTGCGTGCAGGCGGATAGCGCGGCGAATGCCAGGACGGACGCCGAAAGGATAAAAGGACTAGTCTTTTTTTTCATGTGAAGTAAGCTCCGATTTTCGGTCTTCACGGCGCAGGGGATACGGACGGGCTGCCTTGCTGCCTTTGGCGTGCCTTCCTGGTTCAGCCGACTATGTTCGATAACGCAGAACATGCCTGAGGCGATCGCGGCCGTCAGCGGACATCAGAATAAGCCGTCGGCCGGAGAATCGTGTTGGTAGTGTTCGATACGATCTCGGGGTCCGACAGGCCAGGCAGCGCGCGCAGTTTCTGCCAGTCGGGATCGGATCCGAACGCGCTCCACAAGCGCTCCCGCGAAGCCCAATCGTTATACGCCAGCATATACGTGAGATGCGGCATCTGGCTGCCGACGATCGCCTCGGCAAAAAATACAGGATTCATGCCCAGCTTCTGGAAGACCCGGCTTTCACCCTGATTGAACATGCCGATTTTTCTGCGCAGCGTCTGCTCGTCGTTCGATTCATAAGTACGCAACTCGAAAAAGTGGCCGGTCTTCAATTCTGGTGGAACCTGGAGCTGCGGATATCCCGAAAGGGCGCGCAGCAGCGTATTCTCGGCGCGGACGAAGCCCGGATCCATGGACTTGTTGAACTCATCGAGACCTTGGATGTAACCGGGATCGGCCATGAGCTTATCGGTGAATTGTTCCGCATCGGCGAAGGTGGCGTGGGTGATGAGAACCAGAAGAAACGGGCTGCGATCGCCGATTACCGAACTGAAAACGCCGACGGGCCCCGCACTGGCTCGCCGTGCCGCCGGCATGAAACTCTTGGAAAAGAATTCGTTGGCCCGTCTGGGCTGTGTACCGTTGCGAAGCTGAATTCGCCGGAGTTCATAATATTGCCGCTTGGGAGCATCGGCAGCCGCGGCCAGCAGCGGAGACGAGACCAGCGTCCCAATTACTTTGCGTCGATCCATGTTGGTTCCCTCAGATTGCGTCATACAAGCTCGGGTCCGGGTCCCCTTTGACGCAAAACTTTGATCGTGTTCTCTGACGCGAGGTATTATACACCCAGCCGCTTTCGCTGAGACTTCAGGGTCACTCGGGTGTCGCAGGTTGGAATCGCTTCATCGATAAAACTAAGGTTCGCGCGGAGCGACTTACTGTCAGCATATCCCCGCGAGATAGGGCTACCCTATCACCGGCGGCGGGGAGTGTCGAGGAATACTCCGACAGGAATGCTCTGCCAACGGCCGTGGCCTTTTCGGGCATGCACGGCCGCCTCAGTGCCCCGCCAGATCTCAGGCGTGTCAAACCGCCGCGGAATCATAGGTTTACTGGCCCGTTCTATTCACGCGGCAGGCCGCGCGATCGTCTTGACAAGGCATGAAGGTCTGTGATAGAAGCTTGCAAGCAAAGAACGGCGGTCGATTGCGATTGGACGTAAATGGAGCTGGTGCCGCGTGGGCCACACCTCCAAGCAAGTGGTGGAGGCGTAAGTAAGGCTTCATCGGAGCCGCGCCGGAATCTCCGGGGACATCGACATGACGAACAAAGTAGAGGCTCACCACGTGAACCTGCGGCTCGATCAGCCGTTACCGGAGCACCTTACGGTGGGATCCGAGATCAGGCTCAAGGCCAAGGCCATGTGCCCCTTGGGTTGTGACGTGGGCGGCGCGGTAGTTCACCTCGTGGCGGGGCAGGAGGTCCTGGCGACGAGCCGCCTTGTACCCAGCCAGAATGACCCCGCCTGGCGCGAAACCAAGGAGTTTTCGGCGCCGGCCCCGGATAGGCTGGGGTCGTTTTCGTGGTCCCTTGTTTTCATTGGCCAGGAATTCGGGGGCACGCCCCATGAGCAAGTGTCGGTGGCTGTTCCATTCGCGACCGAGCCGGTCGCGACCAGTCTGGCGGTCTGGGATGTCCCGGCGACCGCCGTGATCGGTGAGCCGTTCCGGATCAAGGTTGGGGTTAAGAGCGCGCGCGCCTGCAAGTTGGAGGGTGCGGAATTAGAAATCCTCGATGAGACCGGCATGAGAAAAGGTACGGGGAGAATTGGCGGCAGCCCGTGGGCAGGTACAACGGCGCTTTATTGGGCCGAGATCGAAGTCGCCGGCCCCGACAAGGACGGTCCGGCGTGCTGGTCAGCGAGATTTCCCCCAACCGAGAGCGGTTTGCCGCACGGCAGCGGGATGGCGGAGTTCTCCTTCGTCGCGGTCCAGCCGCCCGATCATAAGCTGACCATCACGATCTTCGATAAGGAAACGGCGGCGCCCATTAAGAACGCGCAGGTTCGACTGGGTTGCTTTCGGGCGGCAACCGACGCTTCCGGTCTGGCTGAGCTATCGGTTCCCGACGGTCATTACGAACTCACGGCGTGGATGGCCTCCCACGAACTTTCCCCGATGGCGATCGAGGTCACCGAAGACTTGGAAATGCGGCTCGAAGCCGTCGCTTTGCCGGACGAAGATCCATATGCAGCGCTGTGGATGTGAGCGGGCGGCATCGGCCGCCGGCGCACGCCTTCCACCCGCTCGGCCCCGCAGGCATCGATCCCGCGGATGCGGGCGCGCTTAATCGAGCGAGACCAGCTTGACGTAACTAGTCGTTCAAGATCGCCACAGCGCGCACCGGCGCCGCGGAAGTATTGAGCCATTTCACCGGAAACAGGCTGAGTTTAAACCCAAAGGGCGGAAGTTGGTCGAGATTCGTCAGGTTCTCCAGATGATAGTACTCCCGCTTTCGCATCACCTGATGAGCCTCCCAGAACTGCTTACGCTCGAACATGGCCCAGACGGGAGGATCGAACGTGATGGCATCGATCCCCGCCATTTTGATCCCTTGATCCAGCATCCAATGTGTGGCCTCGGCCGTCATGCCGACATGGTCCGTGAGGTATTCCTGTTTCGTCTGAAGCTTTCCGGCGCCCGTGTGGATGAGAACAATATCGAGGGGCTTGAGCGTGTATTGAATCTTTGCCAGCGCCGCTTTCATGTCCTCCATCGTGATGCCCGAACCCTTGGCCAGATGCCGGAAATCCAGCACCACTCCGTCTCCGAAGCAGTACTCCAACGGAATCGATTCCGGACCGGGTGCGTCGTCGCGCATATGCCGCAGCGAGTCCATATGGGTGCCAAGGTGGTCGCCAAGGACTACGGCGTAAGTGGCAGGCAGCCAGTTCGCGCCATACTTGGTCGCCCCGATATGCTCGGCGAACTCCGTCCACGATTCATACATCGTGATTACGGGCCGCACCACGCGCGGGAATCCGACCATGTCATTGTGCACGGTCATGCTGAGATCGATGAGTCTTTGAGGCATTGAGTTTCTCCTGAATCGTGCGGGCTATCCGTTCCGCGGGCTAACGGGCCAGCGCGGCGGCAAACCACGCGCTGCCTTCCATCCTGTACCCCGGTGCGCGGCATGGAGAGCGAAACGGCGGAGACACGACTCTACGTGATCTCCACCGCCTTGCCTACCTCTGCCGGCGGCCGCATACCGGGAATACGCGGCATCCGCTCGGCGCCGAACTTTTCCTGATGCCAGTTCGGATAGGGTGTGCGGATGGAGCTCACTTCGTCGAGTCTGGCTACCTCCTCCGCGGTCAGCCGCCATGAGGCTGCCGCCAGGTTGTCGCGAAGCTGTTGCTCGTTGCGCGCCCCGATCAGCACGGTGTCCACGCGCGGCTTCGACAGAACCCAGTTCAGGGCCACCTGCGCGGGCGTGACGCCCCGCTGGTCCGCTACCGCGGCGAGAACGTCGACGACACGGTACAGTTTCTCTTCGTCGACTTGGCCTCCCGGCGCATTGAGCTTGTTGAGCCGCGTCTCCTGAGGCCGGGCGCCCCGGCGGAATTTCCCGGTAAGCATTCCGTAATGCAGCGGGCTCCAAGCCATAATGCCGACACCCTGATCGAGTCCCATGGGGACGATGTCGTGCTCGACCTCGCGCGCCAGTAGCGAATAGTTGACTTGCTGGCAGATGTAGCGCGAGAGGCCCCACCGTTCCGAAATCCCGATCGCTTTCATCACATGCCAGGCGGAAAAGTTGGAGCATCCGGTGTAGCGGACCTTCCCCTGGCGCACCAGGTCGTCATAGGCCCGCATCGTTTCCTCCATCGGAACCAGCAGGTCGGGATCGTGCGCAAGATACAGATCCACATAGTCCGTGCGGAGCCGGCGTAAGCTCGCTTCACAGGCCTGCATCAGATGCTTGCGGGAAAGCCCCATGTCGTGTGGCCCAGGGCCCATCCGCATGAACGCCTTGGTAGAGATCACAAAATCTTCGCGGCGGCCATGCAGCACTTCACCCAGCACTTCCTCGGCAGCCCCAAACGAATAGAGGTCCGCGGTATCGATGAGGGTCACACCGGCATCCTGGCAAATACCGACCATGCGATCGACTTCGGGAACACCGAGCGTACCCATGTTCTGGAAGCGGTCTTTTCCTCCGACCGTCATTGTGCCGAATGCGAAAACGGAAACGCTGAGACCGCTCTTACCCAGTAATCTCTGTTCCATACCCGTCTCTGCTCTGTTCCTTTAACCCAGAATCGCCACCGTGCCTGCGCCGCCATCGATGCGCACTCGCTGGCCGGACTTGATGGCCTGCGTGGCCAATCGCGTGCCGACCACCGCGGGAATTCCAAACTCGCGCGATACCACCGCCGGGTGGGACAGCACACCGCCGGCATCGGTGACTAGCCCGGCGATCTTGGTGAACAGAAACACCCACGCCGGGTTGGTCATTTTGCAAACCAGAATTTCGCCCTTCTGCACCTGGTCAAATTGCGCGGACGATTCTACCAGACGGGCAATCCCCTCGACGGTTCCCGCCGACGCACCCAAACCTTTCAATGTGCCGACCGGCTGCCGGGCGCGCTCTTTCTCGCGCAGGTAGACGTCGGGCCATCCCCACAACCCCGCCTTGTACGGCTCCTCATACAACGACCAGTGCGTAATCGTGCCGGCCCACAGAGGCGGCTGCCGTTCCGTTGCGGCATCGCGCTCGGCCCGGCGCTGCTGAACCAGAGTCCTCGCGTCATAGGCACAAAAGTTGGCACTCAGCACGCGCAGTTCATGATATCGCAGGAATAGAACATCATCCGGAGCGTCGAGCACGCCCTGTCGCACGAGTTCCTTGCCGATGGCGATAAACACCATGCGAACGCGGGCATAGGTGCCCTGATCCATGTAAAAGTGGTGGTCCGGCGTCAGCGGCGTCATTTTCAGCGCCAGGTCGAGCGCCTGGGCCAGTCGATCGCGGTCGGCCTGCGAACGCGAAGGCGGAAACAGCTTCCACATCTCCTCAATCGCCGCCGCGCGGCCTTCGCGCAGCTTCTGTACATCTGACTCGAAGTCATAATCGGTGGAGATGTAGCCACGCAAGGCCTCGATGATCGGCGTCGGGTTTTCGCGCCACGTCGTCGACGTGTACTCGTGGGTGTACATCGAACGGTTTCCGTATTCGACCTTATACGCGTCGATTTCGGCTTCGAGCTTCCGTCCTTCCGGAGTCTTCGGCAGCGCGTCCATGATTTCAGCCGCACCGCTGCTTTCGAACACCTTCCGCAATACGGGATTGTTCTTGATGGATTCCTTCATCTTCCATAACTCGCGCACCGAATCCCAGTTGCGATCCTCATCGGACACCAGGATGCGACCGATCAGTTCCCCGTTTTCGCCAATCATCTCCTTGAAAAGTTGTTCGAAGGTGAGCGAACTCTGGAACTGCGCGAGATTCAAGATCCAATGCAGCCGGAAATGCCGCTCTTGAATATCCAGGGCGTCCTCCAGCAGAATCATCAGTTCCGGCAGGGACGCCTTCTGCATATCGAAGGAGTCGAGAAATTGAAAGTTTCGGAGGATTTCCGGAAGATACCGTTCCTTCCACCAGCTCAAAAATCTATCCGCGTAGACTGGCATCACCATGTTGTAATAGGCGGCCAGTTCCCTTTCTTCCTTTTCGTCGCGCGGAACCACCGCGCTCATCACATAGCCCTTGATCGTGTTGGCTACCCAGTCCTTGCCGAATGGGACGCCAAACCGGCGGAACATGTAGCCGCAGGTCAGCCACCAACCGCCCACGTCGAACCACATCGGTGAGATCGGATTCGGGCAGTGGAGATCGTCAAACCAGTAATGGAGCTTCTTGTCCTCGGCATCTTTCCATTCGATGGGAGTGGATGCATCGCCGAAGAACTCGTCGATCACCTTGTTCCGGTCAGTCATAAGTCGCCCTTTCTGTGTTGGATCACTGGTTTTGAATCCCCGCTGGCATTGGTAACAGCGGTCCGGGTGAAACTCGTTTGCGGCTCTGCTGCCGTTACGGTGACGTTCGAGATCACTGCACCGGTGGGATCCGTTGCCATACCAACGATCTGGCCCTCATCCTTTGCCCGCGCGTTTCCGCTGGCGATCAGGAGCAGACAAATCACCATCATTGCTTTCAAAGCCCGTCTCATCCGCCCCGCTCCAGTGAAGTTTCAGGATGTATATCACGCCTGCTGAGAACGTGTCAATACAACACCCCAAAGGCACAAAGCATCTCGGCTACTACCAACTTGCATAAATCAGCGTATACCCGCTGCCTCCGGTCGCGGCTCAAAAACCCGTTGTGGAGCCGCGATTAAAAGGAAGCGGGCGACATG
>DATJMP010000242.1:0-7722 GCA_035508655.1 Bryobacteraceae bacterium
GCGGGTGAACGGGGCGCTGTGGGCGGTAGGGCAACCGGACATCCTGGAGCGGGACGGATTGGAAGCGGGTGCAGTCGCTGGTGGTAGATAACTCGATGCGGGAGCCGGACCGGGCGGTGGAGAAGGTGAGGAGATAAGGTCCAGGGCGCGCTTCAGGCAGCGGGCGGTGAACCCGTTTCTAAACGCTGACGTTTCATCGCCGCGATTCATGCGAAACTAAGTCTTCGCTATTCAGCCCGGAGGGCGTCAGAGGCTAGCCCACGGCGCAAGCCGTTGGGATTGTAGCCTCTTCAGAAGCCCCGAATGGGGCGTTAGAACCGTGCCGCACACGTTCACAAGTCTGCTCGTTCATGTGGTCTTCTCCACGAAAGACCGTGCGCCGAGTCTCTCCCCGGAATTTTCCGAGCGGCTATTCCCTTACATGGGTGGGATCGTCCGGGAGATGAAGGCCGCCCCGCTGATCATCAACGGGCCGGCCGATCACGTGCACCTCCTGCTGTCGCTTCCGGCGGCGACTTCCGTGGCGGAACTGCTTCGCGTGCTTAAAACCAACTCCTCGCGGTGGGTGCACGAGCAATTTCCAGGACGGAAAAGTTTTGCGTGGCAGGCCGGATACGGCGCATTCACGGTAAGCGTCTCCCGGCAGGAGGACGTCAAGGCTTACATCGCCGCGCAGCAGCAACACCACCGCAGGATCTCTTTTAAGAATGAATTTATGTCGCTGCTTCGCAAGCACGGCATGGAGGTTGCGGCGGAGGATTGCTGGACATGAAACGCTTACGCCCCTGAAGGGGCTAACGGGACCGGTCGACCAGTCCCAACGGCTTGCGCCGTGGGCTATGATCTGTCGCCCTGCGGGCTGGGGGCGAACGTCTCAAATGGAATGAGGCGCGGTCTAACGAAACTGACGCGGCGGTCGGACTCAAGGCGTTGGACGGAATATCTGCGCCGCGTCACTTCCGATAGAGTTCTAACGTTTCCCAGCCGGAGCGCGGGAGTCGGCGTCGGAATCGGCACGATTCACGCTACAATTTGGGCCGATGAGCAGCTTTTCGAAGATCCTGCTGCGTATCGATTCTCGTGACAGCCCCAGGCTGTAGGAACGCTCGGGTCCCGAGCGGCGCGGACGGGAGCGCCTCGTGTCGATTATTCGCTCAGTCCTTCTACGATTGGTACGTCCCTTTCACGCAAGAGCGCACAGGCGCAGGCCAAGGGAGACCTCGTCGGGATCGACTGGGACCCATTTGTCGGCAGCCAGGACCCGGCCGACCATTACGAAGCGCGGGAAGCCAAGTGGAGTAGCGGCAGATGCTCGGTTGAGGTTTGGCGTGCGTCGCCGACCGACACGGCGGAGAAGACAGGCAAACCAGACGTGATCGAGGAATTGGCCCAGGAGGACAGGCGCTGGCGTTTCATCAACTTTCGCCACCCTCTTGTAGGGGGCGGCCTCCTCAGCGCCCTAGCTGAATTACGAGAAGATCGCCGAAGGCTTGAAGTCCCGGTTGAGAAAGGGAAATAGCCGTCGCGGCCCTGAAGTGGGTTATGTTCCACAACCCTGGCGTCTCAGCGGGCGCATAGGCGCATACAGAACACCGGTACCTGATCACTGATTCAAGTAGAATTCCAGCTCGGCTTCGGTGAAGACTTCGACGGCATGGCCGTTCACCACCGCCGGCGAATAGATCCATTGCTTCACGGCTTCTTCCGCCGCACTGCACAGGAGGGGGTGGCCTCTGCTTTCGACGTTCCGCACGCGGCCATCCGCGCCGATCACCATTCGCACCAGGACCACACCCTGAATGTGATTTGCTTTGGCCGGCGACGGGTACTCGGGCTCCACCTTGGAGACGAGCCGGCGAGCCTGTTCCGCAGCGGACACCGTGATGCGCCCGGGGACCACTCCGGGTGGGAGACGCTCGGTCCGAAGCGGCGCCTCATCGCCCAAGTCCCCCGCTATGAAGCCCACGGGTGCGATGATCGCCGAGATCTGGTTGGCCTCGCGGAGCAGATAGGAGCGCAAGTCGTGATCGCGATAGCCGGCAATCACGTGGAGCCGGTACAACTGATCGAAATTGATTTCCTCGCCCTCGCGGATCCCGGCGGTTGTGAGGAAGGTGTCTAACTCTCCTTTTTCGTCTTCGGAAATGCCCAGAACCGCGAGTTTCTTTAACCGGAACCTGATGGAGCGGCTGCTGAGCGATACCCAGAATGCATAAGGTAGGGTGTCGACGAGCGGCGGGTAGGGGCGGCGACCCGACAACGCCTGGCTGGCGGCCTGGGCGGGGTCGAAGGTGATGCTGACACGGCGCGGCTTGGTCTTGCCGACGCCTTCGGCGTAGTGCCAGATCGATACGGCACGGATCACGTACTTTGCCAGTTCCGGCGGACCGGATAGGACATTGACGCCGTCCGGCTTGCCTTCCCAATCCGGCGTGATTTCGAGGACCACCGTACCGCCGATGCCGCGCGCGAGCGCTTCGGGCGGATAAGCGATGGCGGAGCGGTGACGCAGCGGGATGCCGAAGGTATCCACCGTTACGCCGGGCGAGTCGTAAACCAGCCGGGAACCGTCGGCCGAAGCGGGCCAGATCGGCTCGACATCAATCTCCACGGGATCGGAAGCATCGAAACCGACCGAGCCGGGCGACCCGGGACTGCCAATAACGGTGAAGGTATAGATGCCTGCACTCAGGTCGCCCGGAAGCGGGAAGGAGAAGGAATAGGGTTCGGCCGAGAGTGCCTGGAAACCATTCAACGGAGTGGCCGGAATGAGTTCGACCTCTGCGTACCTTCTGGCGGCACGGACCGCGATGGTAACGGTTTCGCCCGGACGAAACACGGTACCGTTGGCCGGAGACACGATCTCCAGGGGTTCCGCTGCGAAGAGCGGGGTGGAGAGAACAACCAGAACCGCCACCAAGGCGGTTGGGACGCCCGTTCGATTTGCCGCCACATCCGATTAAACATACCGGGAGGTCCGAAATGGAATGCTGGCGGTAGTGGACCCATTGGGTGCTATCGAAAGTTAATTAATCGGGGCGGATGGCGGCGGGCTTTGCCCGATGTGCCGGGCACAAGCCCGGCGCGACAGCGCAGAAGGGCTGTCCTACGGCGGTTGTGGCGTTCTTAGCGGCGGGGGAGGAAGGCGGTGGTGCCGCCGATGGCGGTGACGCTGCGGGCGGCGGCGCGGGCGCCACTTTGGGCGCAGGCGCGGAGGGTGGCGCCGCGGATAAAGCCGAGGAGAAAACCGGCGGCGAAGGTGTCGCCGGCGCCGGTGGTATCGACGACGCGGGTCCTGACGGCGGGGGAGTGGAACTCCTCGCCGGCGGAAACGACCCAGGCGCCTTCGGCTCCCATCTTGACGACCGCGACGCGGCAGAGCGCGGCGAGGGCGCGGGCGGCGGATTGCGGGGTGGGACAGCCGGTGAGGCGGGCGGCTTCGTCTTCGTTGGGGAAAAAGACGTCGGTGTGGGCGAGGACGCGGCGGATGCCGGAATCCCATTTTTCTTCGGGATCGAAGTTGCAATCGAGGGAGGTGGTGAGGCCGAGGGTGCGGGCGCGGCGGAAAAGGGCGGGGGCGCCGGGATGGAGGCGCTTCTGCAGGAAGTAGGCGCCGACGTGGAGGTGGCGGGCGCGGGCGAGGAGGGAATCGGGGAGGTCGCGGGCGGAAAGAAGGTCGATGGTGCCGGTGTAGGTGAGGCCGGCGCGGTCGGGGCCGCGGCCGTGCCAGATGGTCATGCCCGTACGGCGGCGGGGATGGCGGCGGAGGGCGCGGAGGTCGACGCCGGCGGCGCGGAGCCATTCCTCGATGGCGCGGCCGAGGGAATCGTTGCCGATGACGCCGGCGAAGGCGGTGCGGAGGCCGAGGCGGGCCATGTTGTGAGCGGCGATACCGCTGGAACCGCCGAGGGTAAGGTGCATGTCCGTGGCGAGTTTTTCCTTGCCGGGTTCGAGGGGGAGGCCGCCTTCGACCAGGAGGTCCATATTGACATCGCCGGCGACCAGGCACTCGAGCGGGCGGCGGGAGGCAGGACGCGGCAATGGGAGGGCCATGCGGGCATTGTAGCGTGGAGAGAGGATAGAACTTCGGTACGTGTAATCACGTACAATTTCTCATTATTCAACCCAGTAATACTAGAACTATTGGGTGCCTTCTTCTGCTAAAGTAGAGTACCTGATGGACGAGACGGTCAAGACGGTCCTGCTTGTTGAAGATGAGTTGCCGGTACGGGAATACGTCAGGACGATCCTGGATCGGGATGGTTTTGCAGTGATAGAGGCCAAGGACGGAGTGGAGGGTTTCGCCCGGGCACGGGAACTGGGATGCCATATGGCTTTGATGGTGACGGACATCAAGATGCCACGCATGGACGGATTGGCACTGGCGGAAAAGGTACGGGAACTGTATCCGGAAGTGCCGGTATTGCTGATTAGCGGATACGCATATCCGTTTACTCAGCCGGATGGGGATTACACGCTCCTGCAGAAGCCGTTCCGGCCCGCGGACCTGCGCCACGCGGTACGGAACCTGATGGCGGCGTAGCAGCGGATGGAGCCGAGGTTGGCAGCCGAGGCGGGCTGCCAACCTGCTCCACGATTCTCTACTGAAGGATCAGCTTGGTTTTCGTACCGCCCAGGCGGATTTCGGTGACGACAGGCTGGCCGCCATTTTCGGCGTAGCGAATGGCCGTAGCCGAGAACTTCTGCTCACCGGTCTCAACTTTCGCTTTCACCTCAACCACATTTTTCCCCGTGCCGATGGTGATTTTGTCGGGCATGACTTTCAGGCGGTAATCGCCCGCCTTCAACTGAGTTCCACTCACCACCGAGGGCTGAGAGAGGGTGATGGTATAGGACCCACCGCCGGGAACCGGGACCGTGCCTGCAAACGCGGCAGACAGAGCGAGAATTGCGAACGCGGCAAGAATCTTCTGGAACATGGAACCGATGACCTCCGATTCAGATATTAGCACCACTTTATCGTGGATGGTAGGGCCGGGGCCGAGGAGGGTGCCACGTTGGGAGAGCGGAGTTCGGCGAGCGGGGCAGGGATTGGGGATTGGGGATTGGCAAACGCCGCTTCGCGGCTGCGCGGGTCGCGGCGGGCGCTTCGCGCCTGCGCCGCGGGTGGGCTTAGGTGCCGTTGGATCTGTGGTTGACGAGGGCGAGGAATTCGTCGCGGGTTTCTTTGCGGTCGCGGAAGGCGCCGAGCATGGCGCTGGTGAGGGCGCCGGAGTGCTGCTTTTCGACGCCGCGCATCATCATGCAGAAATGGCGGGCCTCGCAGATGACGCCGACGCCGACGGGATCGAGCGCGTCCTGGATGGTCTGGGCGATTTCCTGGGTAAGGCGCTCCTGGATTTGCAGGCGGCGCGCGAAGGCATCGACGATGCGGGGGATTTTGCTGAGGCCGATGACGCGCTTCTTGGGCAGATAGGCGACGTGGACCTTGCCGAAGAAGGGCAGCATATGGTGCTCGCAGAGGCTGAAGAACTCGATGTCCTTGACGAGAACCATCTCGTCGTACTTGACCTCGTAGAAGGCGTTGTTGAGGAGCTTGCGGATATCGGTGCGGTAGCCGGAGGTCAGGAATTCGAGAGCGCGGGCGACGCGATCGGGCGTGCTGAGGAGGCCCTGGCGCTTGGGATCTTCGCCGACGGCGGCGAGGATGGATTCGATGTGAGGGGCGATGGCGCGGACGGCGGGGGACGCGACGCGGGCGGGTCGCGCCGGCGAGGACGCTCCATCGGCAACGACGGCCGAGCCGGCATCGGAAGAAGTTTGATTCGGACGCATCACCTTGACGGCTGCTCTATTCGATTTCATCGGTCCTGATTTCAAAGATGTTGCGCGGGGTTTCCGCGATTCGTATCTTTTCCAGCGCCGGCCAGGGGCCGGCGAAGACGGCGCTCCAGCGGCGCTTGAGGCGGCGGCAGATTTCGCGCGCGAGGTTTTCCGAAGTGGGGACCTGGGAATGGAAGGCTGGGGCTTCGAGGTTGAGATTGCGGTGGTCGAAGGCGGCGAGGACCTGCTCGGAGACGAGCCGGTCGAGGAGGGTGGTATCGGCGGCGCGGCCGTGAGCATCGAGCGGGCCGCGGACGCTGACCTCGAGCACGTAATTGTGGCCGTGACCATAGGGATTGTTGCACTTGCCGTAGAGGCGGCGATTGTCTTCGTCGCTCAGGGAGGGGGCGTGCAGACGGTGGGAGGCGGCGAAGGCGTAACGGCGGGTCAGGCGGAACACGGTTCGTCTCCGATGTAATCGACGTAGAGGTCGGGAGTCTCGTAGAGGCGCACGGAGTGGAGGCGGCGGGTGGCGCCGGTCAGCTTGGGGGCGAGGCGGCGCCAGATATCCTGAGCCATGTTTTCGACGGTGGGGATAAGACGGTCGAAAGGCGGGACTTCGTAGTTGAGGAAGCGATGGTCGTAGATATCGACGACTTCGCGGTTGAGGATTTCCTTTAGTTCTTTGAGGTCGAGAACCATGCCGGTGACGGGGTCGGGGTCGCCGGAGAGAGTGACTTCGAGGGTGTAGTTGTGGCCGTGGCCGTGGGGGTTGGCGGCCGGGCCGAACAGGCGGAGGTTATCGGCGTCGGAGAGAGAGGGATTGCGGCAGACGTGGGAAGCGGAGAATTCTACTTTGCGGGTGATGAACATGGAGGCGCTTGGGGCCGAGAGGCCTATCTCAATGATAGCGAGGTTTGCGGGGGCCGAGAACCAGGGGTCAGGGATCAGGGGTCAGGGATTGGGGCGACGGAGTCATTTGCGCGGCTCGCCTCGCTCGCCGGGAGGTGGGTTAGCGCGGTCCTGCGGGCTTCCTGAGGACCGCGTGGACGCGGCTCGACAGAGCGATCTTCATCGAACCGATCCCCAATCCCTGATCCCCGATCCCTAATTCCCGGGCCCCTACAGGGGTGGGGATGGGTTCGGTATTAGGCGGGATGAGGAGAGGGGACGGGATGGGCGGGAGATACAATGGGGACATGCAGAAGGCGTCTACGGACCGGCTGTTGCGCGCGGGGATCGGGCTGTTGTCGATCGCGCTGGTTTATTTTATCTATGCGGCGATTCACCAGAACGTGGTGGTAGCGGGAGATTCGGCTCCGGATTTCACGATCCGGACGGACAGCGGGCGCGACGTATCGGTTCCGAATTTCGGCGGCAAACTGCTGGTGCTGAATTTCTGGGCGAGCTGGTGCCCGCCGTGCGTGGAAGAGACGCCGTCGCTGAGCCAGTTTGCGGGAGCGTGGAAGGACAAAGGCGTGGTGGTGCTGGCGGTAAGCGTGGACAAGGACGCGAAGGCGTACCGCAATTTCGTGCAGCATTTCCACCCGGCGTTCGAGACGGTGCGGGATTCGAAGATCCACGAGAACTACGGGACGTTTATGTACCCGGAGACGTACTTCATCGATGCGCACGGCAAGGTAGTCAAAAAACTCGCCGAGGGAGCGGACTGGAACGACCCGGCGATCAATCAATACGTGCAGTCGCTGCTGTAGGACGGGGATCAGGGATCAGGGGTCAGGGGTCAGGGCGAAGAGGCGCACTCGGCTGGATGAGGGTGCGCGTGCGGTCCTCTCGAGGACGTTTTCGTTATTGGGGGGAATCCGTAACGCCTACGGGTATGCCGGCAGGAATGCCGGCATGGCCGGCTAAAAGCCGGCGCTACGGGGCCCACGGCCGAAGGGCATAAACACTAGAATCTGGCGTACAATGCGGAGT
>DATJMP010000243.1:0-13813 GCA_035508655.1 Bryobacteraceae bacterium
GAAGCCTGATCGGAATATTCCGTGACCACGATGCCGGCGGCGGCGCACAGGTGCAGCATCCAGAGCATGTGACAGGTAGAGAGAGACGCGACCAGGAGTTCCTCCGGACTGTAGTGGGTGGAATCGCCGCGAAAGGCGGGATCGGAGGAACCGGGGATGACGGCGGCTTTGGATTCGCCAGAGATCTCGTGATCACGGCTATAAGAGGTGTAGGTCTGCGTTCCCGCGCCGAGGTTCCCGGTCCAACGATTTCGCACATGGAAATGATGGATGCGCATGAAGCGAGTGTAGCAGCGGGGGAAGAGTTGCTAATCGGGGCGCACGCCAAGATACGTGCGTTTCGTGGATTTCGCTATTGGAACGTAGGCTTCTCCCAGGCACGCGAATAGCGGTGGGGAGGAAGGGCTCCGTCGGGGCGACTCTTTCCGTGGGTAAAGATCTGCAGTCGTAGGCCGGGCACAGTAGAGCCCCGTACGGTAAAGTTAGAAAGGAGGCGTCGCAAACGGTCCCTCCACGAAAGGACAGCGTTCCCGCTGGTCCATGTGGAGGCACCGATGGGAAGTTTTCTGGAGAGAGAGAAGGTCCAACAGGCGAAATTCAGGGCGAGTTCGTCGTACTTCTCCGAAGCGGCTCGAGCTAACGGCATTTACCGAGGCAGGGAACGGAGCTTCTGTCTGCCTGTCGAATTCGCTGAAGAAAATCTCGTCCCGAGTATCCGGGAAGCAGCGCGAACATACTTTCAGGACAACGGCATTCAGTGGCATGATGGACGCAACGGCAATCCAAGCAATCATCTCTGTAGTTCTCAGGTCTGCTGCGTGAATTTCCTTTTTCCGTTTGCGAATCGGCCGGATGCGTTAGCAGCTGTACTACGGGCGGTCTTCCCCTCGATCGATCAGGCCCTGCCGATCGAAGACGGCCAATACGTCGCTTTCGAGTGGATCGGCTGTGAAAACTATCTAGGCGAGCGGGTTCCACGCAACAGTCGACGGGTTCGAGGAGCAAATTGCACAAGCGCAGACGCGGCCGTCATGTTCAAGCGGGTAGATGGAAAGCAGCAGATCGTGCTGATCGAGTGGAAGTACACCGAGTCATATAGCGGGGTGCCGCTGAAGGTTGCCAAGAGCGGCACAGATCGGACCCTGATTTACGAACAGCTCTTCCGCCGCGAGGATTGTCCGCTCCATACGGACCTGCTGCGTAGTTTTGAATCGTTGTTCTACGAACCGTTCTATCAATTTATGCGGCAGCAGTTCCTGGCGCATGAAATGGAGCGCGCACGGGAAAAGGGCGCGGATATCGTAAGCGTTCTGCATGTCTCACCGGCGTGTAACGCGGATTTCCGGGACGTAACATCGCGAGAGCTTGAGACCCTGGACGATACAGCTTTGGGCATCTGGAAAAGACTCGTGAGGCCGGATGACCGATTCGTCAGTGTAAGCACGGAAGAACTTTTTGGGCGCCTCTCGGCCCAGGATGTACCTGGAATGGCTGAGTGGTTGGACTACGTCCATGCTCGCTACCCCTGGCTCCAGCCGAACTGCACCAGCGACATCTCGCGTTTCTGAAACGTGGCTGGCACAATCGGCAACGGACAAAACAAAAAGGGCCGGATCGTTCCGGCCCTTTTGCTTCCTACCCACTGCGTGTGACAGGGTTACTTGGGTGTCACGTGGAACAGGGCGCCGGGATTGGCGTCTTCCAGCATCCACAACGAGCCGTCGGGGCCCTCTTCCACATCGCGGATGCGGTGGCCCACTTCCCACCGTTCGGCGCTTTTGGCACCGCCGTGGCCGTCGAAGATGATGCGGCTCAGCGACATCGTCGACATCCCGCTGACGAAGCCGTTGCCATTCCACTGCGGGAAGGTCTTGGTTCCGGTGTAGAACATCAGGTTGCCCGGCGCGATCACCGGCACCCAGTAGAGCACCGGCTTCGCCAGGTCGGGCCGCGTGTCGGGATTGGGAATCGGCACGCCGTTATAGTTCTTGCCGTAGGAGACCAGCGGCCAGCCATAATTTTTGCCCTTCTCAATCAGGTTCAACTCGTCGCCGCCCATCGGGCCATGCTCCACCTCCCATAATTCCCCAGCCGGCGAAAATGCCAGGCCGTAGGGCGTGCGGTGGCCGGTGCTCCAGGTTTCGGCGGGCGTAATGTTGGGGCCGGGGAAGGTATAAGTGCTGACCACCTTCGCGTTCTTGGCCGCTTCGGTGTCGGCCGGCGGATCGATCAGGGGAATCGTGGCGGCGCCGGTTTTGCCCTCCCAGGGATTGCCGGGAGCGGGCTTGCCGTCCAGCGTCAGCCGGAGGATCTTGCCTTCGGGCTGGTTGGGATCCTGCGCCGGCGTGAAGCGCTGGCGGTCGCCCACCGACAGGAACAGGTACTGGCCATCAGGCGAGAACGCGATCGCCGCACCCTCCTGCCCGCCTTTGCCCTTGGGCATCTGGTGCCACAACACCTCGAAATTTCTCAGCCGGGCCGAGGTGGCGGTGACGTTCAGCGTGGCGCGGGCCAGCGCGAGTCCCCCACCGTAGTCACCCGGCTCGGCATAGGTGAGATAAATGCTGTGGTCGGTGGCGTAGTGCGGCGAGAGGTAGACGCCCAGCATGCCGTTCTGCTGCTGCCAATAGACGGGCGGTGTACCGCCCACCGGGATCTTCTGTCCCTGCTGGGAAACCAGCCAGAGGGGCCCGACCTTTTCGGTGATCAGCATGCGGCCATCGGGCAGGAAGGCCAGCCGCCAGGGCAGTTCGAATTCGGCCACGGTGGTCATCTTGAAGGGCAGGCCTTCTTCGGGCTTCTGCTCACCGATATTGACCTGAGCCCAGGCGGCCACCGACGCCAGGGTGAAAAGCAACGGCGCTTTCACAAACTTATTCATCATTTTGCTTGCTTCTCAAGCGTCCGATCTTAGGCGACCCGGGACGCCGTTTGTCCATCGTACACTACCCGGGGAACGTGCCAAAGAAATGGACCATGAAAAAACGCAGGTGTTTGGTGACTCTGTAGAGTTAGGGCCGCTTCACTTGAGACCAAAGCGCGTGCGCTCAGATCTACCTCCGATGGGGAGCGGCCCGCGCCTTGTGCTCGCACAATTGGGGCCAAACGCGAGGGACCTGTTTTGAGTAAGTTAGCGCGGGGCCGAAGCGGTTGGGTGTGTCGGCGGTGAGCGGGGGTGTGTCCAGATCATGGACAGGGCGCGACACCCTGCGATAGACTGTAACGCCGATGGGTTCGGTCCCCCAACCCGGGCTTCATGAACGGCTGTCGGCCATTCTTGCGATCTGCCAGAAAATAAATTCGGAGCGGGAGCTGGGGCCTCTGCTCGACCTGATCGCGTACGAAGCCACGACCCTGCTGGATTGCGACCGCGCCAGCATCTTCATGCTGGACCGGGAGCGCAATGAGCTGTGGTCGAAAGTGGCGCTGGGAAGCGAGGAGATCCGCTTCGACGCGCGGCTGGGTGTAGCGGGCGAGGCGGTGGCCACGGGCAAAGCGGTGAACGTACAAGACGCCTACCAGGACGGGCGATTCTTCGCCGGGATCGACGGCCGGACCGGGTACCGCACACGCAGCGTGCTGGCCATGGCGCTGCGCAATCACGGCGGCGAGATCATCGGCGTTTTTGAGGCGCTCAACAAGCGCGTGGGATCGTTCACCGCGCGCGACGAGGAGACGCTGGAGGCGCTGGCGGGGCACACAGCCAACGCCATCGAGACGGCGCAACTGATCGGCGATCTGCGCCGCAGCCAGGATGAGCTGGAGCGGCAGAATGCCGACCTGTGGCGGGAGGTGGAGAGCCGGTACGCGTCGCACGGGATCGTGGGCACGGGGCCGAGGATCCAGCAGGTGGCACGGCTGATCGAGCGGATTCGCGACAGCGCGGTCAACGTGCTGATCACGGGAGAAAGCGGCACGGGCAAGGAGATGGCAGCCAAGGCCATCCATTACACCAGCCCGCGCGCGCGCAAGCCGTTCGTGGCGCTGAACTGCGCGGCGCTACCGGATGCGCTGGTGGAAAGCGAGCTGTTCGGCATCGAGAAGGGCGTGGCCACGGGCGTCACTCCGCGCATGGGGCATTTTCAGAAGGCGGACGGTGGCACACTGTTCCTGGACGAGATCGGCGACCTGAGCCCAGCCGCCCAGGCGAAGATCCTGCGCGTGCTGCAGGAGCGGGTGGTGGAGCGGGTGGGCGGACGCACGCCGATTCCGGTGGACGTCCGGCTGGTGGCCGCGACCAACCGCGACCTGGCCGCGGAAATCACTAGAGGCTCGTTTCGCGAAGACCTTTTTTACCGCATCAAGGTGATCCACATCCACATGCCGGCGCTGCGCGACATTCGTGAGGAGATCCCGCTTCTGGCCAACCACTTCCTGCGCGAATACTGCCGGGAAAGCGGGCGGCCGCGGCTTGAATTTTCGCCGGCCGTGCTGCGGCGGCTGAGCGCGTCGGCGTGGCCGGGCAATATCCGGCAGCTTCGCAACGAGGTGATCCGCATGGCGGCCTGCGCGCGCGGCCGCCTGATCCTGGAGGAAGATCTGCTGGAGGGCATGCCGGATGCGGAGCGGGAAAGGCCGGCGCGGGCGGGTGCGGCTCCAGCGGCGGCTCCGGCGGGTAAGGCCAAAACTCTCAAGCAGGCTATGGAAGAGCTGGAGTGCCAGATGATCACGCAAGCGATGGCGACAACCGCCGGCAACCAGCAGCGGGCGGCACGCCTGCTCGGGTTGAGCAGGCAGGGGCTCATCAACAAGCTGAAACGGTACGGGATTTAGCTGTCAGCCAAAAATCTTGACAGCGGGCCTGTGCCGTTTTATAGTTAACCTAATAGTTAAGTAACCATCTGGTTAATTATGAACGATCGATTGAGCGACACGTTCGCGGCGCTGGCAGATCCGACACGGAGGGCGATTCTGGCCCGGCTGGCGTCGGGTGAGGCTCCGGTTACGGAGCTGGCCAAGCCGTTCGACATGAGCATGCCGGCGATTTCGAAGCACCTGAAGGTGTTGGAGCGCGCCGGTTTGGTCGCGCGCGGCCGCGACGCGCAATACCGCCCGCGCCGGCTGGAAGCCGGGCCGCTGAAAGAAGCAGCGGAGTGGCTCGGCACCTACCGGCGGTTCTGGGAAGAGAGCTTCGAAAGACTGGACGAATATTTACACGAATTGCAGACGAAGGAGGGGAAGCATGACCGCAGCAAGAGAAAGAAATAAACTCGATATTTCGGCGCCGGCCGACGATCCGGTGATCATTCTGACGCGTGAGTTCGATGCGCCGCGGGAGCTTGTGTTCGCGATGTACACGCGGCCGGAGCACGTGAAGCGGTGGTGGGGACCGCGCTATATCACGCTTTCGGTGTGTGAAATGGATGTGCGGCCGGGCGGAGCGTGGCGCTACGTGTTTGCGAAGGGCAGCGGCCCGGCGATGACGTTCAAGGGCGTGTACCAGGATGTCGCGCCGCCGGAGCGGCTGGTCTACACGTTCATCTTCGACGTGGAACACATTCGCGATCATCCGGCCACCGTGACGATCGTGTTCGAAGACGCCGGCGGCAAAACGAAGATGGTGCAGACGGTGCGGCACAACAGCTTCGAAGCGCGAGACGGGCACTTGCAATCGGGAATGGAGAGCGGAGCTGTGGAGACGATGGACCGCCTGGAGGAACTGCTGGAAACCATGCCGCGCGAGCTGATGCTGACGCGCTTGGTCGATGCGCCGCGCGAGCTCGTGTTCAAGGCTTGGACGGAGCGCGACCGGCTGGTGCGGTGGTGGGGGCCGAAGGGATTCACCAATCCTGTGTGCAACATCGATCCGCGGCCGGGCGGCGCGATCGAAATCCACATGCGCGGACCGGACGGCAACGTGTATCCGATGGGAGGAGAATACCGCGAAGTGGTTCCACCGGAACGGCTGGTCTTCAGCAGCTGGGCGCACATGCGGGACGGCAAGCCGATGTTCGAGATGCTGAACACGGTGACGTTTACGGAACGCGGCGGCAAGACGGAGATGCGGCTCGAAGTGCGCGCGCTCATGGTGACGGGCGATGCGGCGGGACCGCTTTCCGGCATGACGGTGGGCTGGACGCAAACGATCGACCGGTTGCAGGAGGAAGTGGAAGGGTAGCTGTCATAACAGCCGATCGCCGGCGGCTCCCCGCTTGTAAGCTGCCGCCGATGCTTCGTACGGTACAATGTCGGCTGAGCCATGCCTCTGCTTTTACCGAACAAGCATCGCGGCAAGCTGATTGTCGTGGAAGGCATCGACGGTTCCGGCAAATCGACCCAAATTTCACTTCTCAGCCACTGGCTGCGGTCGCAGGAATACGCTGTAGCGTTCAGCGAGTGGAATTCCTCGCCGCTGGTGAAGCAGGCGACACGGCGGGGCAAGAAGAAGGAAATGTTCACGCCCACCACGTTCAGCCTGATCCATTGCACGGATTTCGCAGACCGGATGGAGAGCTACATCCTGCCGCTGGTGAAATCGGGCGCGATTGTCTGCGCGGACCGTTATGCCTACACCGCGTTCGCGCGCGACGTGGCGCGCGGCGTGAGCCGGCGATGGGTGCGCAACCTGTACCGTTTCGCGCTGGAGCCGAACATCGCCTTCTATTTCCGGGTGCCGCTGGACGTGGCGCTGGGACGCATCCTGGGCGGGCGCGACGCGCTGAAATATTACGAAGCCGGGATGGACTTAAGGCTGGCGCGCGATGTGGAGGAGAGCTTCCGACTGTTCCAGGGACGCATTCTGGACGAATACGACGCGATGGCGGACGAGATGGGATTTCACGTGATCGACGCCACGCAGTCGATCGAGGAGCAGCAGCGGCAGATGCGGGAGATCGTGCTCAACGTGCTCGGCGACAGCCTGGAGAAGGACGTGCTGCGCGCGCCGGTGGGAGGAGAGTTCAATGGTCACGGCACAGCCGCTTGAGTTCTACAGCGAACCGCTTCCTGGCGTGGACACCTCGGAACTGCTGGGCAAGCTGATCGTGATTGAAGGGCCGGACGCGGTGGGGCGGAGCACGCAGATTGCGCTGCTGCGCCAGTGGCTGGAGCAAGAGGGCCACGCGGTGTTGGACACCGGCATGGCGCGTTCGGCGCTGGCGGGCAAGGGCATCAAGCAGGCCAAAGAGGGCAACACGCTCGGGCCGATCACGATGACCCTGTTCTACACCACCGATTTCGCCGACCGGCTGGAAAACGAGATTATTCCAGCGCTGCGCGCGGGCTTCGTGGTGCTGATCGACCGTTACATTTTCTCCATCATGGCGCGGGCGGTGGCGCGCGGTGAGGACCGGCGGTGGATCGAACAGGTGGCCGGGTTTGCGCTGGCGCCGCACGCGGTGTATTACCTGAAGGCGGACGTGGAGCATCTGGTGCAGCGGGTGGTGATGGGGCGCGGGGCATTCGATTACTGGGAAAGCGGAATGGACGCGCGCTTCGGCCCGGATATGTACGAGAGCTTCGTCAAATATCAGGCGCGGCTGATCAAGGCGTTGGACTCGATGGCGCAGCCGTACGGCTTCACCATGATCGATGCCAACCAGCCGATCATGAAAATCTTCAGCGAGCTGCAGCGGCACATCCGCAGGCTTTCAGTGCGCCGCTTCCCTTCGCGGCGGGTGGCGCGGGCAAAGGCGTGAAACTGGGATCAGGGATCGGGTATCAGGGATCAGGGGCGCGAGGCGTTTCCGTCTGGGCGGTTCGGTCCCTGTGGCCTTGCTGGTATTGAGAGGAAGGTAGATATTCCCAGGAGGGACACCGGGCGGCAACCGCAGAAATGGGGCCGGCGGCCCCTGACCCCGATCCCTGACCGCTGATCCCTAATCAGAAGAACGGCGAGAATCCATGGAACTCTACTTGTTGCGGCACGGCATTGCGGAGGACGGGCGCCCGGGGCTGGCGGACGGCGAGCGTGCGCTCACCGTGGAAGGAAAAGAGAAGCTGCGGCGCGTGCTGAAGCGGGCCAGGGTGCGGCCTTCGCTGATCATTTCCAGCCCTTACCAGCGGGCGCTGGAAACGGCGGCGCTCGCTGCCGAAGCCTGCAACTATGAAGGAAAAATCGTGCACACGGATGCGCTGTTGCCGGAGGCATCGCCGGTGGCGACATGGGACGAGATTCGCGCGCGGAGGGACGAGAGCGCCGTCCTGTTGTGCGGCCATCAGCCGCACATGAGCTCGATGGCGGCATTTCTGCTGGACTCGCCGGCGCTGGAGGTCGATATGAAAAAGGCCGCGCTGGTGCGCATCGATTGCGAGCGCATCGGCGCGCGTCCGGGCGGAGTGCTGAAATGGATGCTCACGCCGGCGGTGGCGGAATGAAATTCGAAAAGGCGACCGGAAAATACGAGGCGTGGCTGGGAGAGCAACTGCGCATCGTCCCGGAAGACCTGGCGTTCAAACACCAGCAGATGCGCACGGGCGTGTTCCCCTTTCTTCGCGCCACTTATTACCGCTGGGCGCAAATCTGGCGGGACGCATGCGGAGCGGCGGCGCGTGCGCCGAAAGTGCTGGCCGTGGGCGACCTCCACGTGGAGAACTTCGGCACGTGGCGCGACATCGAAGGTCGGCTGATCTGGGGCATCAACGATTTCGACGAAGTCTGGCGGCTGCCGTACACCAATGACCTGATCCGCCTGGGAACCAGCGCCCTGCTGGCCGGAATGGCCTGCGACGCCAAGGCGGCAATCGAGGCCATGCTGAAGGGATATGTGGACGGAGTGGAGGCGGGCGGGCGGCCGTTTGTGCTGGCCGAGCACCACCCTGCCCTGCGCACGATGGCGGTGCACCGTCTGCACGATCCGGAAGGCTACTGGGCCAAGCTGCACGCCCTGCCAAACCCGAAAGAGCAGCCGCCCGCGGGGCCATTGAAGGCCATCGGCAAGCTGATGCCGGAACGGCGGATGGAGTGGCGCACGGTGCACCGGGTGGCGGGTCTGGGCAGCCTGGGGCGCGAACGGTGGGTGGGAATCGCGGATTGGCACGGCGGATCGGTGGCGCGGGAGGCTAAGGCGCTGGCGCCTTCGGCATGCGTGTGGGCGGAGGGGCAGGACGGCGACCCGCCCATCCTCTACCAGAAGATGCTCGAGACAGCGGTGCGGTGCCGCGATCCGTTTGTGCGCTTGGAGAAGCGGTGGATCGTGCGGCGGCTGGCGCCGGATTGTTCGCGCATCGAGCTATCCGCGCTGCCCAAAGAGCGGGACGAAATGCGGCTACTGCACGCCATGGGGTTCGAAACGGCGAACGTTCACCTGGGCAGCGTCAAAGCACGAGTGCTCAACGCCGATCTGCGTAAGCGGCCGGAGGGCTGGCTGTACGGCGCCGCGCGGGAGATGGAAGACGCGGTGCGGGCCGATTTCCAGGAACTTTCCTGAAGCGAGGCGTCTCCGGGGCGCGGTCTGCGAGCCGCCGCGTTCGCGCAGCTGCGCGGGAAGCCGCCCCACTACAGAAGAGTAATCGAGACCCCGCGAACATCGCGGCGTTCGGCGCTATGTTCTATCCTGATGGCCGCGCCCGCCCCGCAACTCACCCGCCCCGTCCTCCGTGTGTTCCTGTCCTCCACGGCAATCGACTTGACCGTCTGCCGCGATAAGGTCCGCGACGCCGTGTTGAGACTGGAAGACCTGCCGATCGCGATGGAGACGTTCTCCGCCCGCGGCGATGCGCCGGTAGCGGAATGCACCCGGCTGGCTTCGGAAGCCGACGCAGTTGTCTGCATCGTAGCCCACCGCTACGGCTGGGTTCCGCCGGTAGAGTTGGGCGGGGATGGCAAACGTGCCATCACCTGGCTCGAAGCCGCGGCCGCGCGCGATGTTGGAAAGCCGATTCTGGCGTTTCTGGTTGATCCCAAGGCGCCCTGGAATGAGCCGAAGGAGCAGGACCGGCTGGTGGCCGAGCCCGAGAAGGCGCTAGAGATCGCGGAAGCAATCCGCAGCCTTCAGGAGTTCAAAGGCTGGCTGGACAAGAATTGTACCCGCGAGACCTTCACCGATCCCGAGAACCTGGCTAAGCTGGTGGCCATCTCGCTCGCCAATCTGAGCCGGAGCCACGGCAGTGCGCCGGCCTCGGTGGCGCGATCCTGGAGCCCGCTCTTCTGTCACGCGCTGCAGCCGGCCCAGCACTTTCGCGGCCGCGTAGCCCATCTGCGCGATCTTGTGGCATGGCTGGAATCCCCGGTGACGCCTGACCGCGTTGTTTCTCTGGTAGCCATGGGCGGCACGGGCAAGACCGCCCTGGCTCACGAAGCGCTGTACCGCGCCCGGTTCTCCGGCCGGGCGGGAATTTTCGTGTGGTCCTTTTACGAGGATCCCCATACCGACGCCTTCCTTCGCGCGGCCTATTTGTACTTCACCGGCGACGCGACGGCGCCGTCGGGCGGCATGCTGGAGCGGCTGCAGATGGCGCTTTCAGGCGATGCTCCGCACCTGCTGGTGCTGGACGGCCTGGAACGCGTGCAGAGCGAAGGCGGCACGCGGCGGCGCGGCGAACTGGAAGATCCGCAACTAAAGCGGCTGCTGCGCGCGCTGGCGGGCGGAGCGGGCAACACCCGCGCCCTGGTCACTTCCCGCTTCCCCCTTACCGATCTCGATGAATACACCGGCGCAGGCCACCGCCCGATCTCGCTTGACGATCTGGATCTTTCCGTCGCGCTCGACGTTCTCCGCGCGTGGGGCGTTCACGGCGACGACGCGACGCTTGCCAGCGCCATTGCCCCGCTCGCCGTTAATGAGGTCTATCACGCGCTTTCCGTGGCCGTGCTCGGCTCCTACCTGGGCAATTTTGCCGGCGGCGATCCTTCGCGTGCACCCGATTTCTCGTTGGCCGAAGCCGCTGAAGTAGACGATCCCAAGGCCCGCCGCCTTAGTCGCATCCTGGGGCAATACGCCAAAGTCCTGCAGGCCGCTGAGCGCGACCTGATCGCCCGCCTGTCCCTGTTCCCCCGCGGGATCGAAATCGAGCTGCTGTGCTGGATTGCAGAAGCGGGCGGTGCGATCGCAGGGGCACTTGTCGGCCTTTCCGAGCACAAACTGATGGTTCAGCTCGATCGGCTTCGCGCGCTCGGCCTTGTCTTCCGCTATCCAACCGATGGCCGCATCATCTTTTCCGCCCATCCCTTCCTCCGCGAATTCTTCCGCAACCTGCTCGGTACCGACCCGGAATCCGTTCACGAATCGGTGCGAGCACGCCTTGCACCGAGCCTGGAAGCGCAGCCGACAGCGCCGCCGAGCGATCCCAAGATGCTGGACCGTTATGAACTACTGATCGAGCGGACGCTGCTGGCCGGCCGCACGCAAGAAGCTTTCGATTTGTATTGGTTTAGGCTGGGCAACTACGAGAACCTAGGCAGGGTGTTGGGCGAAAGCGCCCGTGGCTTGCGCATCCTGGAGCGCTTTTTCCCTGGCGACAATTTCTTGTGCATCGAACCTCTGCTGGTTCGCGACCGATCCGCTCTGGTCAATGATCTTGGCCTGTTCGCGAAGAACCTGGGTGACCTGGCACGTGCGCGAAGCGCGAGCGGCCATGGCCGCGCCCTTGACGCTAGCGCTGGCGACCGCCGGAATGAGTCGGCCGATGTCCAGAACCTTGCTGACATCGAACTGCTCGCCGGGCGGTTCCCGCAGGCGCTGGAGGTCTCGGAAACCACCCTTTCCCTTGCCCGAGCGGCCGAGGATGGGCGGTATGTCATGCTCTCCCTCGCGTACCGCGCAACCAGCCGGTTCGCTCTGGGCGACACCGCCCCAGCGGAAGCGGATTTCGCGCGCGCCACCGAATTGGGGGGTGCGCCGCTATATAGCCACCGCGGCATCCGAGAGGCCGAATGGAAACTCCTGCGTAGCGACCGTGTTGGAGCGCTCGCCCAGACCGAGGCCAATTGGGGAACCTGCGGTCAGAATGGTTGGGGCGATGATCTCTGCCGCTGCAACACCCTGCTGGCCCGACTGCTGGCTCCGGACGATCCCGCGAAGGCTGGCCGCCACCTGGAAGAGGCGCGCGCATTCGCCAGCCGCTCGGGCGTCGTCGAACTTCAACTTCGCTCGTTTCATGCCGCCTGCGAACTCTGCCGCTGTCTCATCGCATGGGCACAATCCATCGCCGAAGTTCAGGCCGGCATCCTGCTGGCCGATACGTGCGGTTACGGCAAATATTCCATCGATCTCCGCCTTGCGCTGGCCGAAACGTTGCTCGCAGCCGGAGATCCGCGCCAGGCATTGCCCTATGCCCGCGCCGCCCTCGACCGCTCCGAAGCCCCGAATTGCCAATATGCCTGGGGGCAGGCGGATGGGCTACATTTTTGCGGCCTCGCCCATCTTCGGCTGGGCGAGCGCGAGCTGGCCCGCCAGCGCCTGACTGCCGCGCTTGCCCTGCGCGAGCGCATCGGCCATGGCCGGACGGAAGAGACCCGCCGCGCGCTGGGACAACTGGCATAGGCCCGGGGTCCAACGCTGCTGCGGCCGAAAGCCGCACGCACATCACATGCGATACTCTGAACTGTTAAAGGACGCCAACAACTTTGCCCAAGGCTAAAATTACTGCACTCGGCTGCTATGCCCCTCCCAAACTTCTCACCAACCAGGACCTGGAAAGGATGGTGGAGACCAACGATCAGTGGATCATGGAACGGGTGGGGATCCGGGAACGGCACATCGCCGGGCCGGAAATGGCCACGTCCGATATGGCGGTGGAAGCGGCCCGGTGCGCGCTGGCGCAGCGCGGTGTGGATGCGGCGGAGCTGAACACGATCATCGTGTGCACGGTGACGCCGGATATGTTCTTTCCTTCGACGGCATGCCTGGTGCAAAACCGGCTGGGAGCGCGGGGCGCGTGGGGATTCGACCTGATCGCGGCGTGCTCCAGCTTCGTTTATGGGCTGACTACCGGGGCGCACCTGGTGGCGGCGGGGACGCACAAGAAAGTGCTCATCATCGGCGCGGACACGATGAGCCGGATTATCGATTACACGGACCGCTCGACGTGCGTGCTATTTGGCGACGGCGCGGGGGCGATGCTGCTGGAACCGGCGGAGGACGGCGAGGATTTCGGGTTCATCGATTTTCTGGGTGAAGTGGACGGGTCTGGCGGCGATTATCTGAAAATGCCGGCAGGCGGGAGCCGGATGCCGGCATCGCACGAGACCGTCGAGCAGCGGCTGCATTATGTGAAGCAGGACGGGTCGCAGGTGTTCAAATACGCGGTGCGGAAGATGTACGAGGTGTCGCGCGAACTGCTGGCGCGGAATGGGCTGACCATTAACGACGTGGCGGTGATGATTCCGCACCAGGCCAACCGGCGGATCATCATGGCGACGGCGGAGCGGCTCGGGATACCGCTGGAGAAGGTGCTGATCAACATCGAGCGCTACGGGAATACAACGGCGGGGACAATCCCGCTGGCTACTCGCGACGCGGTGCAGCAGGGCAAGCTGAAAAAGGGAGACATCGTGCTGTTTGCGGCCGTCGGCGCGGGGTATACGGTGGGCGCAAGCTTGTGGAAGTGGGCGTTCTAAGGGGAGATTACACGAAAGATCTGTTGCGCGGCGCGGGCATACACGCCAAGCTGGAAGCTTGCGCTACGGGGTGGCAGGGAGCGGCAAAAGTACCGCCCCCTAACGGTTGCGGTTCGGATTGCGCTGTTCTAGATGTCGTAGTACAGCGCGAATTCGTAGGGGTGCGGCCGCAGCCGTACCGCCTCCGCTTCGTTCTTCCGCTTGTAGTCGATGAACGTCTCGATCAGCTCTTCCGTGAACACGTCGCCCCGCATCATAAACGCGTGGTCGTCTTCCAGGCAGTCCAGCGCCTCGTCCAGAGTCCCAGGCATCGAC
>DATJMP010000244.1:0-46132 GCA_035508655.1 Bryobacteraceae bacterium
ATGGCCGGTCTGCCATGCTGGCGAATTTCGCGGTGATCGCGATTCTGCTGGCGATTTCGGGGAGAGCGGAGAGCGCGGAGCGGGCCGGGCATGCCCGGCCCCTACAATCAGACGGCGGGGACACCCGACCCACAGAATCCGACGGCGATGCACGGGTAGGGGCCGGATACATCCGGCCCGGCTCCGAGGTCACCGAGCGCGCCCATCCTTTCCGGATCCCCGTCGCGGCGGCTGCCACTCTCTTCGCCGCGTGCGGCGCCATCGTCTTGGCCAAGGCTGCTTACGTGCAAGTAGCGCGCAGCACGACGTTCATGACGGACGGGACGCTGGTGATTCAGGCCGATGGCTATCGCCGTTACCAGTACAACCCGCGTTTCCAGGACGTGATACAGGAGATCCCCAAGGGCACGATTTACGACCGCACCGGGCTGCCGCTGGCGACCAGCAGTTGGGACGAACTGGAAAAGCACCGCGCGCAATACTTGCAGCTTGGCATCGATATCGACCGCGCCTGCACCAGGACCGAGAGCCGCCACTACCCGTTCGGCAATCTCCTCTTCGACCTGCTCGGAGACCTGCGTACGCGGACGCGCTGGGCGGCCTCGAATACGGCGTTCGTGGAGCGGGATTCGGCGCGGCGTCTACGCGGCTTCGACGAGCGGCCCTCCCTGGCCGAAGTGAAGAATCCGAAGACCGGACAGCCGGAGCGCGTCTTACGCTACGATTACCGCGAGCTGGTTCCGCTGGTGCGGCACCGGGACGATCCACAGAACCCGGCAGTCAGAAAAGTGCTGGACCGGCCGCGCGATGTACACATGTCGATCGACGCGCGGCTGGAAGTGCAGGTGGCCGGAATCCTGCGCAAGCAGTTGCAGGCGGCGCACCAGAACAAAGGCGCGGCCGTCGTAATGGACTCCGCAACGGGAGACCTGCTGGCGGCCGTCAGCCTGCCGCTGCCGCCCGAATCGGCTTCGGCGGGAACCGGAGATTCGCGGACCGCGGAGCCGGAATCCGATACGTCCGCCAATCCCTATCTCGATCGTGCTCGCTACGGCCTGTATCCGCCCGGCTCTACTTTCAAGATCGTGACGGCCATGGCGGCGCTGCGCAAGGATCCCCAGCTCGCCCACCAAACCTACGCCTGCATCCGCCTGCCGGATGGGCGCGTGGGCAATTTCATCAAAGGATCGAACCGGCCGATCCGCGACGACATTCAGGACCATGCGCCCCACGGAACCATCGACATGGAGCGCGGCATCATCGTTTCGTGCAATGCGTACTTCGCACAGCTCGGAACCTACAACGTGGGAGCCGGACCGCTGTTCGATACAGCCAACCTGCTCGGCATCCTGGCCGCCGCACCGAACACGGCGGCGCAACTGCGGAAATCTCTGCCGCAGTCTTCGTACGGGCAGGGGCAGGTGGTGGCGTCGCCGTTCCAACTGGCGCGGGTGGCCGCGACAGTGGCCAACGGAGGCGGGATGCCCGAAGGGCGCTGGATCACGGATGAGACGAACTCCCGCACGGGGGCTCCACAACCGGTGCTGGCGGCGGACCAGGCGCAACTGCTGGCGAAATTCATGCGCGAGGTGGTGACTTCCGGCACGGGCACCCGCGCCGCGGCTTCGGTTCCGGTTGCGGGCAAGACCGGCACGGCGGAGTTGGCTGACGCGCCATCGCACGCCTGGTTCATCGGCTTCGCGCCGTATGGCCCGGCTGCGCACAAGATCGCGTTCTCGGTTCTGGTGGAAAATGGAGTGTACGGCGGTACGGCCGCCGCGCCAGCCGCGGCGGAAATCGTCAATGCCGCCGTGAAGCTTGGCCTGATTCATCCATGAGCCTGTTTGCGGATTTTGAAAAGAGCATCGAGCGCAGCTTCCGCCGCTGGATTGAGCGCAGTTTCGGCGCGTCGCAAGCGGACGATCTCGTCACGCTGCACCACGCCATTCTGGAAGACATCGAAAGCAGAATCGAAACGGTGGCGCGTGGCCGGCGCGTCTTTCCGTATGCGCACCTCACGATCACTTTGATTTCACCCGATTCCGAACGGCGGGCCGTGCTGGCGGCCGCGTTCGGCCAGCGGATCGGCGGGGACATCAGCGAATCGCTCCGCGCCGCCGGCTGCGACGTGCCGCGCGGCTTCGCCGTGGAAATCCGGACGGACGAATCCGGCGAGCGCCCATTCGCGATCGAGTACCGGATGGAACCCGCGGCGGATTCCACAAGTGCGGCGCCCCCGGCGGTACAGCCGTCGGTCTCGAGCGCAGCGGCGGCTCCTGCGCCCGCCCGGCTGATCGTCACAAAGGGGCAGGCGGAACAGGGCGAATACGTCCTGGACAAGCCGCGGATGAATCTTGGCCGCCTGGCCGAACTGCTGGATGCTGACCAGCGCGTGGCCCGGCGCAACGACGTGGTCTTCGAAGACGGCGCCGACGAGGCCAGCAGCACGGTTTCGCGCCAGCACGCCCACATCCGGCGCGACGGCGCCGACTACCGTCTGTGTGACGACGGCAGCGAATTCGGCACACGCGTTTTCCGCAACGGACGCTCGATCGACGTTCCCGCCGGCGACCGGCGCGGGGAAAAGCTCCGGCCCGGCGACGAGATCTATCTCGGCCGGGCGTGTCTGCGGTTCGAGCGGTAAATCAGTTCGGACACGGATTCACCCAGCCCACCGGGAACGTTTTCCGGAGTGCGGTGTCTAATGGCTTGTAGCGGAGGTGTCCGATGCGGTTTCTCTCTGCGCTGCTCCTGACAGCTGCCATGCTGGCGGGCCAGGACGCCCGCGATGCCCTGAACCGGGGCGTGCAGGCCTTCAAGAACGCCCGGTATTCAGAGGCCGCGGCTCAGTTCCGGGAGGCGGTGGACCTTGATCCGTCGTTTCCGACCGCCCGTCTATACCTGGCCACCGCGCTCATGCAGCAGTACATCCCCGGGGCAGATTCGCCGGAAAACGAAGCGCTCTGGAGCCGGGCCGAAGCCGAATTCCAGACCGTCCTCGAACTCTCGCCCAACAACGCAACTGCCCTATCTTCGCTCGCCACCCTCAACTTCAATGCCAAAAGATGGGATGCCGCCCGGAACTGGTATAAAGAACTGGCGAACGTCGAACCCCAGAACGCCCAAGCTTATTACTCTCTGGGCGTGATCGCGTGGTCGGAGTGGTATCCAGACTATGCGAAGGCGCGCGCTGCCGCCGGGCTGAAAGCCGCCGATCCTGGTCCCATTCCTGACGCCGCCATCCGCACATCGCTCCGCGCGCGCTACTGGTCCGCCCTCGAAGACGGCATCTGGAACCTGAAACAGGCTTTATCGCTCGATCCCAAATACAGCGACGCCATGGCCTACATGAACCTGATCGTGCGCGAGCGTGCGGACCTGCGCGAGACGAAAGAGGAATACCAACGAGACACGGCCGAAGCCGGTGAGTGGGTGCGGAAAGCGCTGGAGCTGAAGAAGGGTGGTAGCGATTTTTCGCGGCTGGTGGCCGGACCGCCACCGCCGCCACCGCCGCCAGCTAACTCGGCGATCGCCGTCCCCGCGCGGATCCGCGTCAGCGCCGAGGTTCAGGAGAACAACCTGATCCACCGTGTCGACCCGGTGTATCCGTCCGAAGCAAAGAATGTGCACATCCAGGGCACAGTCACGCTCTCGGCCGTGATCGACAAGGAAGGCCATGTCAGCGATCTAAGGCTCATCAGCGGCCCTCCCCTGCTGGTCGAAGCGGCGCTTTCGGCCGTCCAGCAATGGGTCTACAACCCAACTTTACTGAATGGCGAGCCGATGGAAGTGCAGACCATCATCCATGTCAATTTCACCCTGCCGACTGATCCGTCGGCGCCCCGCATCAAAGTCGGCGACGGCGTGAAAAGCGCCAAACTCATCCGGCAGCCGCGTCCTGTGTACCCGCCCGAAGCCAAGAACGCGGGCATCCAGGGCGTGGTGAGGCTTTCCGCCACAATCGACGAAGAAGGCTACGTCACCGATTTGAGCGTTGTCAGCGGGCATCCGCTGCTGGTCCCAGCGGCACTGGATGCGGTCAGGCAGTGGATTTATGAACCGACCCTGCTTGAGGGCGAACCGGTCGCGGTCAAAACGCAAATCGACGTTTCGTTCACGCTGAACCAGTAGGGCGGCCTGCGGGGCCTCGGACCCCGCTTCCGCCGGGCCGAAGCCGGGCGTGCATTTCGAAGTTCAGACATCCATGTCTGAATTTCGATTGCAACTCCTTGAAAACAATGAAAGCGGTTCAGACACGATGTCTGAACCCGCTGGTCAATGATCAGCCGCTCCAGCTTTAGGCCCAAAGCTTGCGCCGCGCAGCTAGAACGTCACACCCACCATGAACTCGGCTTGGTTCTGGTTGCTGTTCACGACGTTGCTGATGTTAAAGTGCTGGCTGGTCCAGCGCGTGTAGCGAAGCTCGGGCATGATGTGCACGACGAGGTGAATATCGAGGCCGCCGCCCATCACGAAACCGGTCGTGGTGCTGTGGGTCTCGCCGATCGGGTTGTACGTCTGGACCAAGGCTTCCGGGTTCGGGACCACTCCGCTGATCGTGCTGGTCACCCCGGTGATCCTGTCCCATGCCATCCCCGCATCCACGTACGGCCGCACCAACTCGCCATGGAAGCGATATTTCAGCAGCAGGGGAAATTCCCAAGCGCCAGCTTTGTTCAGAAACGAGACCGAGGTAACGGGCGGACCGACGTATCCGGGGTTCCCGGGAATGTTACTCGTGACGTCCTGGAACTTAAAATGCCGGTATAGGGCGTCCACTTCGATTGCCAACCCGAACGGCAGATGCAACTCCGCCGTCGGACCAACCAGGTAGCGGTTGGTCACTGCGCTCGACTGCCCGGAAACCGTATTCACGAAATCCGTCAGGGGAAGCCCGACCTTCACGCCCGCGGTGAACGGTTGCGACCAGCCGATACCCGCGAACACGAGCAGGGCTGAAACCTTCAGCCTCAAACCTCAGCTTATCACCGGACGCTTCCCCCGGAGTGCGGCAGCTAGAACGTCACACCCACCATGAACTCGGCCTGGTTCTGGTTGCTGTTCACGACGTTGCTGATGTTGAAGTGCTGGCTGGTCCAGCGCGTGTAGCGAAGCTCGGGCATGATGTGCACGACGAGGTGAATATCGAGGCCGGCGCCCATCACGAAACCGGTGGTGAAGCTGTTATGCTCGCCGGAAGGATTCACCACGGTCAGGTTGGACGCGCTGTTCGCCACCGTGGTGGTCAATCCCGAAAGCGTGTCCCACGCGACGCCCGCATCCACGTAGGGCCGCGCCAGCTCGCCGTGGAAGCGATATTTCAGCAGCAGCGGAAATTCCCAGGCCCCGGTGCTGTTCAAACTGGTTAACGCGTTGAGGCCGGAGCCGATGACGTTCTGGTAATTAAAATGGCGGTAGAGAGCGTCGACTTCGATTCCCAGTCCGAAAGGCAGGTGCAATTCCGCAGTGGGCCCCACCAGATAACGGTTCGTCACCGTGCTGGATTCGCCGGAAACCGTATTCACGAAGTCCGTCAGCGGCAGGCCCACTTTGACCCCGGCCGAAAACGGCTGCGCTGATGCCGCGGCGGCGCTCAAACCCACTACCGTTAAGAAACGACACAAAACAGCAGTTGTTCTTCTCACACTCTCAGACTAAACGATTCGCCCAGGTAAATGCGCTTCACCTCGGGGTCGCGCTCCAGCGCTTCGGGGCTTCCCGCACGAAAGATGCGGCCATTATTGATGATGTAGGCACGGTCCGTCACCACCAGCGTCTCGCGCACGGCGTGATCTGTGATGAGGATCCCGATGCCGGAGCGCTTCAAATCGAAAATAATGCGCTGCAGTTCCAGCACCTGAATAGGATCGATGCCGGAAAACGGCTCGTCGAGCAGGAGGAAGCTGGGGCTGATGACGAGCGAGCGTGCGATTTCCACCCTTCGGCGCTCGCCGCCCGAGAGCATGTAGCCGGTGCTGCGCCGGACCTTTTCGAGGCCCATCTGGTCGATGAGGCGGTCCATGTTTTCGCGGCGCTCGCGCGCGCGCATGGGCAGCGTCTCCAGAATGGCCATGAGGTTCTCTTCCACCGTGAGCTTGCGGAAGACGGAAGCCTCCTGCGGCAGGTAGCTGATGCCGCGCCGGGCGCGCTGGTACATGGGCAGGTCCGTAATGTCCTGCTCGTCGGCCAGGATGCGGCCGGAATCGGGGCTGATGAGCCCGACGATCATGTAAAAGGAAGTCGTTTTGCCGGCGCCGTTCGGCCCCAGCAGGCCCACCACTTCGCCCTGCTGCACGAACAGCGAAACATCATCCACCACGCGGCGCCCGCGATACGTCTTGGAGATCTCCCGCGTCTCGAGTTTGCTCATTATTTCTTCTTGCGAATCAGCCGGCTATTGGCGGGCTTGCCGTCAGCCCCATTTATCAGCAGCCTATCATCGTTAGCGTAGTAGGTCAAACCGCCGGGCCCGACGGTTTTGTTCCCACGGCTATCGATCATGGTGGGCATGCCGCCGGTGAGAATCACCTTGTTATCGGCGGTGTAGTATTCGCTGTGCTCGGCGGTGGAATTGTAGGTGATGCCCTCCTGCGACGTCTGGTGGATTTCCACGGCGCCATCAGCAAAGGCCCGGTCCAGGCGCGAATCGCCACCCGATTCTGCGGCGCCCGCGGAGGGCCCGGTGCCGGCCTGCTGGGCCGGGGTCAGCCAGGCGTGAATGTCGCGGGATTTTTCCTTCAGGTTCGGCCGCTCCAGCGTCACTCCCCCGGTGTAGACCGCCAGCCGGTTTTCCTCGGTGTAGGCCAGGTGCGCGGCATGAACCACGGTCATTACCGGCACGGCGCCTTTCTTTTTCTGATCGTCCTTCGGCTCCTCCCAGAGGTTGGTCACCACGTGGCCGTCGGCCACCAGTGTGCGCTTTTCGCGGTCGAGATCGATGGTCTCCGCCTGGATGCGGTTGGCACCCTGCCACATAAGCACGTTGCCTTCGTAGTGCATGCGGCGGTTGTGGTCGGCTGAATCCATCTTGCGCGCCTGCGCGTGCATCGGCTCGTCGCCGTTCAGCATCTGGGAGTTCTTCTGCGGGTCCTTATCCGGCAGGCGGCTGGAGTTGACGTGCCCCTCGGCGGTGAAATCGCCGGTGCGCTGGTCCATGCGGATGTGGTCGGCGGATGTGGAGCCGGAGCCGTCCGACATGCGCGCATTGGTGTCGAGCAGGAGGATATTCTGGTCGGAATCGAGCGTGCCCCGGAGCGCCCGCGCTTTGCGCTCGCCCTCGTCATAGGTGAACTCGCCGGTCTGCTGCATGAACGTCATCTTGCTGGTCTTCGGATCGAAGCGGGCTTCCATCTGCCTGCTGGTAGTGACGGAAGCGACGCGATTGCGTTTCTTCTCCTCCGCGGTGGGCTGGGTCTCGGTGCGGACCTGGGTAGCGCGGAACGATTGGATGCGGTTCTGCGGCCCGTAAGCGATCACCATGCCGTTGCCGGTGAGCATGCGATGGTGCTGCACGGGCAGATTGGGCAGGAATTCCAGCGCCCCGGCCCCCTGCGTTACGACGGTTTCGATTTCCCGCCCGTCCGGCCCCATCTTGAGCTGCAACTGGTCGCTGCGCAGGATGTGGGTTTCGGACAGGTCGCGACCCTTCACCGGCAAGGGCTTTTCGGTGACCACGCCGTTGCCCGCGGCGGCCACCTGCGAAAGCACGCTCTCCTTGTCTTTGACGTCGAAGTTCATTTCGACGTGCCGGGCGGTGATGGTGGTTTCCGCAGCGTCGGAGGTGTTGACCAGCCGGGCATTCCCTTCCCCGACGATCTTCTCCGCTACGCCGTCCTCGTCAAAGTCGACGTGCAGGCCATCGGCAGCGTATTGGAGATTGCGGCGCGGATAGCTGTCCGTGCCGTGCGCGTGGGTGGCGTCGATGGAGTGGATCGACTTGTGGCCGGTGCCGTCGTCCTGCAGCTTAACGGTGGCGATCTCGCCTTCCACCACGGTGTTCTCACGCGTCAGACGGCCCCAAGGGTGCAGCCAGATTTCCGCCGTCGCTTCGTGGTAATAGAGGCTGCCGGTTTCGATCTTCATCGGCTTGGCGTTCGGGCCTTCCGGCAGCCAGTTCAGGACGACATCCTGCTTGAGGTGGAGTTCGTGCGTTTCGGGATCGTAGGAGGCGCCGATAGAATGCCCGGTGCCGTGCTCGAAGGTGAAGTCGGCGGGGCGGTCGGTGTCGGCCGACCCTTTATCGGTATCGAAATTCACGCCGGAGGATTTGATGGAGATGAGCTGGTGCTTGGGCTCGCCCTCCACAGGCTCATCGAGCGTGATCTCGACGTCGCCTTCCGAGTAGAAGCGGTGGTCCCCCTTGAAATAGCTGGCGGCGGCGCTCTTCACCAGGTCGTAGGTGCCGCTGTGCTTCTTATAGAGCTTGAGCACCACGCCCTTGAGATCCACCCGGGAGGAGTCCTTGGCCTCCAGGGCGTCCGTAGCCGAGATTTCCACAATGCTGGCGCTGGCGTTGGTTTCCGAATAGGTCCAGTTTTCCGCCGTGGAATTGAGTTCCTCCGGCAGGCTGGCCGGTTTGGCTGGCGCCTGCGCGCGGATCGCCTTCTTTTCGGCCCTGTAGGTCAGACCAATGCCGGAGACAATCGCGACAATGGCCACCAGCAAGAGCCAGCGCGTGCCTCGCATGGGGATACCATCATAATAGCGCGCAGTAACACGGCCTCATCAGGGCTGAGACCTGCGCGCTTCGACCGACGCCTATGCCCGAACCTATCCAGATTTTCGTGACTGGCGGAACCTTTGACAAGGAGTATAACGAGCTCACCGGCGAGCTGTTTTTCCAGCGCACCCACATCCACGACATGCTCCGGCTTGGACGCTGCCGGCTACCGGTGACCGTTGAAACCCTCATGATGATCGACAGCCTGCAGATGGGTGACACCGACCGCCAGCTGATCCTCGACCGCTGCCGTGCGAGCCCCTCTTCCCGCATCGTCATTACCCATGGAACCGACACGATGGAGCAGACGGCGACCGTCCTGGGCCATGCCTTGACCGGCAGGACGGTGATCCTGACCGGCGCCATGGTTCCATACCAGTTTGGCAGCTCGGACGGGATGTTCAACCTGGGGACCGCGTTGGCCTTCGTTCAGGTCCTTGCCCCTGGCGTATACGTGGCAATGAACGGTAAGTATTTTATTTGGAATGCGGTACATAAGAATCGGGAGGCGGGGATCTTCGAGGAGCGACCATCCCTAAACAAATCTTAGCCCCCAATTGTCAAGTACAAAAAATCCCATAAAATCATCAGCTTATCCAAATTCTCTGTCACTCTACCGGGATGTGTGCTAATAATATTCTTTCGGGCCCGGTACGCTTGAACGCCGCCGCGGTCCGATTTATTAGCCCCAAAAATTTCAAATCAATTGTCAGTGGAGGTTGCAGTTCATGAAAATTCGTCCGCTCTACGACCGGATCGTGGTCAAGAGAATCGAAACTCAAGAGCAGAAGGTTGGCGGGCTCTATATCCCCGACTCGGCGAAAGAGAAGCCACAGGAGGGCGAAGTCGTTGCGGTGGGTAAGGGCAAGCGCCTGGAAGACGGCAAAGTCGTGCCACTGGATGTCGAGGTCGGAGACCGCATCCTGTTCGGCAAATACTCCGGCAGCGATATTAAGCTCGATGCCGATGAGTATCTGATCATGCGTGAGGACGAGGTCCTCGGAATTCTGGAAGGCAAGCCCCAGGTGGCGAAAAAGGCGTCGTAAGGAGTTTAGAAGACAATGGCAAAACAGATTGTATATTCGGAAAATTCCCGTCAGGCGATTCTGCGCGGCGTCAACCAGCTGGCGGACGCGGTCAAGGTAACGCTCGGCCCCAAGGGCCGCAACGTGGTCCTGGAGAAGAAGTTCGGCGGCCCGAACATCACCAAGGACGGTGTTACGGTGGCGAAAGAGATCGAGCTGAAGGATCCGCTGGAGAACATGGGCGCGCAGATGGTGCGCGAGGTTGCTTCCAAGACCTCCGACGTGGCCGGCGACGGCACCACCACCGCCACGATCCTGGCACAGTCGATCTTCCGGGAAGGCGTGAAGGCGGTTGCTGCCGGCGCCAACCCGATGGCGCTGAAGCGCGGCATCGAGAAGGCCGTCGAGACCGCCATCGATGAAGTGAAGAAGCTCTCCAAGCCGGTTTCGGGCGACATGATCGCGCAGGTCGGCACCATTTCCGCCAACTCCGACAAGACGATCGGCAACATTATCGCCGACGCGATGAAGAAGGTGGGCAAGGACGGCGTGATCACGGTCGAAGAATCGAAGACCATGAGCACGGAGCTGGACACCGTGGAAGGTATGCAGTTCGACCGCGGCTATCTCTCGCCCTACTTCGTGACCGATGCGGACCGGATGGAAGTGGTGCTCGAGGATCCGTACATCCTGATCCACGAGAAAAAGGTCAGCAACATGAAGGACCTGCTGCCGCTGCTCGAGCAGATCGCCCGCTCCGGCAAGCCACTGCTGATCATCGCCGAGGAAGTGGAAGGCGAAGCGCTGGCCACCCTGGTGGTGAACAAGCTGCGCGGCACTCTGAACGCTTGTGCGGTAAAGGCGCCGGGCTTCGGCGACCGCCGCAAGGCCATGCTGGAAGACATTGCCATCCTCACCGGCGGCAAGGCCATCATGGAAGAGACCGGTATCAAGCTGGAAGGCGTGCGCCTGGAAGACCTGGGCCGCGCCAAGCGCGTCACGGTGGATAAGGACAACACGACCATCGTGGACGGCAACGGCTCGCAGAAGGCGATCGAAGGGCGCATCAAGCAACTGCGCGCGCAGATCGACGAAACGACCTCGGACTACGACCGCGAGAAGCTGCAGGAGCGCCTGGCGAAGCTGGCGGGCGGCGTGGCGGTGATCAAAGTCGGCGCCGCGACCGAAACCGAAATGAAGGAGAAGAAGGCGCGCGTCGAAGACGCTCTGCATGCCACCCGCGCTGCGGTGGAAGAGGGCATCGTTCCCGGCGGCGGCGTCGCTCTCCTGCGCGCCTCCAAGGCCGTGTCCGACCTCAAGGTCGGCGGCGACGAGCAGATCGGTGTGGACATCGTCCGTCGCGCCTGCGAAGAGCCGGTGCGGCAGATCGTGGTCAACTCCGGCACCGAAGGCGCTATCGTTGTCGAAAAGGTTCGCGAGAACAGCAACCCGAACTTCGGGTTCAACGCGATGACCGACACTTACGAGGACCTGGTTGCGGCCGGCGTGATCGACCCCACCAAGGTGACCCGCACCGCGCTCCAGAACGCCTCCTCGATCGCCAGCCTGATGCTGACGACCGAAGCGATGGTAGCCGAGATCCCCGAGAAGAAGGCGGCTCCCGCCGGTCCGGGCGGTCATGGCCCCGAGATGGATTACTAAGAAGAACCGTCAGGTTTTCTCACCGACCGACATGCGCCGCCGGACTTCCGGCGGCGCATTTTTTATTGGGGCCGGGGGGCCAGGGGCCGGGGACCGGGGCGGAGAAGGCACCGGCTCGATGCAGCCGCAACCGCGATCCAGTTCCGCGCCACCGAAAATCGAAACGCGCCCACACCGCCCCAGACTGGTCCCTGGCCTCCGGCCCCCATGGTATTTTGAGTCGATGCCTCCGGACAATCCTTTCCAGGATCCCCTCCGTTTTCAGAGCCGCGTGCCGGAATGCGCAACCGTCATTTTCGGAGCCACGGGCGATCTCACCAAACGCAAGCTGATGCCGGCGCTTTATCGGCTGGCCTACGACCGCCGGCTATCGGCCGGCTTTGCCGTCATCGGCGTCTCGCGGCGGCCTCTTTCCGATGACGATTTCCGCGACCAGATGGAAGACGCCGTAAAGAAATTTTCGGAAGACACCGATTTCGACCCAAGCGTCTGGAAGGCATTCGCCGCCGGCCTGTTTTATGTCCCCGGCGATATCGGTGATCCCGGCTCCTACCAGCGCCTGGCGCAGAAACTGGCCCAAGTAGAGGCCGAGCGTCACACCGGCGGCAACGCTCTTTTCTATCTGGCAGTGCAACCGAGCCAGTATGCGCCGGCCGCCCTCGGCATCGGCGCAGCCGGCATGGCGCAGGGTAACGGCTGGCGGCGATTGATCGTGGAAAAGCCATTCGGCCACGATCTCGCCAGCTCCCGAGAACTCAGTGACCAGCTTCACAAGGTCTTTCCGGAATCCGAGGTCTATCGTATCGATCATTACCTTGGCAAGGAGACGGTGCAGAACATCCTGGCATTCCGCTTCGGCAACGGGATTTTCGAGCCTCTCTGGAATCGCCGCTACGTGAACCACGTGCAGATTACGGCGGCGGAATCGATCGGCGTGGAGGGCCGCGGCGGTTATTACCAGGAAGCCGGCGCGCTGGCGGACATGATCCAGAACCATCTGCTGCAGGTGCTGGCCACAATTGCCATGGAACCGAGCGCCAGTTTCGCACCCACCTCTGTGCGCGATGAGCGCTCCAAGCTGCTCCGCTCCATCCGGCCGATGAAGCCGGACGAGATCCGTTGCAATGCCGTACCGGGACAGTATGGACCGGCGCGCATTGGCGGCGTAGACGTCCCCGGCTTCCGCCAGGAGGCGGGCGTCGATCCGAATTCCCAAACCGATACCTACGCCGCCGTGACGTTCCATATCGAGAACTGGCGATGGGCCGGTGTACCGTTCTACGTGCGCACGGGCAAGCGGCTGCCCAAGCGCGTCACCGAAATTGCGATCGAGTTCAACCGCGCGCCGCTCGCCATCTTCGGCGAGCAGGAGGGCGATGGCGCTCCGAACCTTTTGATCGTCCGCATTCAGCCGGAAGAGGGAATCTCGCTGAAATTCCTTTCCAAGCGGCCGGGTGCGGGCATGAATCTTCGCCCCGTCTCCATGGATTTCAATTACGGCACAAGCTTCGGCGAGCGGTCGCCTTCGGCCTACGAAACGCTCCTGCTCGACGCGATCATCGGCGATGCCACGCTGTATACCCGGCAGGATATGGTGGAGGCAAGCTGGACCGTGGTGGAGCCGATCCAGAATTTCTGGCGCGAAAACAAGTTCAATTTCCCCAACTATCCCGCGGGCACGTGGGGGCCGTCCGAAGCCGAGGCCATGCTCGCGCGCCAGGGCCATACCTGGAGGAAACCGTAATGGCCGCCGTGCTCTCTCCCGAACGCATTCTGCGCGAGCTTGCCGATCTCTGGGCCTCCAGCAGCCAGGGCGAGCACCCCGAAACCGGCGACGGCGTTCTGCGTGCCTGCAGCATGACGCTGGTGGTGCTGGCCGAAGCGTCCGAAGACGCTTCCACGCTAGGCGAAACCCTTGCCGCGCTGATGCCCGAGCATCCGGCCCGCGTGATCCTGATCCGCCTCACCGGTCCTGGCGAGCGTGACCTTTCCGACCGCGTCTACCAGCAGTGCTGGAAGCCGTTCGGGCAGCGGCGGCAGATCTGCTGCGAGCAGATCGAGATTACGGCCTCGGATGCCGCGCTGGGAGATCTGCCGCCGGTCGTGCTCCCGCTCGCCGTCTCCGATGTTCCGGTCATTCTCTGGTGCCGCGCGACCCGCCTGCTGGGCATGCCCGAATTCGACGAGATCGCCGCCATGGCCACGAAGACGGTGCTGGACAGCGGCGCTATGGCGGACGCCAGGGGGGCCCTGGATAGCGTCGCAGAACTCGCGCACACCTGCGTGATCGGCGATCTTGCCTGGACGCGCCTCACGCGCTGGCGCGAGATGCTGGCCCAGGTGTTCGGCAACCGGCAGCGACTGGAGCAGATCGGCGGAATTTCGCACGTTCACGTGGCGTTCGGCCCTTCCTACGAGACGGGCGCATGGTACCTGGCCGCGTGGGTGAACGATGCGGTCAACTCGGCAGGCGCGCGACCGCAGGTGACGGCGGCGCCCGAAGGTAATTTGCCGAGCATCCGGCTGGAACTGGAAGGCGAAGGGCTGCGCGTCAGACTCGTGCGACACGGCGAGACCCTGATCGCGACGGTCAACGAACTTTCCCAGTGCACGAATCTGACCCCGCCCAGCGACTACCTGCTCATGCACGAGGAGCTCCGCATCGTGAGTCGCGACGGAGTTTTTGAGCGGGCGTTGGCCGGCGCACTGCGTATGGCCCCGCCAGCTGTGTAGCGGCCGCGACGGCCTGGCCGTACGGCCCTCGTGTATCCTACAGTAAAGCAATGAGCGCCCGCCGGTACATTTCGCCCGACCCTGCCGCGGCCGCCGCCGCCTGCGCGCAACACGTCGTCGCCGTTCTGGACGAGGTCATCGCGGGACGCGAATTCGCCACCTTCGCCATCTCCGGGGGATCCACGCCGCGCCTGATGTTCGAGCGGCTGGCGGCCACGCGCTTCCCGTGGAACCGCGTCCACATTTTCTGGGTAGACGAACGCTGCGTTCCCCCCACCGACGCCGCCAGCAACTACAAGCTCGCGGACGAGCACTTGATCCGGCCCGCCCACATTCCGCCGCGCAACGTGCACCGCATCCTTGGCGAAATCCTGCCGAAGGTTGCGGCGTCGCGCTACGCCGCCGATATTCGCGAATTTTTCGGTCTGGAAGAGGGCGACATGCCGCATTTCGACCTGATTCACCGCGGCATGGGCCCCGACGCCCATACGGCCAGCCTGTTTCCCGGCAGCCCGCTCATCGACGATCGCGAAGGCATTGCGGCCGCAGTCTTCGCGCCGCAGTTCAACCAGTGGCGCGTTACGCTGCTGCCCGGCCCGCTGCTCGCCGCCAGCCACACGGTTTTCCTGGCGGCGGGCGCCGACAAAGCCGAGACGCTCCGCGCCGTTTTCCAAGACGAGTACAATCCCAAGAAATATCCCGCCCAACTCGCCTCTCATTCCGCTCACGGCGTCGCCTGGTTCCTGGATGAACCCGCGGCCCGCATGCTGGATTGACCATGCGCGGCACCCTCGATCGACGGCAATTTCTGGGGATGGTGGCCGGCGGCACGGCCGCACAGGCAATCGCCGCAGCAGATACGAATCCGGCGCCTGCCGATTTCACCCTCCGCATCGCACCGGTGGAACTGGAAATCGCTCCACACAAGATCATCAAAACCGTGGGATACAACGGCGCGGTTCCCGGACCAGTGCTGCGCATGCAGGAGGGCAAACCGGTTGCGGTGGACGTGTTCAACGATACCGCCACAGCGGAAATCGTGCACTGGCACGGGCTGTTCATTCCGCCGGAGGTCGATGGCGCGATGGAGGAAGGCACACCCATGCTGCCGCCGCACGGCCACCGGCGTATCGAATTTGTGCCGCGCCCCTCGGGCACGCGTTGGTATCACTCGCACATCTCGGCCGGACGCAATCTGCACCGCGCCACCTATACCGGCCAGTTCGGATTCCTGATCATCGAAGGCAAGGACAATCCCGGCCAATACGACCAGGAAATCCTGCTGGCGCTGCATGGCTGGGATCCGTATCTCGGAACGATGGGCGTGGGCGGCGAGGGCGACGAAGGCTCGCTCGAGGTGCATTACAACAGCTTCACGGTGAACGGCCACTCGCTTGGCGCAGGCGAACCGGTGCGCGTGAAGGAGGGCCAGCGTGTTCTGTTCCGCATCCTGAACGCCAACGCGACCCAATTCCACCGCCTCGCGCTGCCCGGCCACCGCTTTACCGTCATTGCCATGGACGGCAACCCGGTGCCGTCGCCGCGCGCCGTCGAAGTGCTGGAGATGGGGCCGGCCGAACGCATCGACGCGATTGTCGAGATGAACCGGCCAGGCGTCTGGATTCTGGGCGACACCGCCGCGCTCGCGCGCAACGCGGGCATGGGCATGGTGGTGGAATATGCCGGGCGCAACGGCGAGCCGCAATGGCAGCCGCCCTCCGACGACAGCTGGGATTACACCGTTTTCGGCGGGTCAGCCGCGGTGCCGGAGCCGAACGGGCGTGTGCCACTGGTGTTTCGCAACAAGTGGGCGGGCAATCGCTGGGTGGATCACTGGACAATTAATGGCAAGGAGTTTCCCAAAACCGATCCGATCCTTGTCCGCCGGAACCGCCGGTATCGGCTGATCTTCGACAACCAGAGCGACGACACACATCCGATCCATCTGCACCGTCATTCGTTCGAACTGGTCAAAGTGGCGGGCAAGCCGACCTCAGGCGTGATCAAAGACACCGTAGCCGTACCGTCGCGTAAGCAGGTCGAAGTTCAGCTGCTCGCCGATAATCCCGGCCCCAGTCTCTTCCACTGCCACATGCAACTGCACATGGACTACGGGTTTATGACGCTGTTGCGGTACGAGGATTGAAGGGAAGATTTTTTTACCGCAGAGACACGGAGAAAAGCTGGATTCCCTCCGTGTCTCTCTTGTGAATTCAAAAACTGCTAGCGTGCCGCAGCCTGCGCCAGGGCGGCCTGTTCCTTCAGCGCCTCGGCCTTGTCGGTGGATTCCCAGGTGAACGTGTCTTCGGTGCGGCCGAAATGGCCGAAGGCGGCGGTGCGGCGGTAAATCGGCCGGCGGAGTTTGAGCGTGTCGATGATACCGCGCGGCGTCAGCGAGAAATTCTCCCGCACCAGTGCCGTGAAGCGCTCGTCCGCAATCGCTCCCGTGCCGAACGTGTTCACCGTCACCGAAACCGGTTCCGCCACGCCGATGGCGTAGGCAAGCTGCACTTCGCAGCGGGAGGCCAGCTTTGCCGCGACGATGTTCTTGGCGATATAGCGCGCCATGTAGCACGCGGAGCGATCGACCTTCGTCGGATCCTTGCCGGAAAACGCGCCACCGCCGTGCCGCCCCATCCCGCCGTAGGTATCGACGATAATCTTGCGGCCGGTCAAACCGGTATCGCCGTGAGGGCCGCCGATAACAAAACGGCCGGTCGGGTTGATGTGGTACTTGGTCTGGGAATCCACCATACCCGACGGCAGAATCGGATCAATGACGTGCTTCTTTACTTCGCTGCGCAACTCGTCCGTCGAAATCTCCGGGCAGTGCTGGGTCGAGATCACGACCGCCTCGATGCGCTTAGGCTTACCGCCCACGTACTCCACGCTGACCTGGCTTTTACCGTCCGGCCGGAGGAATTCGAGGGTGCCCTCGCGGCGGGCGGTCGAGAGCCGCTGCACCAGCTTGTGCGCCATCATAATCGGCAGCGGCATCAATTCCGGCGTTTCATCGCAGGCGAAGCCAAACATCAGGCCCTGATCACCGGCGCCGCCCACGTCCACGCCCATCGAAATATCAGGCGATTGCGACTGGATCAGGTTGTGCACGCCGCAGGTATGGCAATCGAATCCGTAGCTGGCATCGTTGTAGCCGACGTATTCAATGGTGCCGCGGGCAACGCGCGGAACGTCCACGTAGGTCTTGGTAGTGATTTCACCGGCCACGATACAGGTGCCGGTGGTGACCAATACCTCGCAGGCCACGCGCCCTGTCGGGTCATCCGTCAGGACCGCGTCCAAAACGGCGTCTGAAATCTGGTCCGCAATCTTATCCGGGTGACCTTCGGTCACGGATTCGGAAGTAAATAGATATCGCTGTTCAGCCAATTTAAGTTCTCCCGAGGTGTGTAATCCTCAATTTACCATCCGGGACCGGAAGCGCGACCCGCACAGCCGCCCGCCGGCTCCTCGAACCTCTAATACCGGTAATGGTCGGGCTTGAACGGCCCTTCCACCGAAACGCCCAGGTAATCCGCCTGCTTCGGCGTGAGCGTGGTTAATTTTACTCCGATTTTCTCCAGGTGCAATCGCGCCACTTCCTCATCCAGCCGCTTGGGAAGCGTGTAGACGCCCGGCTTGTACTGGTCGCGATTCTTCCACAAGTCGAGCTGCGCCAGCGTCTGGTTGGAAAAGCTGTTGCTCATTACGAAGCTCGGGTGGCCGGTGGCGCATCCCAGGTTCACCAAACGCCCTTCCGCCAGGATGAAAATGGCGTGGCCATCCGGAAAGCGGTACAGGTCCACCTGCGGCTTGATGTTCAGTTTCTTCGCTTCCGAGCCGTTGAGCCGGTCCATCTGGATTTCGTTGTCGAAATGCCCGATGTTGCAGACGATGGCCTGGTCCTTCATCTTGCGCATGTGCTCCAGCGTGATGATGTCGCAATTGCCGGTGCAGGTGACGTAAATATCGCCGCGGCCGAGCGTGTCTTCGAGGGTGGTGACCTCGAAGCCTTCCATCGCCGCTTGCAGGGCGTTGATCGGATCGATTTCCGTCACCACCACGCGCGCGCCCATGCCACGCAACGAATGCGCCGAGCCCTTACCGACGTCACCATAGCCACACACCACCGCGACTTTCCCGGCCACCATCACGTCGGTGGCGCGCTTGATGCCGTCCGCGAGCGATTCGCGGCAGCCGTACAGGTTATCGAACTTCGATTTGGTGACCGAATCATTGACATTGATGGCGGGCACGAGCAGCTTGCCCACTTCCTGCATCTTGTAGAGCCGGTGCACGCCGGTGGTGGTTTCTTCCGAAACGCCGCGCCAATCCTGCACCATCTGGTGCCAACGCTGCGGATTTTCCGCGTGAACCTGCTTCAACAGGTTCTTGATGACGTCTTCTTCATGGCTGGCGGACGGCGTTTTCACCCAATCGCTGCCTTCTTCCAGCTCGTATCCTTTGTGGATGAGAAGCGTGGCATCGCCGCCGTCGTCCACCACCAGTTGCGGACCCTTGCCATCTGGATGACACAACGCCTGGTAGGTGCACCACCAGTACTCTTCCAACGTCTCGCCCTTCCAGGCGAACACCGGCACGCCGGTGACGGCGATGGCGGCCGCGGCATGATCCTGAGTGGAAAAAATGTTGCAGCTAGCCCAACGAACGGAAGCGCCCAGATCGCGGAGCGTTTCGATCAGCACCGCAGTTTGAATGGTCATGTGCAGCGACCCGGTCACGCGCACACCAGCCAGGGGCTGCTCCTTGGCGTATTTGCGCCGGATGGCCATCAGGCCGGGCATCTCCTGCTCGGCAATGGTGATTTCTTTCCGGCCCCAGTCGGCCAGCGCCAGATCGGCAACTTTGAACGTGTCCGTGGCCGGATATTGTGTCGCGGTGCTCATTCTTACATTACCCTCACATCAATAAATCTTGATAAGTTGATATTAGATCGTTTGGCATCATGCAGTCAATCCTGAAGTCGCTGCGGCTGGCGGCCGATCCCAACCGGCTCCGCATCCTCCTGCTGCTCGAGCGTGAGGAGCTCTCGGTAGCGGAGCTGCAGGAGATTCTCGGCAAGGGCCAGAGCCACATTTCCACGCACCTGTCGCAATTGAAACAAGCCGCCCTGGTTGACGACCGGCGTACGGGAAAGAACAGCTTTTACCGGCTGCAGGCTCCCGGTGAGCTGATGGAATTGCTCCGGCGGGCCGCTCACGAGGTGCCGGAAGCGGGCGAAGACCGCGAAGCGCTGCGGATGGTACTGAGGAAACGCCAGGACAAGATGCGCCGTTACTTCGACGAACTGGCCGGCAAATTCAGCCGGCAATATGTTCCCGGACGATCCTGGAAGGGCATTGCGGAAGCGCTGCTAAAGCTCATGCCTCCGATGGTGATTGCCGACCTCGGCGCGGGCGAGGGAACCATCTCCCAGCTCATGGCGCAGCGGGCGCGGAAGGTGATTGCCATCGACAATTCGGAAAAGATGGTAGAGTTCGGCGCCGAGCTGGCGCGCAAGCACGGCATCGCCAATCTCGAATACCGGCTGGGCGACCTGGAAGACGTTCCCATCCGCGCCGGCACGGTGGATCTGGCGTTTCTCAGCCAGGCGCTGCACCACGCCGCGCATCCCGAGCGCGCCATCGCGGAAGCCTGGCGCATTCTGAAGGGCGGCGGCCGCATCGCCATTCTCGACCTGAACCGGCATCACTTCGAGGAAGCGCGCGAAATGTACGCCGACCTCTGGCTCGGCTTCACCGAGCCCGATATCGAAAAGCTGCTGAAAAACGCCGGCTTCCGCAACGTGGAGACCGCCATCGTGTATCGCGAGCCGGAGACACCGTACCTGGAGACGCTGCTGGCCACCGGAGAGAAGTAAACCGCGCTTTTACTCCAGCCCGGCGCTGCTCAGCATCCTGCGAAACTGGCGCTCGGTGCGCATGTCGATCGACTGCGCCACAATCTTTCCGTCCCGGTCGAACAGGAAGCTCTGCGGAATGCCTTCCACATTGAATGCTTCATGCACCTTGCGGTCGGTATCGAGCAGGATCGGAAAGGTGTAATGTTTGTCGGCCAGAAACTCCCGGACGACATCCGGATTCTCATCCGACACCGCCAGCACCACGAAGCCCCTGGACGCGAATTCGCGGTATAGCTTCTCCATGTCGGGCATTTCTTTGCGGCAGGGCGGGCACCACGTCGCCCAGAAATTAAGGAGCACGACTTTGCCGCGCAGAGCTGGCAACGAATACGCATTGGCGTCGAGGCCCGCCAGCGAAAATCCGGCCTCCTGGTGCAGCCGTTCCCGCAGTTCCAACAGGAGCAGCGCGGTGCCAAGCGCCGGGTTTTCTACGGGCGCAGGCACGTGTTCATAGCGCACGAGACCGGCCAGTTCCAGCACGACACCGGAATCGGGCTGCGCTGCGTTTGCCCATTTGGGCATGCCCTGAATCGAATCCGCCAATGCGCCCGCCGCCGCGGCCAGCGCCTTCGCCCCCAAATCTCCTTCCGTAATCACGCCGCACAGTGCGGTGGCCAGCGCCAGCTCCTCCGGCCCGGGCAGCGCGCGAATCGCCGGAGCCAACTGGATCGCCAGCTGCGCGCGGTCCGCATCGGTTGGCAGCCCCCGGAACTGGTGGATCTTTCGCTCGATTTCCGCGAATGCGGCAGAGTGCTCAGGCCGCGGCTGCGGTGTAGCCTCGGTTGTCGCGGGCGGTGCGGGGGAGGTGGGTGTTTGCGGCTTCACGGTTGGCTTCGGCAGGTCGGGCTCCATGGCGGCCAACATCTCGAAAGTTGCAGGCCGAAGCCTGGCGCCTGGCACTTGGCGCAGTTGCGCCGCTACCGCCGAGGCCAACTCCTGCGCCATTTGCGGATGACGCGCGCGGAGGTCCTGCGCGGCGAGCACACGAAACTCCAGGCCCAGCGGGGCCGGCACAGCGGCCGCCCTGGTCTCCAGCCGAGCGGCGATCTGTTCCGGGCCATCCGGCTCCGCCGCTCCGAGTGGCAACGCCGCGCCCACAAGCGAAATGGCAATCCACCAGCGCATAGAACTCACCTGCCTCATGCTACCGCCGCGCCCGGGCATGGCGCCAGGTATTGAGAAGCGTGCCGGCCACGATCATGGCGCCGCCGCCCAGTGCCCAGGGGCCGGGACGCTCGCCATGCACAAGCCATGCCCAGACGGGGTTCATGACCGGCTCCACCATGAGCAGCGTGGTGGCTTCCACGCCCGGCACATAGCGGATGGCGCGCGTGAGGCACACGTAGGCCAAGCCGATTTGTACGGCGCCGAGATAGACGAGAGCCGCCACGTCCTTCAGACCGCCGCTGTGGACGGGTAAAGCCATTGGGAGAACGACAAGGCACGCTATGACGTTGCCAAGCGTAGAGGCCGCTAGCGCGGCATCGCCCTTGCCCCTGCGCGCCAACCACCGCAGCCCGACGAGCATCAGCGCATAAGTGAGGCCGCTGGCCAGCCCGAAGAGGTTGCCGCGGCGCGGATCGGGCGCAGTGGCCAGCGGCGCCTCCGTGCCCACGAAGAACAGAACGATTCCACCCAGGACTGCCAGCATGAAAAGCAGGTCTGAGCCGCGGATCGGCTCGCGCAGCACCAGCGGCCCCAGCAGCAGGAGGTAAAGCGGCGCGGTGGATTGCAGAAAGATGGCGTTGGCGGATGTGGTGAGGCGATTGGCGAGAACGAAGAAGATCAGCGTGGCCGCGTACGCCGCCGCCACCGGCACGATGGACCATTTCCATCCACGCCGTGCTTCGGGCAGCGCGGCCAGGAGCACCAGCGCGGCGATGCCGGAGCGGAAACTCGCAACCTGCCAGGCATTCAGGCTGATGGCCTTGATGGCTGCTCCACCGGTGGAAAACAGCAGCGCTGCCGATACCAGTAGCAGCCGGTTACGGAGGGGAGAGGATTGCATGTGCCCCGCGTAGCGCCGCCTTGAGGCGGCCATGTCGCCTTTCGAGCCGACATGGTTTCTGCACAGGCAGATGCCGGCAGGAATGCCGGCATGGCAAGCCGGAGGCTTGCTCCACCAGCGCCGGTCGCAGGTCCCGGCTCATGGCTTGGCGGCGCGGATCTGCGCCCCGATCTCGGCCGCTTTCATCCGCGCGGTGTGCATGTAGGATTCGTTGTTGGCGATACGGTCCAGCATGGGCAGGTACTGCTCGAGCGCCACCAGCCGTTTGCGGTCCAGCGACGACCATAACTCCCGCAGCGCCTGGTCCACGCCGAGGCGGTCGTACTTGGCGGCGGTTTCGAGCTGGATGCGCCGTTGCTCGGATTCCACCATTCGCTCGAACCAGTCCGCCAACGCCTGGGCCGAAGGGTCCTCGGAGTAATTGAACTTGACTTCCGCCTTCTGGCCGTCGGCTTCCCAGCGGAAGGTCTTGGTTCCCATGAACGCCACCTTCAGCCCCGATTCGAGCGGATGCTTGAAATGATCCAGCCTGGCAGCCAGGTCGAACACCTCGCGCGTCTCGGCATCGGAAAGGTGGAATTTCACAGGCTGATCGTCATCGACGGCTTCGCGGTACGCGCCGTTGCCGGCCTGATCGAGGGTCACCTCCATGTACGGCGGCTTGCTGGCTGGAAAGGTTTTCGAATAGAAAATGCTCGGCGCGTCCGCCGCCGCGAGCGCGCCCGCAAAGAGCAGTGGCACGAGCCACCTCATCCCAAGACTCCTGTGTGCAGCGCCATCGTCTCCCGCGTTGCCGCGCAGATGGCCACCGCCAGCGCGTCGGAGGCATCTTCGGAAGCGATCGGCTCCGCCAGACGCAATAGCGTCTTCACCATTCCCTGCACCTGGCTCTTTTCCGCCCGGCCGTAGCCCACCACGCTGGTCTTGACCTCCAGAGGCGAATATTCCGCCAGCCGGATACCGGCTTCCGCTACCGCCAGCAGCGCCACGCCGCGGACGTGGGCCAGCTTCAACGCGGTCTTGGCGTTGGCGGCATAGAACACGCCTTCCACCGCGGCGCGTTCGGGCCGCTGCTCGCGAATCACTTCGCGCAGTCCGTTGGCAATGGTAAGCAGCCGCTCCTCGAACCGGCTGCTGCTCCGCGTCCGAATCACGCCCGCAGCCAACATGCGATGCTCGACGCCGTCGCTCTCGATGACGCCGTAACCGGTCCGCTCCGAGCCGCAATCGATGCCGAGCACGCGCACGTTATTGAGCTAATACCTCGAGTTCCTTCTCGTCGATATCGAAGTTCGAGTAGACGTTCTGCACGTCGTCGTGGTCTTCGAGCGCCTCATTCAACTTCAGCATATTGCTGGCGTTCTTGCCTTCGAGCCGGATCAGGTTCTTGGGCACCATGGCGATCGAGGGCTCTTCCGCCGGGATGCCGTTCGCTTCCAGAGCCTTCAAAACCGCGTCGTGCGCTTCCGGCGCGGAAAGAACCTCCCAACGGTCGCCATCGTTGCGCAGGTCGTCCGCGCCGGCGTCGAGCACGATGTTCATGAGCTGGTCCTCGCCCGCCTTGTCGATCGGGACGAAGATCTGGCTCTTGCGCTCGAACATCCAAGCCACGCTACCCTGCTCGCCCATGTTCCCGCCGTTCTTCGAGAACACGTGGCGGATTTCGCTGACCGTGCGGTTGCGGTTATCGGTGGCCACGTTGACCAGCACGGCAGCGCCGCCGGGCCCGTAGCCTTCGAACATTACTTCTTCAATTTGCCCGCCTTCCAACTCGCCGGTACCGCGCATGACGGCCTTCTTGATGTTGTCCGAAGGCATGCTGACGGACTTCGCCGCCAGAATTGCGGTGCGCAGGCGGGGGTTTGCATCGGGGTCGCCGCCGCCCCGGGCAGCGATCGTAATTTCCTTGATGATGCGCGTGAACATCTTCCCGCGCTTGGCGTCCAGTGCCGCCTTCTTGTGCTTAATCGTGGCCCATTTGGAATGGCCTGACATGTGAACCTCGGTAGGCCCGCCCGAGGCGCCTGTGCGCCCGGCGGGGAAGACGATGCTATGAATTCAACTTATTGAGGATAGCAGAATCGGGAACCCCGCTCAATACGCTTGCGGGGTGAAGAAAAGACGGCACCGGTTCGCGCGCCACCATCTGATCCAAGGTCAGAATCTCGTATAGGCTGGGGTCGCTCATAAGGCGCGCCACGAGCGCAGCGTGCATGGCGTGGCCGGCTCGCTCTGCGATTACGTGTCCAATCAACGGCCTGCCGAGCAGCGCCAGGTCGCCGATCAGGTCGAGCGCCTTGTGGCGGCAGCATTCGTCCGGCGAGCGGAGGCCCTCCGGGTTGAGCACGCCATCCCGGGTGAAACATACGGCATTTTCGAGCGACGCACCGCGGATCAGCCCCATATTGCGCATGGCGTCCAGATCCGCCTCCCACCCGAATGTGCGGGCAAATGCGATTTCGGCGGCGTAAGTGGCGGGCGTGAGATTGAGCTGGAGCGACTGGTGGCCCACCGGGCTGGGGTAATCGGTTTCACAGGTCAGCCGGAAATCGGGCGCCGGCAGGATGCTGATCCGCTTCCCCTTATCCTCCACCGTGATGCGGCGCCGTACGCGCAGGTAGCGCCGTTTGCGCCGGTATTGGCGGATTCCCGCTTCGTCGATCAGCCGTACGAACGGCTCCCCGCTGCCATCGAGGATCGGCACTTCCAGGTTGTCGATCTCGACGTACACATTGTCGATCCCCATGGCGTAGAACACGCTCAAGAGGTGTTCGGTGGTTGAAATCAGCACGCCTTGCCGCATCAGGCTGGTGGCGTAGCTCACACGCGCCACATGACGCCAGCTTGCCGGGATGCGGAAGTTTTCGAGGTCGGTGCGGACGAAAACGATGCCGGTCGCGGCAGGCGCCGGCAGGATCCGAATGCGCACGGGGACTCCGCTATGCAGTCCCACACCGGCGGCTTCCACCGGTCGCTGCACCGTGGTTTCAAATAGCAAGCGGCATCTCCGCGACGTAGGGGAGCGGCCATGGCCGTCCGGTTCCAGAAACCATATTGCTATTTCAGCAAGCCGACGTCCCGAGTTCAAGTTTTTGATATGTAAAGGTTTGTTATGCGTCTAGCGTGGTCAAATCGCCACACTTTACGACTCCCACTGTGGCCGAATCGACTCACCTGGACCGGCAGAAGAAGTGTACCGATTCTACTCCCCAGCCGCGTCCGGTGCCACGTGCCACAATAAGCCCAGTGGCCAAACCGAAGAAGCTGTTTCTGATCGATGCGTTCGGTTTTATTTTCCGGGCGTATCACGCCCGTGCCCGCAGCGGCGCGCCGCCCATGCGCACCACCACCGGGTTTTCCACAGAGGCCGTCTACATTTTCAACAACATGCTGCGCAAGCTGGCCAAGCAGCACATGCCGCCGTACATTGCGGCCATATTCGAGAGCGGCGAGGCCACGCACCGTGTCGCCGAGTTCGCCGAATACAAAGCCAACCGTACGGAGACCCCGCCGGACCTGCTCGAGCAGATCCCTTACGTCCGACGCGTGCTGGACGCCATGCGCATCCCCATCCTGGAATACCGCGGCTTCGAAGCCGATGATGTGATCGGTACCTTGGCCCGGCGCGCGGAAGCCGCCGGCTGCGAAGTGATCATCGTCTCCAGCGACAAAGACATGCTGCAACTGGTGGACGACAAGGTCTCCATGCTGAATCCCGCCAAGGACGACGCCTGGTACGATGCCGCCGGTGTCCGAGAGTTCATGGGCGTGGAACCGGCACAGGTGGCGGACCTGCTGGCGTTGATGGGCGATACCATCGACAACATTCCCGGCGCTCCCGGCATCGGCGAAAAGGGCGCGCAAACGCTGCTGGCCAAGTTCGGCTCGGTGGAATCTCTGCTCGAAAACGCGGCCTCGGTGGAGCGGAAGATGTACCGGGAGAGCTTGCAAAGCAACGTGGAGCGCATCCGCCTGAGCAAGCGCCTGGCCACCATTGCGACGGACGTGCCCGTCGATTTCGACCTGGAATCGGTGCGCGCACAGGAACCTGATCCCGCCGCGCTCAAGGCCGTCTATAAGGAACTGGAATTCTATTCGCTGCTGAAAGAGCTCGGGCCTTCCGATGACACGCGGGTGCGCGATTACCGCGTAGTGCGCGATGCGGAGGAACTGCGGCGGTGGCTCGCAGCCGAAACCGGCCCCGTGGCCGTGGCTATTTCGAAGTCCGATGAAGGCGAATTCGCCCTCGATACCATCGGGCTGGCGTGCTCGGCGGGCGAAGCCCGCGCCGTGACTGCCGATCTGCTACCGGACCTGAAGCCTTGGCTCGAAGACGAAAGCGCCCCAAAAATCACCTGCGACGTGAAATCGGCATTGCTGATGCTGGACCGCATGGGCATCGCCGCGCGCGGCTTCGTCCACGACGTGATGCTTTACGCCTTTTTGCTCGACGCCGATCCCTCCGGCTGCCCGCTGGACGAGCAGGCGCGGCGCCGGCTCGATCTCCGGCTCGGTCCCTCTCCCGAGCAGCACGCCGATATCACGCTCGAAATCTACGAGCAGCTCGCGCCGGCTGTGGAATCCCGCGGCCTGCGTCCGCTGTACGAGACCATCGAGCTGCCGCTGGCGCGGGTACTGGCGCGCATGGAGAGGACGGGCGTTCGCATCGATCCGTTGGAGCTGAAGCGCCTCTCCGAACTGATGGAATCGGAGATCTCGCGGCTCACTTCAGAGATTCACGCGCTTGCCGGTAAGCCGTTCAACATCAGCTCGCCGCAGCAACTGGGCCGCGTGCTTTTCGAAGATCTGAAATTGCCGGCGCCGGTGAAATACGGCAAAGGCAAAGTCATTTCCACCGCCGCGGACGTGCTGGATGAGCTGGCGCCCGATCACGAAATCGTGCGCAAGGTTCTGGAATACCGCCAGCTCACCAAGCTGAAGGGCACGTACGTCGACGCACTGCCCGCGCTGATCGATCCTGCGACAGGACGCCTCCATACCAGCTTTAACCAGACCGGAGCCGCCACGGGCCGGCTTTCCTCGTCGAATCCGAATTTGCAGAATATTCCGATCCGCACCGAATTGGGCCGCGAAATCCGCGCGACATTCGTCCCGCGGGATGGCTGGAAGCTGCTGGCCGCCGATTATTCGCAAATCGAGCTGCGCCTGCTGGCGCACATGTCGGAAGACGAACTACTGCTTGAGGCATTCCGCAACGGCGAGGACATTCACACCCGCACCGCCGCAGAGGTGCTGGGCGTGCCCCCGCTCATGGTGACACTGGAAGCGCGGCGCGCCGCCAAAGCCGTGAATTTCGGCATCGTCTACGGCATCAGCCCGTTCGGCCTGGCCACGCAACTCGGCATCTCGCGGCAGGAGGCGGAGAAGTACATCAAGAATTATTTCGCCCGCTACGCCGGTGTTCGCCGCTGGCTGGACGCCACCATCGCCGAAGTGCGCCAGACCGGCGTCACGCGCACACTCTTCGGGCGCGAGCGCCCAATCCCCGACATCAACAGCCGCAACGCCAATGCGCGCGGCTTCGCGGAGCGTACGGCCGTGAATTCGCCGCTGCAAGGAACCGCCGCCGACCTGATCAAGCTCGCCATGGTGCGCATCGACGCCGCGATCGAGGCCGGCGGCTACTCCGCGGCCATGCTGCTGCAGGTTCACGACGAACTGATTTTCGAGTGCCCGCCGGAGGAAGTAGAAGCGGTCTCGCGGCTGGTGAAGCATGAAATGGAATCTGTCCGCGAGCTGAAGGTGCCGCTGGTGGTCGATATCGGAGTCGGAGACAACTGGCGGGACGCCTGACCGGCTCCGCTACTTCCCTCGCGGCTGCGTCGCCAGCAGAATCAGGGCTTCGAGCGTGCGGGCCTTCTGCGCCTCCCGCAAAATCAGATACCGGCGGTCGCCATCCGGCGATTCCGCGAAATGCGTCTGCCCCTGGTCGTCCACGGTGATTCGGCCCGGTGGCGAAACATCGAAATACCCGCCATCCGGCCGCAGCGCGTACAAGACCGCGGTCAAATCCCAGGTCGGGCGGTCATACGGCATCTTTATATAGTTGCGGTAGGCGTCGGCCACCGGGTGCTGGGCAGTCCATTGAAAATCCCGCTCCACCGCCCTCGCCGGGAACAGCAGCGCCTGGCCGATTTCGAAGCCGCTGGTCACAACCGGCGTGGGCCAGTGTTCGAACACCTGCCGCGCCGCCGGAATATCCGTCTTCACGTTATACTCCGGCGGGCCCAGGGGAAATTGGCCGGCCATCATAGAAAGGAGCCGCACCTTGCGCCGGATGAGCGCCACGTCCACCGGCGAATCGAGCAGCCTGGCCAGGTTGGTGCTGAAACCTGTTTGCACGATGATCACGCTGCCATCGGCCGCGCGTGCCAGGGCCTGCCGCAAAACCGTGCCCGCGTCCGGCGCGGCGCCGCCGTCCGTGATGCGGTGCGGATAGACGAACGATCCATCCGGATTGCGCCGCTCCGATGGTACGCGGATCATGGCGCTATCCTGCGGCGTCTTGCCGTTGTGCACCATCCCGATGGGAATCTCCGGCCGGCCGTAAAAGGTGTTCACCAGGTCGATGAACGGCGCGGCATAACGGTTGTCCTTGGTAATGGTGACCGCGGTGAGGTGCGCCTCGCCGCGCGATTCGAGCGCGTGCAGCATAGCCAGGGCCAGCGCATCATCAACGTCGTTGCCGATATCGGTATCGAAGATGATGTTCGCCGGCTGCGCGACGGCAAGGGTGACGGCAAGGAAAAGCGGAATCAGGATGAGGCGCGGGGCGCCGGACATTTCAGCTCAACGTTAGCACACTGACTTCCGGCCGGCAGCGGAAGCGTACGCCGCCAACATTCCCTACTCCGCGCGTGACATGGATCCAGCGCGTCCCCCACGGTTTGAGTCCGGCGATGTAGCGCTTGTCCACCACGGGCGCGTATCGCGGCCCCTCGAAAGGCACAATCACCTGCCCGCCGTGGGTGTGGCCGCTGAGCATCAGATCCCACCGCCAGCCGGCGAGGTGATCTTTCGTATCCGGGTTGTGCGCCAGCAGCACGACGGGCGCACCCGCGGCAATGCCGGAAAACGCCCGCTCGCCCGAGACTTCGCGGTTCCATAGGTCGCCCACACCCGCCAGTGTCAGAGCCGCGCCGTGCGCCCGGAACGGTACCGAGCGGTTATGCAGCAGTTCGATGCCGGCGTCATGCAGAATGCGATCTACCACGCGATGGTCGGAAAAGCCGAGGTGGTTGCCGGACCATGTGCCGCCATCGTGGTTGCCGAGCACTGCATAAGTGGGCGCGGCGGACGAGAGGCGCCGCAGAAGGTGGGCGTAATCCGGAGCCTGGAAGCCTTCGCGAATGGTGATGAAATCGCCCGTGACGCAGATCAGGTCCGGACGCGTTGCCAGCCCCAGTGTGATGGCATGGTCGATCATGGAAAGCGGCACGAAAACGGAGGCGTGGAGGTCGGCCAGGTGCAATACCCGGATAGGCATTCGCGGCGACAATCCACGCAGGCGCACCCGGCGGTGTGTCACCTCCAGCCACCGAGGCTCCCAGTAGCACGGGTACGCCAGCGGTGGAACCCCAAAAAATGTGTACAACAGCTTACGGCGGGTCATACCCGAAAAGGCGGCCGTCCCAGCCCGGTCCCAACTCTATTGTCCCCTGGAACTCGCCTTTCCCGAAATTGACTTTCCGCACCCCGGCGCGGTATTTTGCGATTAGCCCCACGAAAACGGCGCGGTAGCCAAGTGGTAAGGCCAAGGTCTGCAAAACCTTTATTCGTCGGTTCGATTCCGACCCGCGCCTCCAGTTTACATAGCGGAACATTCACAGAATAGGTTGGTTGCCGCTTTTCGGAATGCTCGATCCGGCCGAACGCGGAAAACCTCGTCCGGCGGGGTTGCGACGCGTAGAGCGTCCGGCGAAAGGAGTACCCGTTCGAGAGGCCACATTTGCGGTCCGCAGATCTGCGAGATTTCGTCGGCCATTTTAAAAAGGGAAAGAGTGCCGGCCTTGCCTGAGACCGATCAAAAATTGAACCGGCCTCCGGTTCGCTTCCGCGAAACCGAGCTCATCGCCAGGTTCCGCAAAACGTCCCGATCGTCCTCAGGCTAGCGCCGGTCGAATCAACGCTGGTGCAGCCCTGTAGCCGTATACTAAAGAGCAGAGAGGGATGGCTGGGAATAAGCTTGATCTTCTGGTTTTCCAGACTGCCCATTACCGTTGCGCACTCAACCTTCGCGCGATCGTCGAAGTTCAGCTGATACCTGAACTTGTACTCTCGCCAGTCCAGGCTACGATTCTTGATGGATTTTTCGATCTGCGTGGGACCGTCATACCGGTTGTGCCGCTCAGCGCATTGTTCGGGCTTCCGACTACGCTGCCCGGATTGTATACACCCATCATCATTATCGAAACCGCGGGCCGTCCAGTTGCGATTCGGGTCGATCGAGTTGACCAAGTGGCGGAAGTCTCAGATGCAGACGTCCAGCCGTACTCGAAGGAGGACTCTCTGAACGGTTGTGCGGAAGGCCAAGTGAATGTCGAGGGTTGCGACGTGGTTGTGCTTTCCGCCGATCGCCTTTTGCTGCGGGAGGAACAAGCGCTGTTGGAGGATATTCAGGCCACAGTCCAGAAGAGGATCGAGAGTCTGAAGGGCGCTCGAAGATGAACCTCGGCGCGATTTTGGCGGATCCGGATTATCCGGCTCTCAAGCGCTTCATCCTCGACTATACCGGCCTCTACTATTTCCACGACAAGGACGAGGATCTCGCAACGCGTTTTGCGCGCCGGTTCTCCGCCCGCGGGGTGGCAACCTGTTCTACATACTTGAAGATGCTCCGCAACGGCAGCACGGATGGCGAGGAGTTGGATTGCATAGTTGGGGAATTGACAATCGGCGAAACGTACTTTTTCCGTCATCGAGAGCATTTCGACGCCTTGCGCGACGCCGTGTTCCCCGAACTGCTCGTTGGAAATCGTACATCCCGGCGCATCCGCGTCTGGAGCGCCGGATGCGCCACCGGGGCGGAGCCATATTCGCTGGCCATTTTGCTGGATCTCGAACTGAGCGACCGCATCGCCGGATGGGAGATCTCGATTCTGGCAACCGACATCAATACCGAGTTTCTGGCGCGGGCGCGCGAGGCCCGTTATCGTCCCTGGTCCTTCCGGGAGACTCCGGACAGCGTCAGATCGGCCTGTTTCGAGCAGCACAGCGACACCTGGGTGTTGAAGCCGGAATTCCGCCGACTCGTTTCATTCCGGCAGCACAACCTGGCCGACAGCGAGAGCTTTCGCGAGTTAGGTGGTCCCTTCGATCTGATCCTTTGCCGTAACGTGCTGATGTATTTCGGTCCGGAACTGATCCGCAAAGCGGTCGCGGCATTTCATGACGTGTTGATGCCGGGAGGATGGCTGGTTGTCGGCTCCGCGGAGCTGAATATCGAGACGTTCGCCAACTTCAGCAGTGTGAATCTGGCTGGTGTGACGTTTTACCGAAAGCCGCTCGAATTTGCGCCGAAATCTCCACTGGAGGCGCCGCTCCAGCAGAAGCCGACGGGGTTCCCGGTTCTACAAGAAGTGCCCGTGGTTCCCCACCGCCCGCTTGGCCGGGGAACAACTTCCCTGCGGCGGCCCGTGTCTCCGGTGATCACTCCCGCTGTCTCCGGTGTACCGCAGGTTCGCTTCCTGGCGGACCGCGGCGAATGGAGTGTGGCAGAATCCCTGGGGCGGCAACTCGTGGAGACGGAACCGCTGAATGCGCCAGCTCACTTCACTCTGGCTTTGATCCTAGAGCACACGTCATCATGCGAAGAGGCGGAGAGGTCACTACGTCGCGCCATTTATCTCGATCGAAGTTTTGCCCTCGCCCATTACCATCTCGGTCTCTGCCTGGAACGGACCCGTCGGACGCAGGGCGCGCGGAAGTCGTTTCGGAATGTCATGGGTCTGCTGTATACCCGGCCTGGCGATGAGGTGATTGAATATGGAGATGGCATAACGGTTTCCGAACTCAAAGAGTTGGCTCGGATGCACATCGAACTCATCGGAGGCGCATGAAAGAGCAACGACGGATCGATTGGAATGCCGCCCGAGCCCGTCTTGCCGAAGCGCAGCAAGTGCTGGAGAGCATCGATTCCGACAGTGCCGTTCGCAAACGCACTTTCCGGGCCCGTGCGGAATCGCTAGCCCGCTCCGACAAAACTGCCGGACCGGAGATGGATGGTGATTCGATTATGATCTTCCGGCTGGCCCGCGAGCGCTATGCCTTGCCCCTCGCATCGGTTTCCGAAGTAGTCACGGGCGTGGAGCCAGTTCCCGTTCCGGGCGCTCCGGCCCGAGTGGCCGGGGTGATCCAGTTGCGGGGTGAAATCAAGCCGGTCTTCAGTCTGGCACATGCTCTCGGGTTATCAGAGAGCCGCGACTCCGATGCGGCGACCGTGCTCCTTTTGCGCCACGGGGAGGGCGAAGTAGGTCTGCACGTTGGGCCGGTCGAGGGCGTGCGAACCGTCGCGGCGGGCGCCCGGCAGGCAGCCCCGGAGATGGCCCGGCACGCGGCGTGGATGACGGCCGATTTGGTTTTGGTTCTCAACGTGGACGCGTTACTGGACGAGGACGGATAGATGGCGAATATGCGGATCGGAACGCGGCTCCTGCTCGCGTTTGGCGCGATCGTGCTCCTGACGATCTTCTTGGGCTTGTACGCTCTGGCGAAGGACAACCAGTTGCAGGCACTCACACGCGAACTGGACTCTCGCGATTTCGAATCCACCGATGCATTGCTCGGCATCAGCCGCACGGAAGATCAGATGCGCGCGGCCAGAGCGGAGGCGTTGGTCTCGGCGCTCCTTCGGAGAGACAATCTGGCGGCTCAGACGCCGGGAGTTCCCGAACAGGACTGGACAAAATATCGGGATCAAATGACCGGGCAACTCGCCGACCTGAACGCGATGGCGACCAACTGGCAGGCCACATCGCTGACCGCCGAACGTGCCGCTGCCTGGCGTAGGGTCCATTCGACAGTTCAAGAAGCCGCGGCTGCTCTCAAGGCCCTCTCTCCGGAAGTGGAGCGTCAGTATGGGCTGATGAATGCCGGGAATATCACGGCGGCCGTTGGAAGCATCCCGACGATCGAGCAAGCGGTCAATACGCTGCAGGCAAGGCTGGCCGATGCGCGGCAAGCGGTGGCAGACCAGACGCGGATCGGCCGCACTGAAGTTGCCGATCTGGCCGCCACAACGCGAAATTCGGTGATCTTTGTTCTGATCACAACCGTGGTGGCGGGGGTGCTGTTTGCGGTCTTCATTCAGCGCTCGATTACTATTCCGCTCAGCCAGTTCGTGCAAGTCGTGGAGCGGGTTGGCCAGGGAGATTTGACGCAGAAGTTGGAATTTTCGCGAAGGGACGAACTGGGCAAGCTGGGGCGGAGCCTGGATGGCATGGTGCGAGGGTTGCGTGAGGTGGCCAACCAGACACGCTCCGTCGCAGAAAGCCTGAACGCCGCGACCACCGAGATTTTCGCCACTACCCAACAACAGGCAGCGAGCACGGCGGAACAGGCGGCGGCGGTACAGGAGGCGAATGCCACCATGGCGGAGATTGTACAGTCCGGAGTGCAGATTACCGACCGCGCCAAGAAGGTGGCTGCCTCAGCGGAAGCGACGTCGACGTCGAGCGCCGCGGGGATCGAGTCCGTGCAGAACACCGCCGCGATCATGGAGAGCATACGCGAACAAGCTGAAGCCGTAGCAGAGAACGTGGTCGCCCTCAGCGAGAAGACGCAGGCGATAAGCGAGATTATCACAACCGTGAACGATATTGCCGAGCAGTCTCATCTCCTGGCGCTGAACGCGGCGATTCAGGCAGCCGCGGCAGGTGAGCACGGCCGCAGCTTCGCGGTGGTGGCGAGTGAAATGAGGAATCTGGCCGCGCAATCGAAGCAGGCTACGGTGCAGGTCCGCTCGATTCTGGGCGACATTCAGAAAGCCATCTCCAGTTCCGTCATGCTGACTGAGGAAGCCGTAAAACGTGTCGAGACCGGGCGGCAGCAGGCCAACGTGGCGGACCGGACGATCCGCGACCTCACCGGAAATATCGAAGAGAGTGTCCGCGCATTTCAGCAGATCGTCGGCGGCAGCAGCCAACAGCAAATTGGTTTCGAGCAGGTTACCGAGGCGTTCCGGAACATTGGCATCGCCAGTCAGGAGGCGGCCACCGGCACAAAGCAGTCGGAGAAGGCTGCGGCGAACTTGAACGCTTTGTCGCAACAACTGCGCCGGGCAATGGAGAAATACCGGGTTTGAAGCCGTACGACCCCACATTGCTCGATATTTTCTCGGCCGAACAGACCGAGCATGTTGGGCGGATCCGCGCAATCCTGGAGGTCCTTGCCTCGCCGAATCCGGAACCGCGGACCGAGGCCTTCAATGAGGTGTTGCGCCGTGCCCACACCCTGAAGGGCGCCGCACGCGCTGTCGGTCTGGAGACCACCGAACGGGTGGCGCACGTTCTCGAGACACTGATCGGGCGAGTGCGCGACGGCGAATTGACCCTGGACAACCGGACCGACTCCCTCATTCGGCGCGGCCTGGAAATGATTGAGGACGTGCTGTCTGCAGCGCTGGCCAGGCGGGTGGAACCCTCGGCGGCGGCTTTTCTGGAGGCCGCTGAATCCCTGTCCGGAAGTTCGCAAGATATGTCCCCTTCCGCACCCGCGCCGGCTACCATACCCGGCTTACCAACAATGCCGGCCGCGGGCGTCGATTTCGTCCGCGTGAACGCCGCGAGGATCGACGAATTGATCCGATCCGCATCCCAACTCGTCGCAACCTCGCACGCCCAGGCGACGGTCGAGGCGCGAACCGGCGCATACCTGCGCCATGCAGGCGACAGTCTGGCCCAGTATCTCCGCTTGCGCCGCCAATCGAGCTCTTATCTTCGCGAGCACCGGGATGATCCGCATTTCGCTCCTGTTCGCGAGTGCCTGGAGTATCTAGATGAGCAACTTCGCAGTCTGACCGCCAGCGCGCGCGATGCGGACGCCGCCGAACAGCGCCGGTCCTGGACAATGCAGCGAGAAATAGCGGACCTCTATCAAAACGCCATCCGGGTGCGCATGATTCCAGCCGAGTCGGTCTTTGGCGCTTTCGGTTCGATGGTCCGCGAGATTGCTCACGACCAGGGCAAAGAAGTGGATTTCCGGACCGAAGGAATGGAAGTGCAAGCCGACCGGCTCGTCCTGCAGGCGCTGAAAGATCCGGTCATGCACCTGCTCCGCAACGCGGTGTCCCACGGGATCGAATTGCCGGCCGATCGTGTACGGGCGGAAAAGCCTGGACGCGGCACAATCCGCCTTGTCATTGAATCCGAGGGAGACCGTTTGAACGTGGCAGTCGAAGACGATGGACGCGGGCTTGACCTTGGGTCCATCGGGGCGCAAGCCGTAAAACGGGGTTTGCTTCCCGAGTCTGAAGCGGAGGCCATAACCCTTGCGGAAGCCGCCCAACTGATTCTGCGCCCCGGTTTTTCGACCTCGGATGCGGCGACCAGCATCTCCGGCCGCGGGATGGGCCTTTCCATCGTCCAACAGGCCGTTAACCAGTTGCAGGGCGAAGTGCAGGTTTATCCGCGCCGCGGCGCGGGACTCGGCCTCCGGATTTCCGCCCCTCTCTCTATTTCGATGCAGCAGGTACTGCTCGTGGCCGTCGCGGACCGCACTTTTGCATTGCCTGCCCGCTCGGTCCGGCGGCTGTTACGGATTCGCTCGACGGAGACACAACTTGTGGAGAATCGCGAGATTGTGCTCCTCGATTCCAAGCCGGTTCCACTGTTCCGTCTTTCGGTTTTGCTCGGAATTCAGGAGAGCGAGAATCCGTCTGCAAATGAACGAAGCCCCTTTCTCAGCGCAGTGGTTCTGTCCTCCGCACGCCAGACCGTCGGTCTGGTAGTGGACAGCCTTGCTGACAGCCGGGAAGCGGTCATCAAAGAACTGGGGCTGAATGGAAACCTCTGCGGGATGGGGGCGGGGGGCGTACCTCTGGAGGATGGTTCCGTCGCGATTCTCCTCAATCCGGCCGCACTTTTCGAGCGTCTCGAAGAACTGGGAAGCCGGCCGTCCGTTCAAGAGGCTCCGGAGCAGCCCGCCAAGAGAGCGCCTCGTATTCTGGTGGTCGATGACTCGATCACCACCCGCTCGCTGGAAAAGAGCATCCTGGAGGCACATGGCTACAGTGTGAGGCTCGCGGTTGATGGCGTGGACGCGCTCGAGCAGTTGAGCACCGAGCCCGTGGAACTGGTGATTACCGATATTGCCATGCCCCGCATGGATGGTCTCCAGCTTCTGGAACAGTTGAAGAAACGACAGGATACCGAGCACGTACCCGTTATCATCGTGACTTCATTGGAGAGCCGCGAAGATCAGCAGCGAGGTCTCTCGCTGGGCGCTGATGCCTACATTGTCAAACGCAAATTCGACCAGCAGGAGCTGCTGAGGACGGTGCGGCAGATTTTATGAAAACCATTCGGGTGATGATTGTGGAAGACTCCCTGGTCGTTCGGGAGCACCTTCGCCGCATTATTTCCGCCGATCCGCGCTTTACGGTCGTGGCGGTGGCGGAAAGTGGCGAGGAAGCACTGTCATCGATCGATCGCGTTGCGCCCGACGTGATCACCATGGACATCCGGCTGCCCGGGATGCAGGGGTTTGATGTTACGAGACGAATCATGGCCCTTCGACCCACTCCCATCGTGGTTGTCTCGGGTCTCGGTTCGGAAGAAGTGAGTCTCACAATGGAGGCGCTCAAGGCGGGAGCGCTGGCCGTGGTGGAAAAGCCGGTGGCCGCGGCACACCAGGATTACGATGCTATCGCGAGCGAGCTTCGTACGCAGCTTGCGATTATGAGTGAGGTCAAAGTCGTGCGGCAGCGTGGGGCGCGGGCGGTGCACGTGGAGCGAGGGCCATCCTCACCAGTGATGACTTCGTATCGTGTACTCGGCGTGGCTACTTCCACCGGAGGACCGGTCGCGTTGATGCAGCTGCTTTCCGGCCTTGGCAGCCGATTTCCGCTGCCCATCGCAATCGTGCAGCACATGATACCAGCCTTCCTGGACGGCTTTGCGGAATGGCTGAACAGTGTTTCACCCCTCCCGGTGGAAGTCGTAAATGGAACTGTACCAATGAAGCCGGGTAGAGTGTATCTGGCTGCGGGTGACAGGCATCTCAAAATTGAGGGGAGTTTTGTGTCGGCGGATGACGGTCCTCCGGTGTACAGCCATAGGCCGGCCGGAGATGTCTTATTTTCGTCTATCGCGAAAACCGTAGGTGCTGCCGGAATCGGTGTACTGCTCACCGGTATGGGTGAGGACGGCGCCTGCGGCCTGCAGGAATTGCGCTCCGCCGGCGGTTTCACCCTGGCGGAAGACGAATCGAGCGCCGTGGTCTACAGCATGCCGGCCGCCGCAGTCCGGCTCGGAGCGGTGTGCGAATCTTTGCCGTTGACGGAGATCGCACGGCGTCTCTGCGAAATCGTCAAGCCGGGTCCGGAGGCGAAATGAACCGGGTTCTGCTGGTAGAGGATTCGCCTACCCAGGCGGAGCATCTTCGCCAGCTCTTGGAAAAGGATGGCCTGGAGGTGGTCCCGGAGGCAACGGCCGAATCGGCGCTCGAACACCTGGAGACGGCTCATCCGAACATGATCATTGTCGATTATCACTTGCCCGGTATGGACGGCTACGAATTCTGCCGCGAGATTCGGCAGAAACTAAACACCCGGGCCATTCCTATTCTGATGCTGACGGTGGAACGCAGCGATGCCGCGGAGATGCGCGGACTTGAGAGCGGCGCGGACGACTACCTGCCCAAATCGGTGGATCCGGATATCCTGCTCGTCCGGGTCCACAGCCTGCTGCGAAAGGCGGAGAGTTCGGGAGCAGCCGTCGACATCGAGACCCGTTTTCAACGAGCCCGCATACTCATTGTTGATCACAGTCCGACTTTCCTGCACATGCTCGGACGGGAACTTGAGGCTGAGCACTACAGGGTCGAAAAGGCGACTACGGGAATCGGGGGACTCGAGCGCATGCGGGAGCGTGCTTTCGATTGCGTTCTCGTCGATTTCGAATTGCCGGATGTAAACGGAGCGGAACTTTCCCGCCGTTTCGCCGCGTTACAGCGGGAAGGCGCCGCGGCTGTTGTGATCATACTCACCTCGCACGACGATAAAGGGCGTTTGATGCTGGGGCTCGAATCCGGCGCGGATGATTTCATTTCCAAATCCGCGGATATCGCCCTCGTGAAGGCGAGAATCCGGGCTCTGCTGCGCCGCAAATTCTTCATTGAGGAAAACCGCAGGATCATCGATGAGCTACGCGAGAAAGAGTTGGAGGCCGTTCGCGCTCGCAGCGAAAAGGAAGCCGCGGAACTGCGGGCCACCATGGCGGAGAGGCTGGCCGTGGCCAATCGTGAACTCGAGGCCGCCAATCAAAAGCTCCAGGAAGCTTTGAGCCTGACGAAAGCCATCACCGAGAACGCAGCCGACGTGCTGCTGATGGTGGACTGCAGTGGCCTGGTGACATTCATGAACCCGGCAGCCCAGCGGGAATTCGGCTTCCCCGCAGACGAGCTGCTCGGCCATCGGCTGGACCAAAGACTGCGATTTTACGGACCGAATGGCGCATTGCTGGAGGGTCCGGATTATCCGGTGAACCGATGTCTGACGACCGCTACCAGGACGACCGGAGTCGATGGTATTTTTCTCTGCCGTTCCGGTGATGAAATTGATGTAGCCGCCTCCATCGCGCCCATCTCGCAGAACGGTGTCGTGTCCTCAGCCGTTGTGATCCTGCACAATCTCACGGAGCGGAAGCGGACCGAAGAACGCCTGCGGCAGAAGCAAAAGCTCGAAAGCATCGGTCTGCTTGCCGGCGGTATTGCGCACGATTTCAACAATATTCTGGTTGGAGTCCTGGGAAATGCCAGCTTTGCGCAGGATCTGCTCCGGCCCGGAACGCAGATTCACTCCATTCTCGACCGGATTATCGATGCCAGCCAACACGCTGCCCATCTCACTCGTCAAATGCTGGCGTACTCGGGCCAGGGCCGGTTCGTAGTAGAGCCGGTCGATCTTTCCAAGCTGGTCCCTGAATTCATGAAGCTGGTAGAGGGTTCGATTCCGGCCAAGGTGAATGTGCGCCTTCAATTGGCTGATGCCCTTCCTCCTGTGATGGCGGATGCGGCGCAAATGCAGCAAGTCATTGTGAACCTGGTCCTCAATGCGGTTGAAGCAATTGGTGACCGAAAAGGTACGATCACGATTCGGACGGGCCTAAGTCAGCCTGACGCGCGTTGCTTTGCGGACGAACTCAACCGGTCCGGCCTCCCCACGGGAGAGTGCGTCTACTTACAGGTTGAAGACACCGGGTGCGGTATGGATGCCGCGACCAAGGCCCGGATGTTCGATCCGTTTTTTACTACCAAATTTACAGGACGCGGCCTTGGTCTAGCGGCCGTCGCGGGAGTGGTCCGCGGCCATCACGGAGCGATTTGCGTTGAAACGAATCCGGGCCTCGGCAGCAGTTTCCGCGTTCTCCTGCCGGTATCAGCTGAGTCCATACCACCGGTAGTAGCCCCACCAAGGCTTACGGCTTCGACTCGACGGAACCACGCCGGACAAGTGATCCTGGTTGTCGATGATGAACCGGTTGTCTTGCAGGCAGCGACCCAGGCGCTGACGGCGCAAGGCTATACCGTATTGCAAGCCGACAGCGGCCCGAAGGCGGTTGAATTGCTGAGACAGCAAGACCAGCCCATCTCTCTGGTCCTCCTGGATTTGAGAATGCCTGGAATGGACGGGCCGGAGACGCTGGCCAAAATGCGCGAGATCAGACCCGATCTTGAGGTCGTCATATCGAGCGGCTATGGCGAGACGGAAACAAGAGCCTTCTTCGAGGGGAAACAAATCTCCGGGTTCATCCAGAAGCCCTACACTGCATCCGGAATCGCCGCAGTTGTCGAGGCCGCGCTAGAACGGCCGTCGGAGCATTGATCGGTCGTGCCTCGTGTCGATGCGCGCTGGGGGAAGAGCAGCAGTCTTCACACGTAGAGCGTGTGGTTGTTTGGCTCGCGCCGAGGAGATCCGGCGACCTCCGCCAACCGGCATAGAATTTAGACCAGGGTCGCAGCCGGCCCCTTGTAACCAACACTTCATTTGCCTGCCGGCACGGAGGCGGTTTAAATAGGTTCATGGGTGCTGTCCGCTATGCGTACGTGATACTTCTTTGGGTTTCCCTCTGCCTGCTCCTTCCTGGTTGCTTGAGCGCACAGGTCGATCGCACCGCGATCACGGGGACGGTCACCGACCAGCAGGGAAATCGCGTCCCTCAATGCAGCGTGCGCGCCACGGACATCGCCACTGGATTCGAGCGCGAAACCTCGACCTCATCGCGGGGTACGTACGAGCTGTCCGGCCTTCCGCCGGGCGTCTATTCCGTTCGATTCTTCAAGACCGGGTTTTCGATTAAGATTGCCAGGGGCGTCGCCCAGGTAGTCGGCCAAACGCGGACTCTGAACGCTCAGCTCGATCTGGCGCAGGCTCGAGAGCAGACCACCGTAACCGAGCCCATGGTGCAGCTCGACAAGGTGGACGCAACCGAGGGCGCGGCAATCGAGCTGGCACAGATTGACGATCTTCCGATCAATGGCAGGAACTGGGCGACCCTGACCTCGCTCGCACCGGGCGCGGTCGACAACGGAGCCGGCGATCAGAGAACGATTCGTTTCGCCGGCCACGGACTGGACGATAACAACCTGACCCTCGACGGAATTGACGCCACGGCCGTCTACAACCAGGAACAGCGTGAGTACATGCGCCTGAATATTCCACTCGATTCGATTGAGGAGTTCCAGGTGCAATCGCAGAATTTCGGGGCCGACACGCAGAATGGCACCGCGGGCGGACAGGTCTCCGTCGTCTCGCCTTCCGGCACCAACGATTTTCACGGGCAGGCCTTCGATTTTTTCCGGGACAACGCGCTGGATGCGCGGTCGCCGTTTGACCGCGCGGCTCCCGACCCGTTTCTGCTGAATCAGTTCGGCGGAGGTTTCAGCGGCCCTGTCGCACGGAACAAAACGTTCTTCCACGTCAACTACGAGGGGTTACGGCAGCGGCTGGATGGCACACAGATCGGACTTGTTCCCAGCCCTTCGTTTGGAGCGCAGGCGGCAGCCGCCTCACCCGCGTTGCTTCCCATCCTCCACGCATATCCGGCGGGCACTGCGCCAACCGCCGCTGCAAACGTCTGGCAGTACGACGCACCGGGCCGCCAAGTCGACAACGAGGACTCCGGAATGGTCCGGCTGGATCACTATTTCTCCGATCGCACCACGGCGTTCGTCCGCTTCAACGCCGACGAGGCCGTGGAGTCGATTCCAACCGGACAGCTCACCGCGCAAACACTCTACGACACGAAGTTCAACAACGGAGTGGCCGCTTTGTCGCACGTCTTTACGCCGACGCTGATCGATGAATTCAAAATCGGCGTGAACCAGACGATTTACCACACGGCGAACCTCTCACCCATTCCATTCGGAGTAGCCGTGTCCGGCTTCAGTTCCCTCACCGGATCGTCCACCACCGACTATCCTTCGAAAGCGTTCGATCTCATCGACGACCTATCCTGGGCCAGGGGCAGGCACATTCTGAAATTCGGATTCGAGACGCGCTGGATCTTTCTGAATCAGGGGACCTCGCAAAGCGGGACGCTGACCTATACCAGCACCACGGCCTTTCTCGACAATGCCATGGGTTCGGCCTCGTATACCGCGGTTCTTCCGCTTGTGAGGCAACGCAAGACACAGTACTTCGGCTACTTTCAGGACGAGTGGAAGATCACGCCGAATCTGACGCTAACGGCCGGCATCCGTTACAACTTCTTCAATGCCCTGCATGCCCTCCACAACGACGACGTCCCCTTCGATTTCGCCACGTGCGGCGGCTATTGCCCCCGCACCTACGCCTTCTTTCATCCCCGCTATGCCGACTTCGACCCGCGCCTAGGGATCGCCTGGGCTCACCACAGCACGGTTTTCCGCGCCGGCGGGGGCATCTATCACACGGATGGCCAGGAAGACGACCAGAACCTGCCGATCTCCAATACCGTCGACCGCTACTCCTTCAGCAACACGGCATTCCCGAGTCTGTCCTACCCGTTGACCCCGTTCCTGGCCTATGCCGAAGCCGGCGGGCTGGGCGTCGTCTCTCCACGCGATCTCGACCGCAACCGCAAAGACGACTACGTTGCCGCGTGGACTGCATCCATCCAGCGAGAACTGCCGTTTGCCATTCTCGGCACCGCAAGTTATCTCGGAAATAAGGGAACGCATGTTTTGACCACCACGTATGTGAACCTGATCAATCCCGAGACCGGTGCGGCTCCCTACCCGGCCTTCGGGCCGGTCTCCTGGCGCGGCGACGTGGGCAACAGCACCTTCCACGCGTTGCAATTGAACGCCCGCCGCGCCATGCAAAAGGGATTGCTCCTCTCGGCGAACTACATGTGGTCGCATTCCATCAATGACGGAAGCATCGGCGGGGGCGAGTCCGATACGCCCCAGGATTCCTTTTGCCGGTCGTGCGACAAAGCGAGCAGCGATGACGACATTCGGCAGGTTTTCAACCTTTCCGCCGTTTATCAGCTTCCATTCAAACGCGGGAACCGCCATATAGGCGGCTGGACGCTCAGTGCAATTGGAACGGCGCAGACCGGCCTCCCGGTCAACATTACCGTCGATCGCTCGAACGCTTCGGTTCCGGGCAGCTATGCGATCAGCGGGCAGGAGCGGCCCGACTACGTGTATGGCGCGCCCCTGACCCCGCCGGGTGGATCTACACCGGCAGGGTGGATTAATCCCGGGGCCTTTTCCGTTCCCGCTGCGGGAACCTTCGGCAATCTTGGCCGCAACGCCTTTCACGCACCGCGCATCGCAGCCCTGGATCTGGCATTGGCGAAGGAGCTGTCGATTGGTGAGCGCGCGAAGGTGCGCTTCCGCGCCGACGCCTTCAATATCTTCAACCGAGCCCAGTATGGCGCCCCCAACGCGGACATTTCCCAGGCGACGTTCGGCGAGATCACTACCACCATTAGCAACTACGCCACCGGCCGCGGCACACCGAGAGAATTCCAGCTCTCCACAAAGATCTGGTTCTAGTCTGAGCCGTTTTGCGGCGGCGCACTACTCAGCGCTCGGATAGCCGGATCCGCAGTTCTACCCAGGCACGCCGTGGTGCGCCTGGCGAGAAGAACGTCGCACTCTGCAAGGGATAGTTCCCCGCCTGCGGGCCGATGGTGTACGCGGGAAAGGGCCGCGCCAGGAATGTGCCCTGGGCCGTCTCTGCGGTGTTGGAGAGCTGGGCCGCGGTGTAGTAATGCAGGTTGAACACATTGTCGACCTGAAAAACCACCTGAAAATGCTTGCTCAAGTCGTAATGAGCGAGGAAATTGGTGACGGCGTAACCCGGCGAGACTCCCGGGCCCAGATAGTAAACTCCATCCGCTTTGTACGCGTTGTTCTCGTTTCCGCGGGCGTAGGAGCTCGAGACGGCGATCTCATTGAGATCGAACGCCAGTTTGGAAGTGGCCTGGATGACGGTATAGGCCTTGCCATTCTGCTTGGGAATTAGCGGGATTCGATCCCCGGGATAGATATAGATGTTGCCGTCGAGCCCGGGGTATCCCGAAAGCGCCGTATCGCTGGTGTTGTTGGCAGCGCCATCGAGGATGGCCGGGCTTTGATAAGTGGCCAGGAGATAGGTATAGTCCAGGCCCCACGTCACTCGTCCCGTCCGTGCTGAGACGTCGGCGTCGAAGCCCTCGCGCCGCGTCCTTGCAAAGTTCTGGAAGTAGCCGGTCCCGAGCTCCGGGGACGAGACAAAGAGGATGTCGTTGCGGTTATCTCCCCGGAACGCTCCGGCATTCCAATGCAGGTGGTGAAGCAGGCCGGTCTCGGCCGTGCCGCGCGCTCCTGCCTCCCAGGTTCCCGATATTACCTGTTGCAGCGGCGGATCGCCGGACAGGGCATTCGGCAGGCTGCATGGATTCGCGGGGTCGGCGCAGCCCAGCTCAATGGCGGTGGGAGCTCGGCTGCTCTGGGTGTAGCTCGCGTAGAGGTTCAGGCTCGAAGTCGGACTCCAGGTGATCCCAACGGCAGGGTTGAATCGCCGAAAAGTGTAATCGCCGTCCAGCGAGCCCGGTCCCGCAACCGGGTTGAGCCGGTCAAAATCATTGATGGTCAGTTGGTTGAAACGGCCGGAAACGGTAAGGTTCACATTCTTGCCCAGGTTGAGCGTGTCGGTGAAATACAGGCTCCAGGAGGGGGTCTGCCCGTGCAGTTGGACGCGAGAATCAACCGGATTGTCGCTGGCCGAGCCGTCCTGCCATGCGGGCACCGTGGTGATGGTGTAGTCGGGGTTTAGGTAGCCATATTGGCTGTTCTGCACGAAGTCGACGCTGCCGCGGTCCAGCGAAAACCCGGTCGTGAACTGGTTCCGGCCGATGCGCGGCGTCGTGGTCCAGGTGGCTTGGCCCGAGAACCCATAGTCGTTCTGGATTTCGTTCGAGTATATGTCGAGGCCGTCGCAGCGCTCGTCGGCATCGCCGTTGACGAGAGCTTCGGCGATGCATCGCCATTTCGGAAAAGGTGTATTGGTCGCGTTGGCGCCGCTGGCCGGGAAGCCTGTATAACCTGCGGCCGCCAGTATTGCCTGCTCGCTCGCGTTGGGCTGGTACACCGACTCGTCGAACGAGTCGTCGTTGAGATTGGGGTTGATGCCGAAGGTGTAAATGTGACGGTACCACGCGTTACCGGAAAAGGTCAGCGAGTCGGTAACATTGTGGCGGACCAAGACGTTGAGGAATGGAGAGTGATTTCTAAAGCTGTCCGGGATGGAGTACACGCTGGAATCATTGACCGCGAGCAGGCGGTAATCCTGCAATCCGTTTCCGACCAGAAAACTGTCGGCATAGGAATAGGTAAGCGCAACGTCTGTCTTAGACGTACGCCAGCCGAGTTTGCCAAACAACTGCCGGACGGTAGAGGGGGAGTCGAAGCGCCATCCCGACTCGTGAAAATAGTTCCCGGCCAGAAACCAGTTGAAGCCGTTCGCTTTCCCGCCGCCGTATTCGGCCTGGGCCTGCTTGCGGTTGCTGGCGCCGTAGAGGAAACTTCCTTCGAGACCTGGTGAACTGACGCCATCCTTGGTCTGGACGGAGAGGGCTCCTCCAAGCGTGTTCAATCCGAATACGGGGTTCGAACCCGGCATCAGCGTCATTTCGGAAATGGCATTCTGAGGGATCAGATCCCAACTGACGACGTCGCCGAAGGGCTGATTCTGCCGTACTCCATCCAAATAGACGGAAATCCCCTCCGGCGTTCCCAACAGCGGAGAGGCCGTATAACCGCGGAAGTTGACGTCCGGCTGGAACGGGTTTCCCTGCATCTCGTTGACATAGACGCCATTCATGTACCGATTCAAAAAACCTCCGAGCTCGAGCGAGCCGCTCTGCTGGATATTGGCTGCTGTGGCGGTCTGGACGGCGCCCGCGATTTCATTAGTAGATTGACTGGTGCCTGTAAGGGGTGTTGTCGCGACTACCTGAACGGTGCTTTCGACCCCGGCCAGCGCCATCGTAATGGTGCGCGTGACGGGCGCCGCGGATCGCACGGCCAGCACCACGGACGCGGCGGCGAAGCCCTCTTTGGAAACCGATAGCCGGTAACGGCCGAAGGGAACATTCTCGAAGCGGTAGGCCCCGTGGGCGTCGGTGGAAAAATTTCGCGTCGCGCCGGTATCGAGGTTTTCCAAAGTACCTGTGGCGACGACTGTAGCTCCGGAAGGGTCCCTGGCCTCCAGGCGAATCGTACCGGTGGGCGACTGCGCCAGGAGGAGAAAAGTGGCTCCGCCGAGGGTGAGGAGCAACATGACGAGAGCCAACCGGGTGACTGCCCTTCCCAACGAGTGCATATCTTAAGATTCCGCGGGCGTGTCGTTT
>DATJMP010000245.1:0-4056 GCA_035508655.1 Bryobacteraceae bacterium
CCGACTCCGCAGCCGTCCTGCGGACGGGCAACTACGCCTCCATGCTGGTGGGCGGCCCGTTCCTTGTCCTGGCTGTAATTGCCTGGGCGGCATTGGCCCCGGGGCCGTTCGATGGCCGCAAGCTCTTCATGTTGGCCGCCAGCGGCGTCACCGGGTTCCTGTTCTTTCACGGACTCAGTCTGTGGTCCAGCATTGTCGGTCCGCGCCGCGGCAACTACAACCAGAGCCTCGGGAATGATCTTTCGCTCGTGGGCAATCTGGTAGTGGTCGGCGGAATTCTCATGTGCATGTTCGGGCCTCTGGCTGTGCGGGCCCTCCTGCCTGCCTTGGTCTCGCCCGATACCTGGTGGCTTTTCTTCGCGCCGCCGATCCTGGCCTTCGTTTTTTATAGTCTTTCGCTGGGCGGCGCCAGCCGGCTGTTTCGCCGCCGCCATGAGCAGTTGATGGCTGTTGTGGAAGGAAGGGACTGATCAATGGATGCCATTCGCATCTCTAACCTGGTGAAGCAATACGGCGCGGTTCTGGCCGTCGACAATCTCTCGCTCGCCGTTCCCAAGGGCTCGATGTTCGGCTTCCTGGGTCCGAACGGTTCGGGCAAGAGCACCACCATCGGCTGCCTCACCGGCCTGCTCGATCCCACCTCCGGCACGGTCGAGATTCTGGGACAGCCGTTCGATGCCAACAGCCCGGCGTTGAAGCGGCACATGGGCGTGATGCCGGAAACGCTCGGCCTGTTCGAACCGCTTTACGCCCACGAGTTTCTGGCGTTTATCGCCCGCATGTTCGGCCTGGACGAAGCCACCACCCGCAAGCGGGTCTCCGAACTGCTCGAGGCGCTGGAACTGACCGACTCATCCAAAACCCTCTCCGACTACAGCACCGGCATGCGCAAGCGCGTGGCCTTCGCCGCCGCCGTCATCCACACGCCCGATGTGCTCTTCCTCGACGAGCCCTTTGAAAGCATCGATCCCGCCGGCGTCGCACTCATGAAGCAGTGGTTGCGCCGTTTCACCGAGCAGGGCCGCACCGTCTTCATTACCAGCCACGTGCTCGAAACCGTGGAGCGCCTCTGCGACCGGGCCGCCATCATCACGCGACCCGGTAAGCTCGTCTGGCAGGGCGATATCACCGTGCTGGCCCGGGATGGCGCCATCCAGTTCGACGGCCGCGAATTCCGCGCCCTGGAGCCGCTCTTCCTTCATCTCACCGGAGAGCGCTACGCCGACCTAAACTGGCTTTAGTATGAAGCTCTACCTGAAACCTACCTGAACCACCTGCCGCAAAGCGAAGAGTTTGCTTCGCGAAAAGAACGCCCGGTTCGAAGAGGTCGATCTGAACCGCGGCCTTTCCATTCCCGAACTGGAAAAGCTGATCGGAAACCGGGATTACCGGGAGTTCCTCAACACCCGCAACGAGCTTTATCGCGAGCGCAAAATGAAGGAGAATCCGCCGCCCCGCGCCGAAGCCTTGAAGCTCATGTCGGAAAATCCCAACCTGATCCGCCGCCCGATCCTGGTGAAAGGCGGCCAGATTATCCTCGGCTACGACGAGGAAGCGCTGGCCAGACTCTAAAAAACCTATGGGTACAAAAGGTTCTCGTGGACTATCCCGCCAGTTTGCGGATGAACGCCAGGTTTCGCTTCATATCGGCTTCCACCGAGCTGCCGGCGTGCGTATCGGTTTCGAGATTGGCGTAGCCGGTGAAGCCGATGTCGTGGATGGCGTTCATGACTTCGGGGAAATTGATTTTCCCTTCACCAAGGTAGGCCGGATTGTCTTTTAGATGGATCTGGCAGATGCGCTGTTTGCCCAGCCAGCGGATTTCCTTGGCGGGGTCGAAACCGGCGTTGGTGGAATTACCGACGTCGTAGTAGACCTGCACGCTTTTCGAGCGCGCGCGGTCCAGAATGCGCGCGTTGTCCTCGGCGGAAATGGTGTTCTCGACGGCCAGAATCACGCCGGCCTTTTCCGCTTCCGGCGCCAGGGTGCGCAGGGCGTCGCCGACGGCGTCGCGGTCGTCCGGCCCGCCGATGGCACACTTGCCGAAGAACGGCAGCAGAAGCACGTGCGTGTGCAGAGCCTTGGTAAGGCGGATGGAATCGCGCACCCGGTCGATTGCCAGCTTGTCGTTTTTCAGGCAGTTCACGTGCAAAATATCGACGCAGGTTCCGTCGATGGGGATTTTGTGCTGAGCGGAAAGCTGGAGGTAGCGGTCGATCAACTCCGGACTGTCCACCGGCATCTTCCCGCCGGTGAGTTTACGGCCGAACGAGATCTGCACGCCATCGAAGCCGAGGCGCGCGGCCAGCGGCAGGGCTTCGGGGTCGGCGCCCAGTTTCAGGTTCCAGTCGGTGACGCCGATGCGTAATTCCCGTCCGGCGGCGCGGAGGAACGGGCCGGCGGCGGCGGCAACGGCCGTGCCGAGCACCATGCGGCGAGTCGGATTTCGCATGGCGATATTCTAGCGCCGGGCGCAATTCGAAGGTATTGACACAAAACGCGGAGATTCGGCGGAGGCAAGCGGCGCGGCGTCTCGTGGGGTTGGGAGAAGGAAGTCAGAAGACAGAATGCAGAAGCGTCGCATTCCGACTACTGTCTCTTGACTTCTAATCCTCAAGCGCACCGTGCGTCGCATGTTACCTTTTGGAGATGACTGGCGCGGAATGCCTGCTGGAGACCCTGGCGGCCAACGGCATCGAGCATTGCTTCATGAACCCGGGCACCTCGGAGATGCGTTTCGTGGCGGCGCTGGACAGCGTGCCAGAGGTGCGCGGCGTGCTCTGCCTGTTCGAAGGCGTCTGCTCCGGCGCGGCGGATGGCTACGCCCGCATGACGGGCAGGCCTGCGGCCACGCTGCTGCACCTCGGGCCCGGCCTGGCCAACGCGCTCTCCAACCTGCACAACGCGCGCAAGGCGCGCTCGCCGGTGGTGAACATCGTGGGCGAACATTCCACCCAGCACATGAAATACGATGCGCCGCTTTCGGCCGATATCGAAGCGTTCGCGCGGCCGGTCTCGGCGGCCGTGCGAACAGTGCGCGACGCGGCGGAAATGGGGAACGCGGCGAGCGAGGCGATTGCTTCCGCTATCCAGCCGCCCGGGCAGGTATCGACGCTGATCGTGCCGGCGGATTTCTCGTGGTCGCCCGCGGGACCGTGCGGGCCGCGGGTTCAGGCGCCGCTGCGAAGTACGCCGGCGGAGGAAGCCATCGCGGAAGCGGCGTGCCTGCTGCGGCGGGAAGGCGCGGCAATTCTGCTGGGCGGCCGCGCGGCCGGCGAGCGCGGGCTGGCGGCGGCCGCCCGCCTGCACGCCGCTCTCGGCATCCGGGTTTTCATCGACCGCAACACGCCGCGCATCCCCGCGGGCCGCGGCCGTTTCCAACCGCCCGTAATCCCGTACTTCCCCGAAGCGGCGCTGGCGGCGCTCGCGGCGGTGCGCCACATGATCGTGGTGGAATCGCAGGCGCCGGTGTCGTTCTTCGGCTATCCGAATACGCCCAGCTACCTGCTGCCGGAAGGTTGCGAAGTCTTCACCCTGGCCGCGCGGCACGAAGACGGCGCGGCGGCGCTCGAAGCGCTGGTCGAGCGATTCGGCGCGCCCGAACCCGCTCCGGCGGAACCGGAAACGAAGGCTGCCGACCTGGCCGGGCCCTTCACCGCCGATGCGGCCGGCGCCATTTTGTCCGCGCGCCTGCCCGCCGGCGCGATTCTCTCCGACGAAATGGTCTCGTCCGGAGGCGCCGTGCTGCCGCATCTCCGCCATGCCGCGCCGCACGACCGCATGCCGGTGACTGGCGGTTCCATCGGCCAGGGGCTGCCTGTGGCGCTGGGCGCCTCCTTCGCCTGCCCGGACCGGCAGGTGATCGCTCTCGAAGCCGATGGCAGCGCGCTCTACACGCTGCAGGCGCTGTGGACAATGGCTCGGGAAAATCGCAACGTGATCTCCATCATCTTCGCCAACCGCCGCTACCAGATTCTGGAAATCGAGATGCGCCGCACGGGTTCCAGGCCGGGAAAAATGGCGGAGGAGGTCATCGGCATCGGCCGCCCCGATCTG
>DATJMP010000246.1:0-5885 GCA_035508655.1 Bryobacteraceae bacterium
ATTGCGCCCGACCGTATTCGTCTTCCCGGCGGGCGGCAGGTGCGCGTGCACTACGAGGCCGGCCAGCCGCCTTGGATTGCCTCCCGTCTGCAGGATTTCTTCGGCATGCGCGAGACGCCGGCCGTCGCGCGTGGCCAGGTCCCCGTCGTAGTGCGCCTGCTCGCTCCCAACAATCGCCCGGTGCAGATGACCACCGATCTCGCTGGTTTCTGGGAGCGCCTCTATCCCCAACTCAGAAAAGAACTCGGCCGCCGCTATCCCAAGCACAAATGGCCGGAAAACCCCGCGTGACACGGAGGATCGCCCGATTCGTTTCCGTTCCGAGCCGTGACCACAGGGAGCGGTCGGCACACCGGCCCGACCACTGCCGCGATGTAGCCAGGAGTTTCCGTTCCGAGCCGCGACCACAGGGAGCGGTCGGCACACCGGCCCGACAACTGCCGCGATGTAGCCAGGGGTATCCGTTCCGAGCCGCGACCACAGGGAGCGGTCGGCGCCCCGGCCTGACCTCTGCCGCGATGTAGCCAGGAGTTTCCGTTCCGAGCCGCGACCACAGGGAGCGGTCCGCGCGCCGGCCCGACCACTACCGCGATGTAGCCAGGAGTATCCGTTTCCGAGCCGCGACCACAGGGAGCGGTCCCATCCTTCACCGATAGTTCTTATCGTCCAGCCGGCTCAGGTCCAGATTGTCCGGCAGCACGCCGATCGTGATCACCGCGAACGTGAAGACGGCCGTCCCGGGTTCCAGGTGGCCGCCGAAAGCCTTTTCGGGAGTAGCCAGTGTAATGTGCGGGTGCAGCTTTCCGTTCATCACAAAGCCGCTCATCCCCGCGATATCCGCGGGCATGGTCGGATCCTTCACGAACATGTTTTTCGAAGGCAGAGTGCGGTTGCTGACCTGGTGAATCTGGTAGCCGCGCACCGACCCCCAACCGTTGAGGATCACTCCGTTTTTGATGTTCTGCTCTTTCACCATGCGCTCCAGTCCGGCCAGCAGGTCGGTGTCGTACTTGAAGCGCAGCACCACCACCCGCTGGAACTGGGTCGGAATCGCATACACGTCCGGGACGGCGCTGCTGTTCGGCTTGGCGTCGTCCTTGTCGTGGTTGGTCACTTCGTGGCGGCTCTCCTGGGCGGAGAGAAGAGGCAGCAGGCAAAGCATGCCGATGAGAATTCGCATGCTGCCAGCATAACCAAATGCAAGACCCCTGGAGCCGATCTGCCGCCTCGGAATAAGACCGTAGCGCAAGCCTCCGGCTTGCTATGCCGGCTTCCAAGCCGGCATACCTGACCGGCGGATTGCTAGCGATTCTCGAACCGTTCTGCCACAAACGCCGCAATTTCCGGCGTGACATATCGCGGCGGCTTGATCGGGAACTGCGGCTTGGCGTCCCAAAGCCCGCGAGCCACATCCTCCCACAGCGGCGCGTTGATGCCGCGGTCGAGAATCAGGAAAGCGTCGGCGCGGTCAAGAAAACGCAGGCTGGAAGGCTTGAAATCTTCGCAGGCAAAGTCAAGCACCATCAAAAACAGGTCGGGCTGCACCAGTTCCAGGATGCTGTTGGATTCGATAATCACGTTTTCGTTCTGCCGCAGAATTTTCTGCACCGTTTCGGCCGCGCCGGCCAGTTCACCGGCGGGCGCGCGCAGCCAGAAGGAACGGGTGGCGCCCGCTGCAAGGAAACGGCCCGAATCAGTGTCGGAAGGTTCGTACTCTTCGCTCAGCGCGAATGGGTGGTCGGGTTCGGCGGCGCATTCGCACGCGGTGCCCTCCCTGGAGCACACACCGTGCCCGTACTGCGTGATTTTCACCGCCGTCCAATGCCGGTCTCGCAGGCGGCGAATCAGTCCGGCCACAACCGACGTCTTTCCGATATTCCGCGAGTGGCCGCCCACCACCACCAGCATCAGATCCGATCCTCCAGTTCCACCAGGCGGCGTTTCAGCTCCGCCACTTCACGCCGCATCTCCGGTACGCGCGCCAGATTGGCCAGTTGCTCCAGGTGCTGCTTCAACGGCCGCGCGGGGGTTCCCCAGACGGTTTCGCCTGACCGGACAATCTTGGATGTCAGCACGCCGCAGCCGGAGCCCAATGTAGCCCGCGATTCGATGCGCGCCTTGTCCCCAATCCCGACCTGCCCGCCGATCACCGCGTAATCTTCCACTACCACTCCGCCCGAAAATCCGGTTTGCGCCGCCACCACCACGTGCCGCCCAATCCGGCAGTTGTGTCCCACATGCACCATGTTATCGAGCTTGGTGCCCTCGCCTATCGAGGTCACCCCCAGCGCCGCCCGGTCTACGCACGAATTCGCCCCAATCTCGACGAAGTCTCCCAGTTCCACCCGGCCGACCTGCGGGAATTTGTGCCAGCGGTCATTCTCCATCACGTAGCCGAAACCGTCCGCGCCGATCACCGCGCCCGAATGCAGGATGGTCCCGCGCCCGATATCGACGTTGTCATAAACCGTGACGTTCGGGTGCAGCACGCAGCCCTCACCCATCATCACGCGCTTCCCCACCACGCAGCCGGCGCCGATGCTGGTGGCTACCCCAATGCGCGAACCCTCGCCCACCACCGCGTGCGGGCCGATGTACACCATCGCGCCAAGTTCCACCTCCCGTCCGATCACTGCCGTCGGATGTACGCCCGGTTTGAGCTCCGCGGTCGGATAAAAGCGGCTCATTGCACGGGCGAAGGCTGTGCGCGCATCCGGCACCCGCACCACCGTGCGATAGCTCGGGCTGGGCCAGTCCATCGGAACCAGAAGACAGCCGGCGGCCGAGCTTTCGGCCTGTACCGCCGCTTTCCGGTTCCCGACAAAGGCCAGGTCCGAGCCGCCCGCCGCTTCGAGCGTCGCCACGCCCGTCAGTTCCTTCTCGCCATCGCCCTCAAACGTCGCTCCCAGCCATTCCGCCAGTTCACGCACTCGCATAGGTAGATGGTAACGGATTTAGTTTTTGCCGAATCCAGGCGTGAGGTTGAATCGTAGTGCGGCGCGCGGCGCCCGCCATGGTCGCGAAATCCTAGCCTTTCGTCAAAACCCGGTGCACGATCTCCGCGTTGATCCGGACCTCGTCTTTGAACTTCGGGAACATGCCCACGTATACGCCGTCGGTCGGCTTGATGCTCTCGAACGCCGTCCGAAATGCCTGTTCGATGCCGCTTTCCGGAATTCGCCCGGCCGCCAGAATCTTGAACGCGAAGCAGGGCTTTTTCGTCTGCCGCATCACCTTGTACATGCGGGGTGGATCGCTCTGCATGTAGATGTCGCCCTGCATCTCCATGATTTCCCCGTGCAGCGCCTTTCTCCACTCATCTGCCGTGCGGCGCCGGTTGTACACGCAGCCGGAATAGAAATCCACATCCCAGTTCTCTTCCTCGATCTTCGCGATCACTTCCGGAATGTGCGTACCCACGCCCACCAGCACGCCCAGTTGCCGCACCTGCTTGCACCATTCCTTCACCGTGTCCATCTTGCCCGCCTGCCAGGCGTTATCCACCACCTCTCCCTGCCGCTGTAAGCCGAGCGGCTTGATGGTCTTCACCAGCATGGCCGCGTCCACGCCCGCCGTCACCTGCGGAATCAGGTGCATCCGCCCGCCTTCGGCCACGAACCTGGCCCAGTCCTGCGGCCCGCGGTCCAGGTGGACGTAGTTGAACACGTTGATGCCGAAGCGCACAGCCTGGTGCATCACTGCGCACACCCGGTCGGGCGTGTAGAACTCCTTCATCGTCTTGCCGAAGTTATTGTTGTAGTGGGCGAAGCCGTAAAAAGGATTCACGCCCAGCACCAACCTGCTGATCTCGGCGTGGAAAAACTTCATTTTCGGAACCTGGATATCCGCTGCGGGAGTCAGGTCGCCGGCCGGTGCCTGCTCTTGCGCCTCGGCCGCGCCCGCCGTCAGTCCCGCCAGCATCGCGCCTGACTGGATAAAGCCTCGTCTGGTGTTCCACATATCGGTCCGTTCCCTTCTCCGGTTCATTTCCGTCATCCGGATGACGATATCCGATATAGTATCGCGGAGCGCAGCAGGATGGCATTCCGCTGGCGAGGCGCCCGGCCGGCACGCACCCCGTCCGTGTCGCGCTTGGTACTCGCATCCCGCCGCCGAATCTCCTTTCTGAGCTAACATGGACCATGCGATTTGCCGCCCTCCTTTGCGCTGCCGGTGTGTCCGCGTACGCGGCCGGCATCCCCTATTTGACACAGCCCGCCGTTTGCCCCACCCGGCCGGAAATCGCATTCGTCTCCGGAGGTGATATCTGGGTGGCTCCTGCCAGGGGCGGCCAGGCTCACCTCCTGGTCTCCAATCCCGCCGACGAAACCCGCCCCCTCTATTCCCCCGATGGCGCCCGCCTCGCTTTCGTCTCCACCCGCACCGGCAACGGCGACATTTACATCCTCACCATCGCCAGCGGCGAACTGAAGCGTCTCACCTTCGACGACGGACTGGATCAGCTCGACGGCTGGTCGCGCGATGGCAAGTGGATTTACTTCTCCAACGGCACCAACGACGTAAATCGTAAGAACGATATCTACCGCGTCAGCGCCGAAGGCGGCACGCCCATGCCCGTCACCGCCGATCGCTTCACCAACGAATTTCAGGGCGCTCCCTCGCCTGACGGCAGCACCATCGCTTTCGCCGCCCGAGGCAACGGCGATTCCCAGTGGTGGCGCAACGGACACAGCCACCTCGATGAATCCGAAATCTGGCTGCGGAAGGAAGGCGCGCCCGCCGTCTACGAGCGCATCGTCGACCTCACAGGCCGCAACGCCTGGCCGATGTGGACCCCGGACGCTAAGCAACTCTATTTCATGTCTGACCGCTCCGGCGCACAGAACATCTGGGCCGTTGCGCCCGGCGGCAAGCCGCGCCAGGTCACTAAATTCACCTCCGGCCGCGTCCTCTGGCCCTCCATTTCCTACGACGGTGCCTCCATCGTCTTCGAGCGCGATTTCAAGATCTGGCAGCTCGATACCAAACGCGGCGAAGCCTTCGCCCTTCCGATCACCCTGGTCGGCTCTCCCGCGAGCCCCGAAATTCAGCACCTCACCCTCACCCAGTTCAACGATCTCTCGCTTTCCCCCGACGCCCGCAAGATCGCTCTCATCGCCCACGGCGAAGTCTTCGCCGCCTCGGCCCAGGATGGCGGCCAGGCCCTGCGTGTCACCCGCACCGCAACTCCCGAAACCGCCGTTACGTGGTCGCCCGATTCCACTAAAGTTGCCTATCTCGGCCTTCGCGACGCCGTCAATCACGTCTACCTCTACGACTTCCTCAAGCGCGTCGAAACCCAGATCACCTCCGATCCGCGCTCCGACGCCGCCCCGCGCTTCTCGCCCGACGGCAAATCCATCGCGTTCGTCCGCGACCGCAAAGAGCTTCGCGTCCTCGATCTCGGCTCCAAAGAGGAGCGCGTCCTCGCCTCCGGCTTCATCGGCGGCGGCTATGGCGGCGGCGGCTTCACGTGGTCGCCCGACAGCCAGTGGATTGCCTATACCGCCACCGAAACCCGCGGCCTCCGCAACATCTATGTAGTGCCCGCGGCCGGCGGCACCGGCCGGCCCGTCACCTTCCTCGCCGATACCAACGTGACCTCCGTCCAGTGGAGTCCCGACGGCAAATTCCTCCTCTACCAAACCAGCCAGCGCACCGAAACCCCCCAACTCGCCCGCGTAGACCTTGTCCCCCGCCAGCCCAAATTCGCCGAGGAGCGCTTCGACGACCTCTTCAAGCCCGAAGCGCCTGCCGGCCGGGGCGGCCGCGGCCGCGGAGCCAATTCCGAAACCACAGCCGCGCCCCCACCCAAAGTCGAGATCGATTTCAACGGCATTCGCGAGCGCGTCTCCCTGCTCCCCATCGGCCTGCCCGTTGCCAAT
>DATJMP010000247.1:0-2564 GCA_035508655.1 Bryobacteraceae bacterium
GGATGCCTGCGCGACCTGTAGGAAGTCCAGTATCAGGCCGGCCGCGTCCGCGAGGTGCGTTTGGCCGTCGGCCTGCTTTTTGGTCCAACCGGCGCCGGCGACGAACAGCAGGTCGGCGTCGGGGCGAATGGTTTGCTGATCGGTGCGGGGTGCACGCCAGCCGGCGAAAGTGGTGCGGCGGAGGCGATCGTCAATCGGAACGGGCACCTGTTCCACGGCGGTGTGGCCGGGCTCGCCTTGCCAGGGTTCGGCTGTCCCGGGATCGAGCAGGATGAACCACGGCCGCGCGGCACGCTGCGAAACGCCTTCGATGCGCTGGCGGTAATACCAGCGCGTGAGGGTGGGCGCGCCGTTCTCGACCGACACCGTGGCATGCGTATCAACACGGCCGCCGATGCGCTGCGCCACGCCCGCGAGGCAGCGTGCCCAGCGGGACGTACCGGGCGCCAGGACGAGCGTGGCGCCGGCCGCGCGTGTGAGAGCCTCGGCCGCGGCGGTGTCGGTCGAGTAGCGGGCGGTGGCGAAATCGTCGCCGATGACCGCCAGGAACCGCGCCGCGCCACAGCCCGCGATGGAATCAGCCGCGGTCTGCGCGTCGTTCGCGGCTACCAAGCCGATCGCGAGGCTGGCGTCCGGCAGCTCACGGCTCAGCGCGACCGCCGCGGCAAGCGCCTCAAGCGCGGCTTTCGAGAGCGTTCCGTCGGGTTCGGTATGGGCAAGCAGGAGTATCGTTTCCATGGGTCAGTCTCCGGAGATCCAGGCGGCGATTTCACGCGCGATTTCGGCGGGTTCCATGTTCTTCACCACACGCGTGGCGCGCTGCTGCTTGGGCGCGGCGGCGCGCAGGAAGCGGGCGCCATCCGCCGCGGGCTGGAACGGTTTGGCCTTCTGCAGCGCCGGCATGACGCCGCGCAGGTTGGCCATACCGATTTGCGGATTGTTGCGCGGCTCGGGCAGGTTGCCGGTGGCCCATCCGAGTACCGCGGGCGGGCAGGCGCAGATGGAAACCTGGTGCCGTCCGCCTTCGACGCGCTCCAGAACTTCGAGCGATCCATCCGGCTGCACGCGCAGTTCGTCGACGCCCTGAAACTGATCGGCGATTCCCAGTTGCTCGCCCAGCATCTGCAGAGTGGCGCCCGCGCCGCGCGAGGCGGACTCCCATCCGCCGAACAGCAGCAGACGGTTCACATCGAGACCGGGAATCGCACGCACGGCATCGGCCAGCGCGGCGGCGACGTCATGTGCTTCGGTGAAGCCGCCAGCCGGGCCATCCACCGCGACGAATTCGAACGCGGCCTTTTGGGCGACGGTCATCATCACCTGCTGGAGTTTGGCCTTGGGACCTAGGCTCACCAGCCAGACTTTGCTTCCCGGCGTTTCGGCAGCGAGGTGCGCGGCTTCGTATAGCGCGTGGGCCGCCCACGGATCGAGGATCGCGGGCAGCATGCTTTCGTTCTTCAACACGGGACCGCCTGGGCCATCGACGGGCTCGAGCGTTTGCAGCGGATCGGGCACAATGCCGGCGCACACCACGATCTGGTATCCGGAGCTCATGATTACTAATAGTATAATCAGGCCCGAATCAATTTTCTGCGGGAGCCACTGTACCGAAGACGTAGCGATTGATCCAATAGGCGCGTATATCGCTGGTAATTCCGTTTGCCTGGAAGGTGGCAACCTGATCGGTAGCGGGCATCTGTTCCACCACCACCTCACTTATCTCCGGTATGCCGAAGGTGCAGTACACGCCATTTCCCTCTGGGGGCGGATTTCCAGAGCAAAGCGGCTGGAAGCTATAGGAGCCGGCGGTGGCTGCGGTGTAATCGTATGTAGTGGCTTGCGTCAGGCCCGTTATCGCAACCAGCGAGACCTTCACCACGCTGGTGGCGGCCCCGCCGGTCCATTGCACAATGAGCGGTGCGTTGTACGCTGCCTGCGAATACCCGGTAACCTGGATCGGAGAGTCGACGGTCATGCTGCCCTGGAAGGCTGCGATCGCCGCGCTCCCTGCTGCGGAGATATCGTAGGTTCCGCCAGTGAAAAAGCCGGCCGGAAGATTCACGGAATAGGAAGTCGAGCCCGCTACCGTGGCCGGCTCCGCGGTGGCCGGCCCGTTTGGCCCGCTCATCACGATCGCGCCAGCCGAAAGCTGGATATAGCCCGGCACCGGACATGCGCGGCTGGGCGCAGGTAGTTGGATGACGTTTGTAGCGCCCGTCTGACTGTCGGCGGGCCGCGTCAGTTGCGGGCCGGAGGGAAAGGAAGCGGTCAGGGTATCCGCTTCTCCATCGTCACTCGTGCCCGTAGCGATGGTTCTTGTCAGGGTGATCGTTCCGTAGGACTGCGTGGGCGGATCGGTGCACTGGCCGCGCGAAGATGAGACGCTGACTGTCACAGTGGGACTCAGCAACGATGCGCCTGCAATCGCCAGGGGAACGGCACAGCCTTGCCGCATATCAGCCGGAATCTGAAGGTTGGCTTGATCGAGACCGATCAGGCCGGGAGCAAGGCCGAAGTATTGAAGCGCCAAAAAAGAACCTCCGTTCATTGTGAAACCGCCGGAA
>DATJMP010000248.1:0-7445 GCA_035508655.1 Bryobacteraceae bacterium
GGTGCGCTCGCCGGTCGAGCGGTCGATGATGATGTAGGCCGATTGGTTGGGACAGCCGCGCCGCAACTGCACGTGGTCCAGGTTGATGCCGGTGCCGCTGAGGCTTTCCATCTGAATGCGCCCGCGCTCGTCGTCCCCGACTGCGCCGATGTATTTGGTGCGCAGGCCCAGGCGCGCGCAGGCTACCATGGCGCTGGCCACCTGTCCGCCCGGCGCGAGCAGTTCCTGCTGGAACGGCACCTTTCCGGCGTAAGCGGGAAAATGCGGAACGATCAGCATGGTATCCGTGGCGTTCAGCCCCACGCCGACCACGTCGAATTCGGGCATGTAAAGGCTATTGTAGCCATAAGGGATCGGGGATCGGGGGTCAGGGGTCGGGAGTTCAGACGCGTGGCGCGCAGCGCGCGTTCGCACAGTCCTCACAGATCCCTGAGGACCGCGCGACGGGTCCATCCCTGCGCGACCGCCATCGCCCCGATCCCTGACCCCTGGTGCCAGGTTGTGTAAATTCGCGTATGACCGCTCCCTTCGGTCGCGGCTCGGAAACCGTGGCTGAGCCGCGACCGAAGGGAGCGGTCAATTTACGCAGATCTCTGCAACTTGATACCAGCCCCTGATCCCGGACCCCGTTCCAATCTCTGCGTCCCGGTGCATCGGCGGTGACGGATGAAATGGGGCTAAACTACGGCAGAGGTTCTTATGCCCGTTAACCGCCGCCTCTTCCTGCTCGGCTCGGCCGCCGCTGCCCATGCCATGCAAACCGGTGCTTCCGGCCAGACAGTCGCCACTGCCATGATCGGCACGGGCAACCGCGGCTCCTTCCTGTTACAGGCAGTGCTGCACCAGCCGGCGGCCAAGGTCGTGGCCCTATGCGACCTCAAGGCCGACCGGCTGGACAAGGCAGCCACTGCCGCCGCGCGCGACAACCCGCAGACTTACACCGACTGGCACCGCATCATCGACCGCAAGGATATCGACGCCGTTTTCATCGCCACGCCGCCCTATCTGCATTCCGAGATGGCGGTCGCGGCCCTCCGCGCCGGCAAAAACGTCTATTGCGAGAAGCCCGTCGGCGTGACGCCGGCCCAGGTCAAGGCCATTCTCGATGCCGCCAAAAGCTCGAAGAAGATTTTCGTCGCCGGCCAACAGCTTCGGTCCATGAAGCTTTATCAGGAGATGGTCCGCCAGATCCGCGCGGGCGCCATCGGCGACATTCTCATGGTCAAGGCGCAACGCCACGCCGCCGCCGATCTTCCCCACGACGGCTCCTCCGCCGACTGGTATTTCGACGTCAGCAAATCCGGCGGCTACCTGGTGGAGCAGTCCGTCCACAATCTCGACCTGTGCAACTGGGTGATCGGCGCTCATCCCACCCGTGCCTGCGGTTTCGGAGCCATCCAGCTCTACAAGAACGATCCTCCCGGGCGCACCATCTTCGATTGCGGCAGCCTGACCTACGATTATCCGGGCGGCGTAAAAATGTCGTTCACGCAGAACGTGTTCCATCCCGCCTCCATGCCCAGCGGCGGACAGTACATTTACGTCTACGGCTCGAAGGGCTCGCTCGATCTGATGGCCGGCACGATGTATCCGCCCGAGCGCGGCAGCCAGCCGGTGGCGCTGGTGGCAAAGAGACAGGAGGATGAATACGCCCACATGGCCGCCTTCTATGCCGCCATCACGCAGGGCGTCACGCCACCTGTGGATGTCAAAATTGGCGCCGAAGCGGCCCTTACCGCCATCCTCGGCCATCACGCCATGACGCAGGAGAAAGTGGTTCGGTGGAGCGACCTGGGCGTGGAAGTGTAGAAACAGGGATTGGGGATTGGGGATTGGGGCGATCAGACGCGCGGCGCGCAGCGCGTGCGCGCGGTCCTCAGGCTACCGGAGGACCTTGAGGACCGCACGGCGCCTTCATCCCGGTGCAGCCCTGTCCGCTCCAATCCCTAATCCCTACTCCCCGACCCCCGCTTCCGATATACTTCCCCCATGACCCGCCGCCAAATCCTTTCCCTGCCGCTGGCTGCGGCCGCCGCGCCGGCGTCCGCTCAGTCCGCCCGCTTTACCAAGGGCATCTGCTCCATCATCTTTCCCAAAGAAATGCCGCGCGCCGAATGCTTTGCCCGCGCTAAATCCGCCGGCTTCGACGCGATCGAGATTGCCGTCGGCACCGATCTCACGCTGGAGATCAGCCGCGACGACGCCCGCCGCATGGCGGACGCCGCCGAAAAGGCCGGCATCCGGATCGCCACACTGTGGGTCTCCGAACCGCTGCACCAGAATCCGCTCAACGCGCCTGATCCCGCCGTGCGCGCCCGCGGCGTGGCGGCTATCCGGCGCGCGATAGCCATTGCGCAGGATCTCAATTGCGGTGCGCTCCTCCTGTATGCCGTGCGGTTGGGCAACGGGCCGACGCTTGAAGTCGGCTCGCAGGAGACCTGGGACCGGTTCAGCGCCGAACTGGCGAAGGTAGTGCCGGATGCGGAGCGGGCCAAGATCTATCTCGATCCGGAGAACGTCTGGAACAAGTTCCTGCTCAGCCCGCTCGAAATGCGCGCCTTCATCGATCAGTTCCACAGCCCGTGGGTTGGCTCGCATTTCGACACGGGCAACTGTGTCCAGTACGGGTATCCCGAAGACTGGATCCTGACTCTCGGCTCGCGCATCAAGCGGATCCACATGAAGGACTACAAGCTGGCGACCCGCACCGAGGCGCCGCATTTCGCCGATCTGCTGGAGGGCGACGTGAACTGGAAAGCGGTGATGGCGGCGCTGGTCAAGATCGGATACCGCGGCTTCCTGTCGCCTGAAATTGGCCGCAATCCCAACCAGCCGGACCAGTTGCAGCGTGTTTCGGGGGCGCTCGACAAAATTCTGGCGATGGCGTAAACGGGACCGCGACTACTGCCAGGTTGTGCAAATTCGCGTAAGACCGCTCCCTGTGGTCGCGGCTCGGAAACCCTTGCTGAGCCGCGACCAAAGGGAGCGGTCAATTTACGCTGATCGCTCCGGTTGATACCAGGCGTCCGCTCCCTCGATCGCACCCGCTGCCGCAGAGCCGGCCTGCAGGCCGGCATACTCCGATGGTCAGCTATGCCGGCACGAATGCCGGCATGGCAAGCCGGAGGCTTGCGCTACGAAACCGTTCCGCCCGGGCCAGGGCCGCTATCCCGCGTATTCGAGCACCAGCACGGTGATGTCGTCGGATTGCGGAGTGCCTTCCGTGAAGGCGGCTACAGCCTCTTGAATGGCGGCATGGATCGCGCCGCAATCGCCAGAGGGTTGCGCCGTTACGACCTGGTGCAGGCGCTTGCGGCCGAAGAATTCGCCGGCCGCGTTCTGCGCCTCGGTGACGCCATCGGTGTAGATGACCACTTTGTCGCCGCGCTGTACCCTGTCGCTTGCCACGACGAACGGGACGTCTTCGATCAGTCCCACGGGCATCGCGGTCGCGTCCATATGGCGCAGGCCGCCGTCCGGCTGCACCACCATGGCGGCGCAGTGGCCGGCGTTCACGTAGCTGATCAGGCCATCGTCGTGGAGCAGGCAGTAGAAAATGGTGGCGTACTTTTCGCCGCCAGTCCGGTCGAGCAAGTAGCGGTTGATGCGTTCCAGCCGGCGGGCCAGGCCTGCGGGCTGGTCCGCGGTAATCAGCAGAGCACCCTGGAGCAGGGAAGCGAGCAGGGCGGACCCCACGCCTTTTCCCGAAACATCGGCAACCACGGCCGACCAGCAGCGCGGCGTCACCTGTGTGACGTCGAAATAGTCGCCGCCCACTTCGCGCGAAGCCACGCTGCTGGCCGCCGCATGCAGCCAACCCTCCCCTGGCATTCGGCCGGGCAGCAGGCTTTGCTGGATGGTGCGCGCCAGCCGCAGTTCCTCCTCCAGCTTTTGCTTGGCCCGCTCCTCTTCGAGCAGGCGGGCGTTTTCCAGCACGGTGGAGGCTTCGATGGCCAGGCTTTGCAGCAGTTCGCGGTTGCCGCCGGCGAGGTCCGCGGCGCCAGCGCGCGAATCCATGTAGAGCACGCCGATGGTCTCGTTGGCGGCTGAAACCAAGCTGGTGTTATCGCCCTGGCCCGCGCGCATGTGCACCAGCGGCACGCAAATCACGCTGCGCAGCTCCAGATCCGCAATGCTGTTCTGCGGCCGCACGCCATCGGCGCCGGCCGGATCGAAATTCATGGAGAGCAGATCGCGACGATGGTCGAGCGCGCGCCGGATGACCTCGCGGGGCACGCGCAGCTCGCCGCTATCCAGCCGGTGGCCGTTGCGATGGCGTGCTACGCGAGTCTCCAGACCGGACGCGGTGCGCAGCAAGAGGAAGCCGCGCTCGGCGCCCGTGGCGGCCAGGGCGGCATCCACCACCGAGACGAGCACGTCGTCGGTGGAAAACCCGCTCTGCAGGGTGCGCGCCAGGTCCGTGATGCCGCGCAGTTTCGCCAGACTGCCCGGCCCGGTCTTTTCCGGCGCTGTCATCTGTTCCGCCAGCCGCTTCCACTCGGCCGCGTCGCGCGTGAAAATCACCTGGTAGGAGTCGCGCGCGCCGAACTCGAGGGTGTCTCCATGGCGCAGCGCCGCCCGCGTAACCCGCTGCCCGTTGACGAATGTCCCGTGAAGGCTGCCGCAATCTTCCAGCCAGTAGTCGCCGTTCTCGAGCACGATTTGCGCGTGCGCGCGTGAAGCACGGCTATCGCGGATGATAAGCTGATTGTCCGCGTGGCGGCCAATATGAAACGGCAGTGGATCGATGGGCAGCCGTGAGCGGTGCCCGTTGGGATCCATCAAGACCAATGACGCCGCTTCTACAGCCATGGCGGGAGCCGCGTTGCTGGGCATTTACACTCCGGCTTCGCGGCGCGTGGCGCGAGTCATCGCCGGGCCCGTGTCGTGCGCTTTGGCCGCGGCGCCGGTTTTTCCGCCTCCGCCACCTCGCGGATCTCGTCCACCTCGCGCGCCCGCAGGGTCTGGCAATGCGAGCAATAGCCGCCTACCTCCGTGCGCGCCAGCAGCACCTGGAAACCGAAATGGCTCTCGATCTGTTTGCGCAATCGCTGCAGAGGCTCGCCGAAAAACTCCTCCACCTTGCCGCAGCGCAGGCAAACCACGTGCGCGTGCTCCTGCTTCAGCCGCGTTTCGTAGTAATGCTGGTCTCCGGCGTAGTGCATCAGGTCCAGCTCGTCCACCAGGCCGCCGGCCTTCAGCATCTTAAGCGTGCGGTAGACGGTGACGCGGTTCAGCTTGGGATCCTTCTGCTTAGCCAGCTCGTAGAGCCGCTCCGCATCCAGGTGCTCGCCGGTTTTATCGATGAGCTCGAGCAGAATCTGCCGCTGCCGCGTCAGCCGGACCCCCCGCTCTTTCAGCGAACCTTCAATCGACTCCAGGGCCATAAGGAAGATCACCCAATTCTACCAGGAACAGGGATTAGGGGTTAGGGATTGGGGATTGGGGCGCTCAGGCGTGGCGCTCCGCGCGCGTGCTTGCGGTCTTCAAGCTTCCGGTGGGTACCTGTGGACCGCGCGCACCGGCTCATCCTGCCGCAACCTGCCCCGCCCCAATCCCCAATCAGCGACCCCCAATCCCCGTTAAGCTACAATCTTTCCAGCAATGTTCCGCAAGGTCCTGGTTGCGAACCGCGGCGAGATCGCCGTCCGTGTGATGCGCACGCTTCGCGAGATGAATATCGCATCGGTCGCGGTTTACTCTGACGCCGACCGCACCTCGTTGCACGTGCGCATGGCGGATGAGGCTGCGCATGTCGGGCCGCCGCCCTCGGCGGAAAGCTACCTGCGTATCGACCGCATCCTGGAAGCCGCCCGCCGCCACGGCGCCGAGGCCATCCATCCCGGTTACGGATTCCTGAGCGAGAATGCGGATTTCGCCGCGGCCTGCGCGGATGCCGGCTTGGTCTTCATCGGGCCTTCGGCCGATTCCATCCGCGCCATGGGCTCCAAGACCGCGGCCCGCTGCGCGGCGATGGCCGGGGGCGCGCCCGTGGTGCCAGGTACGGCGAGCAGCGTGGATATCGACAGCGCCCGCGCGTTCGGCGCGCAGCACGGCTACCCGATTCTGCTCAAGGCCGTGGCGGGGGGCGGCGGTAAGGGCATGCGCCGCGTCGATTCGGCGGCCGAGCTGGATTCGGCTCTCCGCGACGCTTCGAGCGAAGCCGAGCGCAGCTTTCGCAACCCGGAAATTTACGTCGAAAAGCTGATCGAGCGGCCGCGGCATGTCGAAATTCAGGTCCTGGGCGACCGGCACGGCAACATGATTTACCTGGGCGAGCGCGAGTGCTCCATCCAGCGGCGGCACCAGAAGGTGATGGAGGAGTGCCCCTCGCCGCTGGTGGCGGAGCATCCGGAGATGCGGCGCGCGATGGGGGAGGCCGCGGTGCGCGCGGCGCGGGCGGCAGGCTATTACAACGCCGGCACGGTGGAATTCCTGGTGGACCAGGATCGGCGATTTTACTTCCTGGAGATGAACACGCGGCTGCAGGTAGAGCATCCGATTACCGAACTGGTGACCGGCCTCGACCTGGTGCGGCTGCAAGTCGAGATCGCAGCCGGCGAGCGGCTCAGCCTGAAACAGGACGAGGTGCCATGGAGCGGCGCGGCCATCGAATGCCGCATCTATGCCGAAGATCCGTACAACAACTTTCTGCCGTCGCCCGGCAGGCTCACGCGCCTGACGCGGCCGCTCGGGCCGGGCATCCGGCTGGATGGCTGCGTGTACGCCGGCTGGACGGTGCCGCTCGAATACGACCCGCTGCTGGCCAAGCTGGCTGTGTGGGCCGGCACGCGGGAAGAGGCGATCGCGCGCATGCTGCGCGCGCTGAGTGAGTACGACGTGGGCGGCATCCGCACGAACATCGGCTTCTTCCGGCAGATTCTGGAGGATCCGGAGTTCCGTGCGGGCCGGCTGCACACCGGCTTCATCGACGAGTTCCTCGCGCGCGATGTGCTGCCGGAGGCGGGCGACGATATCCGCACCGTAGCCGCGTTGGCCGCGGCGTTGCACGCAAGCAACGGCAAGGCGGCCGATCAGCCCCCAGCGAGCCGGAGCAGCCGCTGGCTGGACGCAGGGCGGAGCGAGCTGCTCCAATGAAGCTCTCCCTCACGATCGATTCCGGGGCCGAAGAGCACATCGAGATCCTCGCGCCCGCGCCCGATTGCCGCTTCCGCCTGGATGATGGCCCGGAGCGCGCGGCGCAGGTGGAAACGCCCGTGCCGGGCGTTTATTCCGTGCTGCTGGACGGCCGCGTCTACGATGCCCACGTGGAGGAGACGGCGGACACCGTGGTGGTGGTGGTGAAAGGGCACCGGTTCGAAATCGAAGTGCGCGACCCGCGGCGGTTGCGGCGCCGCGGGGGCGCGGCGGGCCATGCCGGCGTGTTCACGGTGAGCGCGCCGATGCCGGGCAAAGTGGTGCGTGTGCTGGCGGCGGTGGGCGAA
>DATJMP010000249.1:0-3339 GCA_035508655.1 Bryobacteraceae bacterium
GCAGGGCGGCGGTTCGGGGGTGATTTGGAACGCCTCCGGAGCGGTGCTGACCAACGCGCACGTGGCACGCGCGAAGGAAGCCGAGGTGGAATTGTGGGACGGCCGGCGTCTGCCCGCGCGGCTGTCCTGGCGCGACGCGCGTCGCGACCTGGCGCTGTTACGGGTGGCCGCGACCGATCTGGAGGCGGCCGCGGCGGCCGATTCGGGCGCGCTGCGTCCGGGTGAAGTGGTAATGGCTGTGGGCAGCCCGCTGGGATTTGCGGGAGCGCTTTCGCGCGGGGTTGTCCACTCGATTGGCCCGATTTCCGGAATGGGTCCGCACGCCTGGATTCGCGCGGATATACGGCTGGCGCCCGGCAATTCCGGCGGTCCGCTGGCCAATGCGCGCGGCCAGGTGATCGGCATCAACACCGCAATCGTGAATGGCCTCGGGCTGGCGATTCCTTCGAATGCGGCCGTGGATTTTCTGGCGCGCGGGCCGCGACCTGCCCTGGGCGTGGCGCTACGGCCGGTGCCTCCCGGGTTGCTGCTGATGGAAGTGGAGCCGGAAGGCGCGGCCGCGGCCGCCTCACTCCGCCCCGGCGACATTCTATTGATGTCGTTGGACGAACTGCACACCGCGCTCGATTCCGGCCGCGAAGTGCTGCGGCTGCGCTTCTTGCGCGGGGCGGGCACGCGGGCAGGGCGGCTGCCAGTGAGGGAAACGTCGGTGAGGCTGGCTGGGGCGCGGGCAGAGGCGGCGTGATCCGGGTGGCCATTGCGGCGGATTCGCCAGTTGTCCGCGAAGGTCTGAAGGCGCTGGTGACGACTTGTGCCGGCATGGAGTTGGCCGGCGCCTTCGCGGACCTGAGCGGCATTGCGGCGCTGCGCCCGGATGTGGTGCTGGCTTCGGCGCTGGAACCGGGCGACGGGGAAGGTCCGCCAATCGTGCTGCTCGCCGGGGAACCGGATCCGGCGTTCACGCACGAGCGGTTTCAGGCCGGCGTGCGCGCTTTGCTGCCGCGCGATGCCGGCGCGACGCAGATCCTAGCCGCCGTGGAAGCGGTCGGCCGGGGACTGTCGGTCATCGAGCCAAGGGAACTGGAGCCACTGCTCCACACGGGCGCGGTGCAGCGCACCGCCGATGAGAGCGACCTGACTCCACGCGAACTGGAAGTGCTGCGCATGATGGCCGAGGGTGCAGCCAACAAGACGATTGCGTGGAAACTGGGGATTTCCGAACACACGGTGAAGTTCCACGTAGCGTCGATTTTGGGCAAGCTGCACGCGGGAACGCGCACGGAGGCGGTGACGGTGGGAATCAGGAAAGGATTAGTGCTGATTTAGCTATGAGCTTCAAGCGCGGCGTTTGATCGCGGCCGTGTAGCGCTCAGCGCATTCTTTTGAGCAGAAGTGCAGCACATCGCCATGCACCGTGCGTTTGACGCTGGCGGTGTCGGAGACGTACGTACCGCAGACGGGATCTTTTCTGAGTTCGCCACCTGGCGAAACGGGAGGTTTGGCTGCGGGGCCCTGCGGGGATCTCCGGGCCGGAGCCCGGAAAGCACCACCGATTAACGAACGTACAACCAAAAACAGCAGAACCGGAAAAACGAAATCGATAAAAAAGCTTCGAATCATATTAAATCGGCCAGGCGGGCAGGACCCGCCGGGCCGAAAACTCATAGCTAATAGCTGATCGCTATTGGCTCTTTATTTTTTCTTCTTCTTGCCAGCATCGGGATTCTTATATTGCGTTTCGATGCTGCCGCCCAGTGTCTTGATCATATCCTGAGCTTGGGCGGCGAACTGGCCATTCGGCGCGAGTTCGAGGTATTTCTGGAATGCTTCGACGGTTCCGGGGGCGGGAGTTACCTTCCCATCAGCGCCGATCGCCGCCTTGGAGACCAGCACTACACCGTATTGATAGTAGGCATCGGGGTAGGGCGGGGTGGCGGCTATCGCCTTCTGGAATGCCGCGCCGGCGGGCTCTGTCTGGCCGGCATTGATTTCCGTGGCGCCCAGATTGTAATAATACTTACCCGCACCGGAAGGATCGAGCTGGGCGGCTTTCTCCAGCTCGGCCTGGGCTTCCGTGAACTTCTTGGCCTTCGCCAGAGCCAGCCCGTAGTTGTTGTGCATGCCGGCGTCGTCCGGCTTCAGCGCCACCGCTTTGGCGTAAGTGTCCAAGGATTTCTGCATGTCGGCATCGAATTCGGCGCCGGTCTTGGTGGAGGCCAGCTTGGTGTAGGCATCCGCAAGGTTGCTGTACACGGCGAGGCGGTTGTTATCGGTGTCCGCCAGCTCGGCGGCTTTGTTGAAACTGTCCACAGCCTGGTCGTACTGTTTGGCATCCAGAGCCGCCTTGCCAGCGTTGTAGGCCTCATTCAGCGCAGCGTTCTTCTTCATATCCGCTTCGCGCTTCTTCATGGCCTCTTCAAACTGCTTCTTCTGCTCCGGCGTCATGGAGCGCTCCTGGTCTTTGGAGAGCTGGCCGGACTGCATGGCCTGCTGCATGGCCTGCTGCTGGGCGCTGCTTTCGGCCGCGGCCTTCTTCATGTCGAAGTTCATTTCCAGCGGATCGCCGGGACGCGTCTTGACGTTGTTTACCTTGTCAATCTCTTTCCCATTGACTTCGCACGAGAGGTTGTACGTCCCCATCGGCAGGCCATTGTAAATATAGTGGCCTTTCTTGTCCGTCTTGACGTGGTAATTACCCTTGATATCAGTGCGGACGATATTGACCACGGCGCCTTGAACCGGCTTGCCATCCGGGTCCTTTACCACCCCTTCGATAGCGGTAATTTGCGCGAACGCTGTGCAGGCGAGAAATAATAGCCCGACGGAATTGGCCGCCAGGTTGCGGAACTTCATAAGACCTCCAAACCAGGGAGTAGCGTGGATTAAATTCCAGTATACCGTATCCGTTTTTATCACCCGGCGGGAGCCGGCGCAAGAGCCAAAAGCCGGGATGCGGGGCGCCCCCGAAACGCCCGGGGCCGGCTTTTATTCCTCGAACAGCCCGATCTGTTCCTTGCTGGGAGCGGCTTTCGCCTTCCGCCGGGTAAGCGGGCTCCCCACTACCCCGAGCACCTCGACCGACCGCAGCGCGGTCCGCGGCACGAACAGGCGCTGGTGGTTGCCGAAGGAATCAGGCGGGATGACGGTGAACCCGTAGTGCTCGATCTGCAGCAGGTTGTTGGGCACGACGCCTTCCATCACATCGTCGTCGCGAAAGCGGAGGCGCACCCAGAGGCCCTCCATTTTGGGCCGGGTGAGGAAAATGCGGCGGGTGACGCCGGCCGGCTCGAAATCGCGGACGAAGATCAGGGCCTTGACCTCGGCGTAGGGCACAAGCGC
>DATJMP010000250.1:0-11994 GCA_035508655.1 Bryobacteraceae bacterium
CCCAATTGCGGTCGCGCGTCCGCTGCACCCGCTCCGCCACCATGTCCATCGCCTGCTCCAGCGGGATCTGTTCCCACTCGGTTGCGTGCGGACGGCGGTGCAGCACACGATTCTGCCGGTGAGTGCCGGTGACGAGCTGAAAAGTCCCCGCGCCCTTCGGGCACAGGCAGCCGTTCGAAATCGGCGAGCGCGGATCGCCCTCGATGTCGATGATCTTCTCATCTTTTATGTAAACCAGTTGCCCGCATCCCACAGCGCAATAGGGGCAGACCGAAGAAACTACCCGGTCCGCCTGCGCCGTACGCGCGGAGAGGTCTTCCGTGCGCGAGGAAAAAGCGTTTTGGCCCAGTCCCTCCACATCGCCGCTCTGCACCTGCCGCCAGAGAGGCCACTCGCCGCGGCTGTCCGCATGGTTCGCCATGATTCGCATCCTAACGAGGCAGCTTCTTCCGGGTCTGTTAAACGCCTTCCGTTTGCTCTCACTCCGTTCGTCCGTTGTGCGCTTTCGCAGGGTCATTGCGCGCCATTAGCGGCATTGTCCGGAAATTCCTATTCGAGTTTTGCCGCTTCTGCTTCAATAGTCTTTGTCGCCGCACTTCACAGGGCCGCGCTGGCTCTGGATTCTCGCCGTCGTTTCGTTGTGCCTGGCAGGATCCTGTGGCCTTGGCATCGGTTAACTGGTGGCTGATCGAAAAAGGAATCAAAGAACCGATGTAGGGCAGGCTGGCAGCCTGCGGCGGATTGGCAATCCGCCCACCGCCGATTCCAGAAAGAGCGGGCTGACTACCCAATCCCCTCCGTCACGGGGCCGCATACCTGCGGCCGGCCGCGCTACCCCAGGTACTTCGCGTACAAACTACGCGCGATGGCTGCATCGGCCGTGCCCTTGACAATCGCCCGGCCGTCGGGAAAGATCGTCATCTCGTAGGGCGGCACGGCGAAGCGGAGCGCGAATTCGTTGGCTCGCACCTCGCCGAGCGGCGCCAGGCGCTGCTCTAAGACCGCCAGATCGAGGGTACGCTCGCTCTCGTGCACCTGCACGGCGTTGCGCCCGCACAGCGTCACGGGCGCACGCGCCGATTCCTCCAGGTACGGAAATTCACCAAGGCCGCAGGCGGGGCAGGCGGCGTCGCGCGGAGGCGCTTCGATTTGACGGATGCCGCCCTCCCACACGTCGAGCGTTGTGATGCGCGCCTGTACCGCCCCCGCATTTCCCGACAGAATCTTGAGCGCGTCTGCCACCTGCAGCGACGCTACCGCCGAGACCACGGCATTCAGAATGCCTGCTGTTTCGCAGGTGGGCTGCGCCCCGCCGGGAGGCTCGGGATAGACGCACCGCAGGCAGGCGGTGCGGCGCGGAATTACCGGCATGGCGATCCCGTAGCTTCCCACCGCCGCTCCGTAAATCCAGGGAATGCCCCGGCTCACCGCAAAATCATTGATCAGGAATCTTGTTTCAAAGTTGTCCGTGCCGTCCAGAATCACGTCCGCGCCGCCCAGTACTTCCTCGGCATTGGCCGCGGTCAGGTCGGCTACCGCGGCGCGCACCTCGACGCCGGAGTTGATAGCGCGCAGTCGCCGCGCTGCCGCGGCCGCTTTGGGCAGCGCTTCGGCGGCGTCGGACTCCTCAAACAGCCACTGCCGGTGCAGGTTGGCCGGCTCCACATAATCGCGGTCGATCAGCGTCAGCCGTCCCACGCCTGCGCGCGCCAGCGCCGCCGCATGAAAACTGCCCAGCGCGCCGCACCCGGCCACCACCGCATGCGACGCGAGCAGTGCCTCCTGGCCGCGTTCGCCGATGCCCGCAAACAGGATCTGGCGCGAGTAGCGCTCACGCTCGGCCGCGTTCATGGCTCGATGGTAACAAAGTTGCTGTTGGACGTCTTACGATAATATGGTGCGCCGATTGCTAGTCTTATGCCCGTTGTTCTGGCTCGCCATAGCCGCGGCACAGACTGCGCAATACGAAGGCCGCACCGTGACCAGCATCCGGTTCGATCCGCCCGATCAGCCGCTCGACGCGGCCGAATTGCACCACCTCCTCCCGCTTCAAATCAACCAGCCACTGCACATGACGGACGTGCGGGCCTCTATCGCGCGCCTCTTCGCCACGGGCCGCTATGCCGATATCCGCGTGGATGCGCAGCCGTCCGGCTCAGGCGTAGCGCTGGTATTCGCCACGCGCGTTGCCTGGTTCATCGGCACGGTGGATGCCGCTGGCCGGGTCGCCAGCCCGCCCGATGCCAGCCAGCTGGAAGGGGTCGCCAATCTCAGCCTAGGTGAGCCCTATACCGAAGCCCGCCTCGCGACCGCCATGGCCAGTCAGCAACGCCTGTTGGAATCGAACGGACTGTTTCTCAGCGAGCTGCATCCGATTTTCGATTGGGAGACAGACCAAAAGTACCAGCAGGTCAATCTCCGTTTCCTGGTGAACAGCGGTCCCCGTGCCCGGTTCGCCACACCTGTGCTCACGGGGGATCTGAAAATGGACCAGGAGCGCATCCTGGAGGCCACCAGGTTCCGCCGCTGGCTCATCCACACCTGGAAACCGATGACACAGACGCGTGTGCGCCAGGCGCTCGATGGCGTCCGCGCCATCTATGAGAAGGATAACCGCCTCGAGGCCAAGGTGACGCTGGAATCGGTGAAGTATGACCCCACTACGAACCGGGCCACGCCAACGCTCCGTGTGGATGCCGGGCCGCGCATTCAGGTCAACCCGGTAGGCGACAAGCTCTCGCTCAAGATTCTACGCCGCTACGTTCCCATCTTCGAGGAGCACGCGGTCGACCATGACCTGCTCGCCGAGGGCGCCAGCAACCTGCGCGATTACCTGCAGTCCGAGGGCTACTTCGATGCCGACGTGCAGTTCAAGCAGCAGGCCGTCATCGACGACAAGGCCAATATCGATTACCTCATCAACACCGGCGGCCGCCACCGCCTGGTTTCCATCCGGATCGAGGGCAATCATTACTTCACCGAGGACACCATTCGCGAACGCATGTTCCTTCAGCCGCGCAAGCGGCTGGAGTTCCCCCACGGCCGCTACAGCGAGAGCCTCCTCCGCCGCGACGAAGAGACCATCAGCAATCTCTACCAGTCCAACGGCTTCCGGGACGTGAAAGTCACGCATCGCGTGATCGACAATTTCCGCGACCGGGCCGGCGACCTGGCCGTTTACATCACTATCGACGAAGGGCCGCAGTATTTCATCTCCCACTTGCAAATCGACGGCATCGAGCACCTCGACCGCGCCGCACTCGCCACCAAGCTGAGTTCCGCGGCCGGCCAGCCTTTCAGCGAATTCAACGTGGCACTCGACCGCGACGCTATTCTGGCGGCCTACTCCGAAAAAGGCTTTCCCAATGCCACCTTCGAATGGAGCTCAACCCCGGCCGCCGCGCCGCACCAGCTCGACGTCCACTACGCGATCCAGGAGGGCCGGCAGCAGTTCGTGCGCGCCGTCATCGTCAGCGGTAATCGCAATACCCGTACCGACCTGATCGATCGCAACATCACTCTCCATCCCGGCGATCCCCTTTCGCCCTCGGAAATGACCGCCATCCAGCGCCGCCTCTACGATCTCGGCGTCTTTTCCCGCGTGGATACCGCGATTCAGAATCCCGATGGCGAAACCGATAGCAAGTACGTGCTCTACAACCTGGAGGAGGCCCGGCGCTACTCCATCGCCGTCGGTTTCGGCGCTCAGATCGGCCGCATCGGCGGCTGCGAGACCTGTTACGACGCGCCCGCCGGCACCACCGGGTTTTCTCCGCGCGTCTCCTTTGACGTCACCCGCAACAATCTCTGGGGAGTCACCCACAGCATCAGCCTGCGCACGCGCGTTTCCACGCTGGAAGATCTGGCGCTGCTCAATTACTCCTGGCCGCACTTCGCCAAGCGTGACAACCTCACCGTCTCTTTCACGGCCCTGTACGACGACTCCCGCGACATCCGCACCTTCAACTACACGCGTAAGGAAGTGTCCGCCCAGTTGGACCAGCGGCTCTCGAAATCCATCACCATGTTCTACCGCTTCGCCAACCGCGTGGTCGGCGTCACCGATCTCAAGGTCACGCCGTTCCTTATCCCGCTCCTCTCGCAGCCCGTGCGCGTGGGTATCGGTTCCGTGAACTTCGTCCAGGACCGCCGGGATGACGCGCTCGACCCGCACAAGGGCATCTACAACACACTCGATCTCGGGCTGGCCGAACGCGCCTTCGGCTCGCAGCGCAATTTCTTGCGCCTCCTGGCACGTAATTCCACTTATTATCCGCTTGGAAAACGCCTTGTGCTGGCACGCAGTACCGAATTCGGCGACATCTTCTCCTTCAACTGGAGCGGAAACCCGCTGGATGCCGTCCCGCTGCCCGAACGCTTCTTCAGCGGCGGCGACGAATCCGACCGCGGCTTTCCCGAATATCAGGCCGGCCCGCGCGACACTTCGACCGGTTTTCCCCTCGGCGGAACGGCGCTGCTCTTCAACCAGACCGAACTCCGCTTCCCCCTCATCGGCGACAATATCGGCGGAGTCCTGTTTCATGACATGGGCAACGTCTATTCCAGCCTCGACAATTTTTCCTTTGGCACCAACCAGCGCAATTTGCAGGATTTCGATTACATGGTGCACGCAGTCGGCTTCGGCATCCGCTACCGCACGCCAGTCGGGCCGGTGCGCATCGACTTGGCCTACAGCATTAACCCTCCCTACTTCTTCGGGTTCAAGGGAACGCAGCAGGACCTGCTCAACGCCGGCGTAGCGCCCTGTTCGCCGCCCGCGGGCGTGGCCAATCAGTGCGTGGTGCAGAACGTGAGCCATTTTCAGTTCTTCTTCTCTCTGGGGCAGACGTTTTGAAGAACTTCGACGCCAAGACGAATCTACCGCCGAGACCCCGAGGCGCCAACGGAAAAATGGATTCCCGGCGTCTTGGCGTCTCTCGGGTCACACGGCATGACCGTGTTGCCGAGTCTTTGAACAGGGCTGGTCCGCCGGGGGCGGCATGCCGCCCTGCCAAGGGCTCGGCGGTGAAATTGATTCTTGCCTCCGTGTCTCTATGTCTCTGCGGTGTGGCTTTTTCGGCGGACACGATTGATCGCATCGCTGTTTCCGTGGGCAACCGCGTCATCACCACCAGCGAGCTCGACCGCCAGATTCGTGTCGCCGCTTTTCTCAGCGGTACCAAGCCCGATTTCAGCCCCGCCGCGCGCCGCGCCATGGCGGGCCGCATGGTGGAACACAAGCTGCTCGAGTCGGAAATCGAAACCACTCATTCCGCCGCACCCGACACCGCCGCCGTTGAGACCGCGCTGGCCGATTTTCGCAAGCGCTATTTCCATTCCGATGACGAATACCGCCGCGCCCTGGCCGGCGCCGGCCTTTCCGAACAGGACTTGCGCGACGAACTGCTCGAGGAGCGCGCTCTGAACGCCTTCATCGAAGTTCGGTTTCATCCTGCCGTGGAGGTGACGGAGCAGGATATCCAGAATTATTACCGCCAGAACCTCGCGGGCAAAGGGGTGGAATTGCCGCAGGTCCGCCAGCAGATCGAGCGCATCCTCGTAGACCAGGGGGCGGATCGCGAAGTGGACACGTGGCTGCGCGAGGCTCGCCGCCGCACGCAGATCGTCTACCACGATGAGGCGTTCCAATGACCCGCGGGCGCAAGCTGTCTATCGCCGCTGCCGCTGCCGTCGCGGCCCTCGTCGTCCTCGCCGGGTCCGCCTGGCTCGTGCTGGAGAGCCGCTGGCTGCGCGGCCGCGTGCATGACGCCATCGTGGCGGAGGCCGAGCGGGCCACCGGCGGGCGCGTGGAAATCGGCTCCTTCCGCTTCGATTGGAAGGGGCTCCGCGCCGAGCTCGACAATTGCACTCTTCACGGCACGGAGCCATCCGGCAAGCCGCCGCTCTTCCACGCCGCCCGCATCGCCGTGGGCCTGAAAATCGTCTCGCTCTGGAAGCGCGACATCGATCTCCGCTCCATCGACGTTGCCGAGCCGCGCATGTATCTGATGATCCTGCCCGACGGCCGCACGAACCTTCCCCAGCCGAAGAGCGCCGGCGGAAACACCATCGATACGATCCTCAATCTGGCCATCGGCCGTTTCGACCTCAGCCGCGGCACGATCCAGGTGGAGGCCGCGGGCGGGCCGGGCTCCATCACCCCGTTCCACGCGCGCGGCGAAAATCTCAGCGCGCAATTCCGCTACGCCGCCGGTCCCCGCTACCAGGGCACGCTTTCGATTCATCCTCTCGATTTGAACGGTATTCCGCTGGCCCTCGATCTCACCGCTTCGCTCGAGCGGGGCCGCATCACGCTCGCTTCGGGCCGCATCGCCACCGGCAATTCCGCGGCCGATCTCTCTGACGGCGTTATCGAATTTGCGCCGCCTCGCGCGAGCCTGCAATACGACGCCCGCATCTCCCTTCGTGACGTCGCCGGCTTCTGGCATGAGCCCGCCCTCCAGGGTGGTGAGGCACACGCCACCGGCGCCATTGCGTGGAGCGAAGGCGCGCCGGTTACGGCAACCGGCAATCTGCACGCCGCCGACATCGCATACCGCGATTCCCTCGTTTCCATTCGCAGGGGCGCTCTTTCCGGTCCGTTTACTGCAACTCCCTCCGCCGTCGAACTGCGCGAGGCAACCATTTCCGCCGCCTGCCGCGCCGGTCGTAATGAGGAATCGGCGCAGGGCAGAATCGCCGACATCGCCCTGCGCGGCCGAAATCTTGAATTGCGGGGTATCGCGCTCGAAACAATGGGTGGCACATTTCGCGGCCAGGCAAGCCTGGCCGGCTTCGACCGCTACCGGGTGCAGGGCGAAATCTCGGGCTTCGCGGGCCGCCGCGTGGTTGCCCTCTACAGCGCCGCGCCCTTGCCTTGGAACGCGCTTGCCGCCGGTTCCGTGCGCCTGGAAGGCTCCTTGCGCCGCTCCAGCGAGTTCCGCGCCGAGGCCCAGATTGTGCTGGCGCCCGCCGAGGATAGTGCTCCCGTCCATGGCCGCATCTCCGCCACCTACGAGGCCCGCACCCGCACGCTCGACCTCGCCCGCTCCACCCTCGCGCTGCCCTCTTCACGCGCCGAATTTTCGGGATCGCCCGGCGCTCTTCGCGTCCGTCTCGAAACCAGCGACCTGAACGACCTGCTGCCGGTCCTGGGGGAAAAACCCGCCGCCTTGCCCGTGCGCCTCGAAGGCGAGGCCGGCTTCGATGGCTTCATCACCGGCCCGCTTGACCGGCCGCAATTCTCCGGCCACCTCACCGCCGGCCGTTTCCGCGTAGAAGACCGGAGTTTCGATTCCTTCCAGGCCGACGTCACCGCCTCACCCGAAAATGTGCACCTGCAAAATGCCGTTCTGCTGCGCGGCCCGCTGCGCGCGAGTTTCGATGCCGCTGCCGCGCTCGACGATTGGCACATGCGGGATTCCAGCGCGATCTTCGGCAAAGCCAGTATCGCCAATGCGCCCGTGGCCGACCTGCTTGCCCTGGCCGGCGCGCAGACCGTTCAAGCGACGGGCACCCTCACCGCCGCCGCCAATTTTTCCGGCACGATGGCCAAACCGCTGGCGACTGCCGATGTTACCGTGGAGAACGGCAGCTTGCGCGGCGAGCCGTTTGACCGGCTCTCCGGCCGCATCCAGAACGCGGGCGATACGGTCACCTTGCAGAACGGCACCGGGGCCGCTGGCGCCAAGCAACTCACCCTTGCCGCCTCCTTCCAGCATGCGCCCGGCCGCTTCGATACCGGCCAACTGCACTGGCAGGTTGCCACCAACGTCATGCCGCTCGACCAGATTCGCACGTTCGCCCAGGATCGCCCCGGCGTTCAGGGCACGCTCGAATTGCATGCCTCCGGCGATCTCAACCTGACGCCCGCCCTACGTGTGGCCGCGCTCAACGCGGACATTTCCGCGCGCGGACTCCAGCTATCCGGGCGGCCGCTCGGCAATGCGCATCTGGTGGCGGCGTCACAGGGCCAAACGCTGCACACGCAGATTGAAGCCGACGTCGCCGGCTCGATCGTCCGCGGAGACGGCACCGTCGGTCTGGAAGGCGATTACCCGGTCAGCGGCGCGCTCACTTTCACCCGTCTCGATCTCGCCCGCCTGCGCCCCTGGATTTCAGAACAGGGATCTGCATCCTTTGCCGGGTCGGCCGAAGGCGGCCTGCGCATCTCGGGCTCTGCTCTAAAGCCGGAGGCGCTCCAGGGCGAATTGCGTATCTCCCGCCTGGAGATTACGCCGCCGGAAACCGCCTCTCCCGCGCGCAATTTCGTACTGGCAAACTCCGGCCCCGTCGTCGCATCCTTCGCCGGCACGCAAATCACGATTCAGAGTGCGCGCATGGCCGGCCCCGCCACCGATATCACGATCTCCGGTAAAATCGATCTGCGCGGCTCCAGCCCGCTCAACCTGCGCGTCAACGGCCACTTCGACGCCGCCGCCATCCACGAATTCGATTCGGATTTCACCGCCTCCGGCTCCGTTCTGGCCGATGCCGCCGTTCGCGGCGCCCCCTCGGCGCCGCAAATCACCGGACGCGTGCAGTTCGAGAAGTTGGATTGCAGCGTAGCGGGGTTTCCCAACGGCCTCTCCAACGCAGCCGGCGTCATCCTGTTCACCGGCAATCGCGCCACCATCCAAACCTTCACAGGCGAGACCGGCGGCGGCAAGGTGCAACTCAGCGGCTTTGCCGGCTATGACGGCCGGCGCCTGGTCTTTCAGTTGCAAGCGCAGGCGCACGAGGTCCGTATCCGCTATCCGGAAGGTGTCAGTACCGTAGCCGACGCCAATCTTCGCCTCACCGGCACGTCCGACCGCAGCACGCTCGGAGGCACCATCACCGTCCGCCGCTCCGGATTCAACCCGCAGTCCGATTTCAGCTCCATCGTCGCCCGCTCGGCCGAACCGCTGGAAACGCCCGCTGCGCGGCAGGGCGTGCTCGCGGGAATCAATTTCGATGTCCAGATCGATACCGCCCCCGACGTTCAGGTACAGAGCTCGCTGACCAGCGACCTGCAGGTGGAAGCCAATCTGCGCCTGCGCGGCACGCTGAGCAATCCGGCTCTTATCGGCCGTGTCAATATTACGCAGGGCCAGGTGGTCTTCTACGGCACCAAGTACAACGTCCGCCAGGGATCCATCACTTTCTCCAACGCCCTCAAAATCGAGCCTATCTTCGATATCGATCTGGAAACCAAAGCCAACGGCGTCGTAATCACCCTTACGGTTTCCGGCCCGCTGCATCATCTCAACCTGACGCCGCGCTCCGATCCGCCGCTGCAGTTCAGCGAGATTGTGGCTCTGCTGGCCACCGGCACTGCGCCGTCCGGCGATCCCAACCTGATGTCGCAGCAGACCGCCATCCCGCAAGGCTGGCAGCAGTTGGGCGCATCCACGCTGCTTGGTGAAGCCATCGCCAACCCCGTGGCCGGCCGCCTGCAGCGCTTTTTCGGCGTCAGCAAGCTGCGCATCGACCCCACCCTCCCTGGCGTCGAAATCAATAACCCGCAGGCGCGCGTGACGCTGGAGCAGCAGGTCACTCCCGACATCATCTTCACTTACATCGTCAACGTCACCAGCAGCAATCCCCAGGTGGTCCGCCTGGAATGGTCGCTCAGCAAGCAGTGGTCGGTGGTGGCGCTGCGCGAAGAGAACGGCGTCTTCGGCCTCGATTTCTTCTTCAAGAAGCGCTTCTGAGCCGCTTGCGCGCGTCGCCGCGGCCTTACCGTCTCGACGCGAAACCTTCCGCGGCCGCGCGCACGCAGGCGGCAAGGGCCTTTACGGAATACGGCTTCTGCAGGAAACCGGCCAGCCGGTGCCGCCGGAACCGGCGCATCGCCTCGGCCTCTTCGAATCCGCTCGAAAGTACAACCGGCACGTCCGGCCGGATCGCTTGCAGTTCGCGCAAAGTGTCTTCGCCGCTCATGCCGGGCATGGTCATATCGAGCAGCACCACCGCGATCCGATCCTGGAGCGCGCGGAAAACCTCGATGCCTTCCGCCCCGTCTGACGCCGTTACCACGGCGTAGCCGAGGTGACGCAAGGCCTGGCTGGCGGTGGAGCGGACGATCTCCTCGTCGTCGATCACCAGCACGGTTTCTCTGCCGGTGTTTGCGCGCTCGCCTGCGCCGGGTTTGGGGGTGGCCTGCGTCCCTGCGCCGCTGGCGGCCGGAAAAAGGATGCGGAACGTTGTCCCCCGGCCCGGAGCGCTGTCCACGCGGATCGCTCCCTTGTGGCCGCGTACGATGCCCTGCACGGCCGCCAGCCCCAGGCCCCGTCCCATAAATTTGGTGGTGAAGAACGGGTCGAAAATTCGCGCCAGCGTCTCTTCGTCCATACCGCACCCGGTATCGCTCACCTCCAGGACCACATATGTGCCCGGCCGGATCTCCTCCAGCAACTCCGACCGGATATAGAGTTCGTCCACGGCCACTGTCCTGGTTGCGATCGTCAGTCGGCCTCCAGCCGATGGGATCGCCTCCGCTCCGTTCACCGCCAGGTTCAGGATCACCTGCTGGATTTGGGAAGCGTCGGCTTCGATGCGAGGCAGATGCTCCTCAAGTTCGAGAGCCAGTTTCACGTGCTTGGGAATCGACGACTCGACCAGCGGCTTGGTGCCCCGGATGTAGTCCGAAAGGTCCAACAGTTCCACCACGAATCGTCCGTGGCCGGAGTACGCCAGCATCTGCTGGCTCAGGTGCGAGGCGTGCTCGGCCGCGCCGGCGATGTTGTGCGCGTAACTCCAGATCGTGCTCCCCTCCGGCAGCGCGTCCTCCAGCAGGCTGGCATTGCCCAGCACGCCCGTGAGCAGGTTATTGAAATCGTGCGCGACGCCGCCGGCCAGAACGCCCAGGCTCTCCAGCTTGGCGCCCTCGCGCAGTTTCTGTTCGAGCCGTTTCCGTTCGGAGATGTCTCGCCAGGTCACCAGGGCACCGGTCACATGGCCCTGGCCGTCGAGGATGGGCGCGGCCTGTCCGGAAACCAGCACCGTTTCGCCGCCCGGACGCCGGATCACCCATTCCTCATCCGGGGTGATCTCGCCAGTCCGGACGGCCCGCGCCAGCGGCAGTTCTTCGGGGCGTGCCAGGGTCTTGCCGTCCGCGTGATACAGACCCCAGGCCAAAGGCCGTTCGCCCGCCGTGGTATTGAGGAGCGATTCCAGCTTCCTGCCCGTCAGTTCCTCTGCGTGGCGGCTTACCATGCGAATCTTCGCGTCCGGCGCATCCGCAATCGCCAGGGCCTCCGGCGTGTGTTCCAGCAGCGCCTCCAGGGTCCTCCGGCCCTCTTCTGCTTCCATCGCCGTGCGCCGCAATTCTTCCTCGGCGCGCTTGCGGTCCGTGATGTTGCGGTTGATCTCGAGAATGGCGGCGGCTTCCTCACCCAGGTCGCGTAGCAGCACCTGCCGGCTGTCTACAACGATCTCCTGCCCCTCTTTGCAGGTGTGGATCAGTTCGCCGTCCCACCGGCCTTCCAGCCGTACGATCTCGTCGATCTTCTCCGTTGGCTGGTCCGCCCGCGTCTGGAGGAGCGTATGCGAAATCTTTCCCCGGACTTCGTCCTCTTCCCACCCGTACACCTCGCGGGCGCCGCGGTTCCAGCTCACGATGCGCCGTTCCCGGTCCATCACGATGATGGCGTCGTGGGAAAGGTCGATCATGCGGTTGCGGCTGCGCAGTTCGCTCTCGCGGAGTCTGGCCGCGCTGATGTCGCGGAAGACCAGCACCGCACCCACCACCCCCCCGGCCGGATCCAAAATGGGTGCGCCGCTGTCGTCGATCGGCCGCCGCGTTCCGTCGCGGCAGACGAGCACGGTGTGGTTTGCGAGCCCGACGATTTTACCCTCGCGTATTGTCCTTGCGGCCGGGTTCTCCACCGTGGCGCCGGTGTCCTCATTGCGGATGGCAAAAACGGTCTCCACTGGCTGCCCCGAGGCTTCCGCCGGGGTCCAGCCGGTCAGATTCGCGGCCACACCGTTGAGGAAGGTGATGCGGCCCTC
>DATJMP010000251.1:0-3279 GCA_035508655.1 Bryobacteraceae bacterium
CGGGAGCACGATGCGCATCCAATGGAAGGCCGCCACTCCACCCGACTGGACAGCCCTGCTGCGGGCCTGGCGGGAAACGGCAGGATGATTCAGATCACGGCGCAGATGCGCGTGCTGGTGGCGATCGAAGCCGTCGATGGAAGGAAGGGCATCGATTCTCTGGCGCGACTGTGCCAGGAGAAACTCGCCGAGGATCCGTTTTCCGGGTGTGTGTTCGTGTTTCGGAGCCGCAGCGGGACCGCGATCCGGCTGCTCAGCTATGACGGCCAGGGATACTGGCTGGCACAGAAGCGGCTCTCGAAAGGGCGCTTCGGGTGGTGGCCGGAAGCGACCGGACCGACCAAGCCGCTGGAAGCCTATGAGGCACAGCTGTTGATGGCGGCAGGCGACCTTTCCAGGGTGCGGGCCGCGCCGATGTGGCGGCGCGTGGGCATGCTGAAGTAGATTTCACAAAAATACGGGTTCCCCCCTTGCGTTCCAAGAAGAAACAGTTCATACTGCGGTCGATGGTCGAGTATAGGTATCGGGGCCGGCAGATCAGCCAGGAAGACATCCTTTATATACGCGCGCTGGTCGAGCGCCATCCGAACGAAAGCCGGCGCACGATATCGACCAAGTTATGTGAAGCCTGGCAGTGGCGCCAGGCCAATGGCGCATTGCGGGACATGGTGTGCCGCGGCCTGATGCTGATGCTGGAGCGGGCCGGAGAGATCACCTTGCCTCCGGTGAGTTACGTGCGGCAGAATCCGCTGGCAAAGAGAGTTCGACCGGAGCCGGCGCGGATCGATGCCACACCCATAGAAGACCGGTTGCGCAACCTCCAACCGCTGGAGTTTGAGCAGGTCAGGCGCACGGGCCAAGAACCGTTGTTTAACAGCCTGATGGAGGAACACCACTATCTCGGCTACGAGCAGCCGGTGGGAGAACATCTGAAGTACCTGGTATCGGCGCAAGGGCGGCCGGTCGCCTGCCTGGCATGGTCCTCGGCTCCCCGTCACCTGGGTAGTCGCGACCGCTACATCGGCTGGAGCGGCGCAGCGCGGCGCCGGAATATCGGCTTGATTGCATACAACACGCGATTCCTGATCCTGCCGTGGGTACGAGTGGAACACTTGGCGTCGCACATCCTGGGTCGAATGGCGGCGCGGGTCTCCGAAGACTGGCAGCGGATGTATGGGCATCCGATTTACTTTCTGGAGACCTTCGTGGATCCGGAGCGGTTCCGCGGAACCTGTTACCGCGCGGCCAACTGGGTATTCCTTGGCAAGACGACGGGACGGGGCAAGCAATCCAACAGCTATGTGCCGAACCGGTCGATCAAAGAGGTTCTGGGGTATCCGCTAACGAAACGGTTCCGCGAACTGCTTACGGAGGCAGGATGAAGTCCGCCAAGCGGCGTCGTGTCGATGTGAACCTGGACGAACTGGACCGGGTGCTGGACGAGGCCCGGCAAGCGCCGCTGAGCGAGGCCGATTGCGACAAACTCAAGAGCGCCTTGCATGCCCTGGCGGCGATGCTGGCGCCATCGCACCATACGGAGAAAAGCAAAGCCGTGCTGGAACAACCGCAGAGCGCGGCAACTGGCGACGAAACTCCACCGGGTAGCAACGCCTCCCCGCAATCCGGACACGGGCGCAACCCAGCGGAGGCGTTTGGCGGCGCGCGGACAGTCGACATCGCGCACCAGAAGTTGACGCACGGGGACCGCTGCCCGGGGTGCGGAAAAGGCAACGTATACGGGCAGAAGGAGCCGAAAGTGCTGGTGCGGATCGTGGGGCAGGCGCCGCTGGCGGCCACGGTCTACTCACTGGAGCGGTTGCGATGCGGGACGTGCGGCCAAGTGTTTACGGCGCAAGAGCCGGAAGGCGTAGGGCCGGAAAAGTACGACGAGACGGCCGCGGCGATGATCGCGCAACTCAAGTACGGCAGTGGGACCCCGTTCTACCGGCTGGAAAAACTGGAAGGTCAGTTGGGGATTCCCTTACCGGCGGCGACGCAGTGGGAGGTTGTCGAAGAGGCCGCCGAGATGCTCAAACCGGCGCGGGATGAGTTGATTCGGCAGGCGGCGCAGGGCGAGGTGGTACACAACGACGACACCAGCATGAAGGTGCTCAAGCTGGAACGTGAGCCCGGTGACGAACGCACCGGCGTGTTCACCAGCGGCATCGTTTCGACCGGGCAGGGCCAGCAGATCGCCTTGTACTTCACCGGCCGGCAGCATGCGGGCGAGAACATCGCCGATGTGCTGAAGCAGCGGGCGAAGGAGTTGAGCCCGGTAATCCAGATGTGTGATGCGCTGTCGCGGAACGTGCCGAAGCTGCCCAGCGGAGTGGAGATTCTGGTGGCGAACTGTCTGGCGCATGGAAGGCGCCAGTTTGTGGAAGTCGTTCAGAACTTTCCCGAGGAGTGCCGGCATGTGCTGGAGACGATGGGCGAGGTGTACCGGTACGATGCGGAAGCGCGCGATGGCGCCCTGACAGCGGAGGAGCGGCTGCGGTTTCACCAGGAGCGCAGCGGTCCGGTGATGGAGAAACTGCGCGGCTGGCTGGAGGCGCAGTTCGCCGAGCGGAAGACAGAGCCTAACTCCGGTCTGGGCAAGGCGATCACCTATCTGTTGCGGCACTGGAAAGCCTTGACGATGTTTCTGCGAGAGGCCGGAGCCCCATTAGACAACAATCTTTGCGAACGCGCTCTCAAACGGGCGGTGCTGCACCGGAAGAATGCGTTGTTCTACAGGACGCTGCACGGGGCCGAAGTGGGCGACCTGTTTATGACGCTGATCCACACCTGCCAGTTATGCGGCGCCAACTCGTTCGACTATCTGACGGAGTTGCAGCGCCATGCCCGGGACCTGACGGCCAACCCCGCAGCGTGGATGCCCTGGAATTATCGCCAGACGCTGGAGCCGCCTGGCGTATGATGGATCCTGTCTGGCCGAAAAGGATCGATGGCGGCCAGGGTTAGGTGACGCTTCGAAATGGCCGCCAAACGCGCGTTTCCAAGGGCAAAATCCAGTAACGTTTTTGGCCAGTCACGGAAGCCGGCGAAAATGTTCCGCGTCGGCCTCTACGCCCGTGTGTCCACGAACGATCAACAGACACTGTCCATGCAGAGTCGCGCCATGAGGGAGTATGCCGCCCGACGCGGCTGGAAGATTACTGCGCAAGTCCGTGAGGTTGGCTCCGGTGCAGCCAAGCGGGAAGCCCGTGAGAAACTGCTGGAAGCAGCTCGCCGCCGAGAAATCGACGTAGTCCTGGTATGGCGCCTCGACCGGTGGGG
>DATJMP010000252.1:0-13749 GCA_035508655.1 Bryobacteraceae bacterium
CGTGGTGCTTTCGGGTGGAAACGTGGACTTCGAAGATCTGGCTACCTACTGATCCTGCCGGCCTTGTGTCGGCCGGATCCATGTAGCCCGACCGATCGTGACAGCCGTTCTCGCCTGCCGCCCCAGCTTCCTTCCCTCCCCGTCTGAACTGCGTCATATCACCCACAGCGCTCCTGCCCGATCCGCTAACCTGCTGAAAACAAAAATGGGTCTTTTGGCCAACGGGGTGCTCTAAGAAATGTTTACATGTTTCGATTTGACCAGTTGATCCGTCCGGACATGACGATCCGTGAGGTAAAGCAGCGCCATCCCAATACCATCCCCATCTTCGACTCGCTACATTTCCGTGAAAGCTGCGACGACTGCGATATCGAAACGGTGGCCCGCCGCAACGGTCAGAATGTGCGCGACGTGGTGGATGCCCTGAACGAGGCTGCCTTCCCGCCCCGGCAAGCCGGGGATTTGGGTTAGCGCCGGATACGGACACGAGTCAACATGCAAGTACTTACGAATAAGCCCGCCAAAAAGAGGTCCAATCGCCCCGGCCGGCCGCTGGACGTGTTTTTTTCGCCCCGAACCGTCGCCGTGGTCGGCGCCACCGAAAACGCAGGAACTGTCGGCCGGACCGTGCTGTGGAACCTGGTCACCAGCCCTTTCGGCGGCACGGTCTATCCGGTAAATCCAAAGCGCCCGAGCGTCCTGGGCGTGAAAGCCTATCCCTCCATTTCGGCAATTCCGGAGGAGGTGGACCTGGCCGTAATCGTCACGCCGCCGCCTTCGATTCCCGGCATCATCCGCGAATGCGGCGAGCATGGCGTGCGCGGCGCCATCGTAATCTCGGCCGGTTTCAAGGAGATCGGCCCGGAAGGCGCCGAGATGGAAAGGAAATTGGTCGAAGAGGCGCGCGCGGCCAACATCCGGGTCATCGGCCCCAACTGCCTGGGCGTGATGAGCCCGCTTTCCGGCATGAATGCCACCTTTGCCACTACCATCGCGCGCCCGGGCTCGGTCGGCTTCATCAGCCAGAGCGGCGCCTTGTGCACCGCGGTACTTGACTGGAGCCTCAAGGAAATGGTCGGCTTCAGCGCCTTCGTCTCCATCGGCTCCATGGCGGATGTCGGCTGGGGCGACCTCATTTACCACCTCGGCAACGATCCCAAAACGCGCTCCATCGTCATCTACATGGAAACCATCGGCGATGCCCGCGCCTTCATCTCCGCCGCCCGCGAGGTAGCGCTCAACAAGCCCATCATCGTCATCAAGCCGGGCCGCTCCGCCGCCGCCGCCAAAGCCGCCGCTTCCCACACCGGCTCCCTCACCGGCAGCGACGAGGTGCTGGAAGCAGCCTTCCGCCGCTGCGGCGTCCTCCGTGTCAACAATATCGCTGACCTGTTTTACATGGCCGAGGTGCTATCCAAGCAGCCCAGCCCGCGCGGCCCGCGCCTCACCATCGTCACCAATGCCGGCGGCCCTGGCGTCCTCGCCACCGATGCCCTCATCATGGGCGGCGGCGAACTCGCCGAGCTCACCCCGCAGACCATGGAAGCTTACAACGCCGTCCTCCCGCCCACCTGGAGCCACAACAACCCGGTAGATATCATCGGCGACGCCTCACCCGAGCGCTACGCCAAGGCGCTCGAAATCGCCGCCCAGGACCCCAACAGCGACGGCATGCTGGTCATCCTCACGCCCCAGGCTATGACGGATCCTACCCGCATCGCCGAGCAGTTAAAGCCGCTCGCCCGGCAGGAAGGCAAGCCGGTGCTGGCCAGTTGGATGGGCGGCGTGGACGTCGCCGCCGGCGAGGAAATCCTCAACCGCGCCAATATCCCCACCTTCCCCTATCCGGATACCGCCGCCCGCGCCTTCAACTACATGTGGCGCTACAGCTATAACCTGAAGGGGCTCTACGAAACCCCGTCCCTGCCCGAGGATTCCGCCGACGGCGCGCCGGACCGCAAGCAGGTGGAGGACATCATCGCCCGCGTCCGTTCCTCCGGACGTACCATCCTCACAGAGTTCGAATCCAAGCAGGTGCTGGCCGCTTACGGCATTCCCATCGCCGCCACCTTCATCACCACCGATGCCGGCGCCGCGGTGAAAGCCGCCGAGCAGATCGGCTACCCCGTGGTGCTCAAGCTCTTCTCCGAAACCATCACCCACAAGACCGATGTCGGCGGTGTGCAACTGAACCTCGGCAGCGCGGAGGCCGTCGAGCGCGCTTTCCACGCGATTGAAAAATCGGTGGCCGAAAAGGCCGGCATCGAGCATTTCCAGGGCGTCACCGTCCAGCCCATGGTGAAGCTGAAGGATGCCTATGAGCTGATCATCGGCTCCAGCCTCGATCCCCAGTTCGGTCCGGTCCTCCTGTTCGGCACCGGCGGCCAGCTCGTCGAAGTGTTCAAGGACCGCTCCCTGGCTCTTCCGCCCCTCAATACCACTCTCGCCCGCCGCATGATGGAACAGACCAAGATATACAAGGCGCTCAAAGGCGTCCGCGGCCGCCGCCCCATCGACATGGCGGCGCTCGAAGTTCTCATGGTACGCTTCAGCGCGCTGGTGGCCGAACAGCGGTGGATCAAGGAAATCGATATCAACCCGCTGCTGGCCTCGCCCGAGGGCCTGGTCGCCCTCGATGCCCGCGTGGTGGTCCACGGCGCCGATGTGGAACTGGAGCAGGTTCCGAAGACTGCCATCCGCGCCTACCCCACGCGCTACGTCTCTCCCTGGACCATGAAGGACGGTACCCCCATCACCATCCGTCCCATCCGTCCGGAGGACGAGCCGGCTATGGTGCGCTTCCACGAAACGCTCTCCGAGCGAAGCGTCTACCTTCGCTACTTCCACCTCATGAACCTGGAGCAGCGCGTCCAGCACGAGCGCCTCACCCGCATCTGCTTTATCGATTACGACCGCGAAATGGCCCTGGTGGCCCAAACCCAGGAGCACGAGATTCTCGGTGTGGGCCGGCTGACCAAGATCCAGGGCACCACCGAAGCCGAAGTGGCTGTGCTCATCAGCGACAAGTGGCAGGGCCGCGGCCTTGGCAAGGAACTGCTCGCCCGCCTTCTGATTGTCGGCGCGGACGAAAAACTCACCCGCCTTGTCGCCGACATCCTGCCCGACAATCGCGACGTGATGCGGGTGTGCGAAAAGCTGGGCTTCAACCTGAAGCACTCATTGGACGACGAAGTCGTCCACGCCGAATTCCGGCTGTAGCGGCTGCGATCGCGGATCGATCAAGCCGCCAGATCCTGCGGATGATCCTCCGGCGGCTTTCCTCCGCCGCCTTCCATTTCCATCTTGGCCGCCAGGAAATTGCTGATATCGACCGGCGAAACCGTCGCCAGCAGGTGATTCTGGTCCGTCACCAGCAGCGAATCCCCGGTGTCCTGAATTTTCTGCAGCGCGCCCAGTGCGCTCGTATGCGGTGTCACCATGTTGCGGTCCGAGCACGCGTGCGCCACTTCGGAAACCTGGTGCCGGTCCCATTCGTCGCGCGGCACCGCCTTCACGTCCTTCGCCGTCACGCATCCCACCAGGTCCTGGGATTCCGCCACCACCGGGTAAACGTTCAGGTTGTAGCGGTAAAAATAATCCTCCACCAGCTCGCGCAGAGACAAATCTGCCGGAACCGCCACCGGGTTGGGGTGCATGAACCGCTGCACCTCTTCGCCTTCCAGCGCTGTCCGCAGCCGCAGCTGCTGGAACGATGCCTGCGATGCGCCGCGCAGAAACGCGCCGATCAGAAAATACCAGATCGCGGAGATGAAATAACCGCCAAAGATCTGGAACACCGCAAACGCCATCAGCAGGATGCCGAAACCCGCACCGATGGAGGAAGCGATCTTGGTCGCGCGCAGCAGATTGTGCGTGAATCGCCACAGGGCCGCGCGCAGCACCCGCCCGCCGTCCAGCGGAAAGGCTGGAACCAGGTTGAACAGCGCCAGCGCCCAGTTGATCCAAGCGAGGTATGCCAGCACCCCGACCACTTCCACCGGCCAGCCCGCTCCGGCCAGTTGCAGCCCCCGGAACATGCAGCCGAGGGCGATGCTCGCCAGCGGCCCCGCAATGGCCATCCAGAACTCGATTTTCGGGCTTTGCGGCTCGCCTCCCATTTCCGCCACGCCGCCGAAGATGAACAGCGTAATGCCTTTCATCGGCAGCTTGTAGTGGTTGGCCACCAGGGAATGGCACAGCTCGTGAAATACAATCGACGCAAAGAACAGGACTGCGCCAATCGCGCCCATGGCCCAGTAACGCCCGACCGGAAGGCCAGGGAAAGCGGCGGGAAAGATGATCCCCGCCAGCGACCACGTCACCAGCGCGGCAATCACAATCCAGCTCGCATCCAGACGAATCTCAAATCCGAAGATCGTGAACAGCTTGACGCGGCGTCCAAACATGACCGGCTCCTGATTGTGATAACGCAATCGGTTAGCCAGTCGGCTCAATCCGGCGGCCAGTAGGTCTCCTCCTTCACATTCCGGCGGTCGAATCCGGCACGCTCCAATACGCTGCGCATATTGCGGATCATGTGCGGGTTTCCGCACGCATACGCCGTCGTCGTGTCCGGTGTGAAGCCCAATCCATCCAGGTATTTCCGCGCGACATCCTCAATGCGCCCGCGCTCGCCCTTCCATTCCGGTTCCAGCCACGGGCGGCTCACGGTCGGAATGTAATCGAGCCACTTCCGCGCCTTCGCCATTGCGGCCAGTTCCTCCGCATAGCCGAGGTCCGCGGAGCTGCTCGCTCCCTGGAGAATCGCGAGCCGGAACGAGATGGACTCGCCCGCGTCCTCCCGCTCCGCCACCCGCCGCACCATGCTGGAAAAAGGCGCGATGCCGGTGACCGTCGCCGCCATGAAATGGTGGATGTGCCCGCTGCGCTCGTCCAGCGCGAACGTTCCCTTGGCCGCGCGCCGCAGATAGACTTCGCCGCCCACCGGCACGTCGTAAAGTTGCGGCGTGAGCCGTCCGCCCGCTACTCTCTCGATGAAAAATTCCAGTTCCGGCTCGTCCGGCGCCGACGCTACCGAATACGGACGCTCTACCAGCTTTTCTTCGCAGAACAGCCCGACCGTGACGTACTGTCCCGGCGCGAAACGGATCGGCTCGCTCGTGTGCACGCGCACAATCCACAGCCCGCGTGTAATATCCCGCCGCTTCGTGACCACACCCGCAACGTGTTTGGGGAAATCCATTCACTGGCTGATAGTGCACGGGGAGGGCCGGAGGATGGGGATTAGGGGTAGGGGATTGGGGCCTCGGAGTGCCGCGAGTGCTCAAGCACGCTCATTCCCGCAGGATCTCCACCGACAGGATTCGAATTGCCCATGCCGGAGCCGCGAACCCTCGCCCTCAATCCCTCATCCCTAATCCCCAACCCCTGAGTTATCATGTTCCTCTATGCGCACCCGCATTCCGCCACGGGCCGCCGCCGCCCTCCTGGCGTGGGCCGCGTTCGCCCAGCAACCCAAGCAGCCGCCCCAGCAGTACCGCAGCAAGATCGCCGTTTACGACCTTTCCAGACACACCTCCACCACCATCTACCAGGCCGACACGGTGATCGAAGCGCCCAACTGGTCGCACGACGGCAAGTTCCTGCTGGTCAACACCGGCGGCAATCTCTATCGCCTCCCGGTGGAAGGCGAAGCCAAGCTCGAGAAAATCGACCTCGGCGACGCCGGCTACCGCTGCAACAACGACAAGGGCTTCTCCTGGGACGGCACCATGCTCGCGTTTTCCGCCTCCAGCCCCACCGTCCGTGGCTCCCAGGTCTATCTGGCGAAGGCCGACGGCTCCGGCGCGAAGCTGATGGTCGAACCGTCTCCCAGCTATTTCCATGGCTGGTCGCCGGATGGCAAGTGGCTGGCGTTCGTCGGCCAGCGCAACGGCAAGTTCGAGCTATTCCGCGTCTCCGCCGAGGGCGGCCCCGAGCAGCGGCTCACCTCCGCCGGCGGTTACGATGACGGCCCCGAATACACACCCGACGGCAAGTGGATTTATTTGAACTCCAACCGCACCGGCGGCTGGGACATCTGGCGCATCCCACCCGATGGCGCCGGCCCCGACGACCGCAAAGCCGAGCGCGTCACCAGCGACGAACTGGAAGACTGGTTCCCGCACATCTCCCCCGACGGCAAATGGATGCTGGTCTTCTCCTTCCCCCACGGCACTGAAAACCACAACGGCAAGATGGAAGGCGTCGTCCTGCGCATTGCGCGCACTCCCGGCCCCAAGCTGAAGCCGGTGAAATTTCAGGTATTAACGACGTTCTACGGCGGCCAGGGCACCATCAACGTCAACTCCTGGTCCCCCGACTCCAAGAAATTCGCCTACGTGATTTACGAGCCGATCGGGAAATAGAACTGAGGAGTCGGAAGACAAAATTCGGAAGGGCCAAATCAGGCGCGACGGGTGAATGCGCAAGCCGCGCTGTCTTCTGAATTCTGACTCCTGACTTCCCTCGGTTGCGGTCTTACGCCTGCTCCAGGTCTTCCGCCAGAATAATCGCTTCGGCCAGTTCCCGCATTGGCCTTCTTAGTCTGCGGCTCTGGTTGCGCAGGCGGAAATACGCGTCTTCCTCGGTGGTGTTGTGCTTGCGCTGCAGAATACCCTTCGCCCGCTCCACAATCTTGCGCTCTTCCAGTTGCCGCCGCACGGTTGCCGCTTCTTCCATCAGCCGCGCCTTCGACACTGCACCACCCATCTGCTCGCCAATGAAGATGAGGTTGGCGATCTCCTCCTGCTTGTGGCTGTGCGACTCGCGATGGTGCACGTTGATCACGCCGATGGCCTCCCCGCCACTGACGATCGGCACTGAGAGAAACGCTTCGTACGTGTCCTCGATCAGGGCCTGGAAGCGCTTGAAGCGCGGATCGGCAGCGGCGTTCGAAGCCAGCGCCACTACGGAGCGATGCTCCGCTACCCAGCCCGTGACGCCTTCCCCCATCTTGATCCGCAACTCTCCCAGATCGGCCGCGTGTGGCACCTGCGACGCGCGCAGCACCATTTCCCGCGCTTCGTGATCAACCAGATATACCAGGCAGGCATCACATTCCGTGGCTTGCACCGTCAGACCGACAATTTCGCCCAGCATCTCTTCCAGCGAACGGTCGGAACTCACAATGCTGCTGATTCGGTGCAAAAGGGAAACGGAGGAATCAAAGACCATGACGGTGCTCATCTGGAACCTTACCGCCATGCTACCGGACGGTCCGGCCGCGGTCCAATCGAAAATTTGAATGGACGGTATCGGGATTCGGGATCAGCGTTGCAGATCAGAGGCTTACGGATATTCGCCGGGTTACGTTTCCGTACTATCAGGACCAGCGGACACTCACTGTTGGCGCGTAAGCTTCACTCCTTGATCTCGACTCACTAATCCCTGGTGCCTATTTCCACAGCTTTTGCACCACTCGCAGCACCACCACCCCCGACACTACGAAAACGGCCAGCAATCCGAGCGCGTAATCCATGCGTCCGTACAGAAAATTGCCAACCGCGAACAGCGCAGACCAGATCATCGCGCAGCCGCTCATCCAGCCGACGAGCGCCAGCGGGATGTTGTCGCCCGCCTCGGCCTCCACCTCCGCCATCCCCGCCTTGGCGCGGATGGCCTTCCATCCCGGTCCGAACGGCCGCACCTTGCGGTAAAAATTCACCAGTGCCGCCGGGTCCGTCTGGGGGCCCAGATACGCCGTCAGGATCCAGCACGCAGTAGTGAAGGAAATGGTGATCAGCAGTCCCTGAGCCGTGCCGATCTGGTATCCGTTCTTCTCCAGAATCAGCAGCACCACCGAAACCACGAACGAGCTCATCATGGCCGCGATCTCGCACCACGCCGTCACCCGCCACCAGAACCAGCGCAGCAGGTAGAGCAGCCCCGTTCCCGCGCCCAACAGCAGCATCACGTTGAACGCGCCCTGCGCCGTGTCCAGCAGGAACACCAGCGAAGAAGAAAAAATGAACAGCAGGATCGTCGCCAGCCGCCCCGCCACCACGTAATGGCGCTCGGTCGCGTCCCGGTTCACGAACCGCCGGTAGAAGTCGTGCACCAGGTAGGACGCGCCCCAGTTCAGGTGAGTCAGAATGGTGGACGAATTCGCCGCCACCAGTCCGCCGAGCATCAGCCCCATCCAGCCCACCGGCAAAAAGCGCAGCATGGCCGGAAACGCGATGTCGTTGCCAATCAGACTGGGATTGACATTCGGCAGCGCACGCCGCAAATCATCCAGAGTGGGGAAGACGATCAGGGAAGCCAGCCCCACCAGGATCCACGGCCAGGGCCGCAGCACATAATGCGCCACGTTGAAAAACAGCGTGCTGCCCAGTGCGTCCTTCTCCGTTTTCGAAGCCAGCATGCGCTGCGCAATGTAGCTGCCGCCGCCCGGCTCCGAGCCCGGATACCATACCGCCCACCATTGCACCGCGATGGGAATCACGAACACCGCAAACGCCAGGTTCCACTGGTTGGTGAAATCGGGAAGCATGTTCAAATAATTCAGGCCGCCCGGCCCGCTGACGTGCGAGAGCTTCGTCACCATCCCGTGCAGCCCGCCCACCTGCGGCAGCCGGACCGCGAAATACGCCGCTGCGATGACCGCCGACATTTTGATGAAAAACTGCACCATGTCGATGACCAGCACGCCCCACAGCCCGGAGTGCGCGGCGAACACCACGTTGAGAAGTCCTACCACCAGCAGCGTCTGCCAGCGTTCGAAGCCGAACAGAACGGCCGCGATCTTTACCGCCGCCAGGTTCACCGTGGCCATGATGAAGCAGTTCAGCAGCAGCCCCAGGTACACGGCGCGGAAGCCGCGCACCGCGCTGGCGGCGCGCCCGGAATAGCGCAGCTCATAGAATTCCAGATCGGTGAGCACGCCGGACCGGCGCCACAGCCGCGCATAAAAGAAGACGGTGGAAACGCCGGTCAGCGTGAATGCCCACCATTGCCAGTTTCCGGCCACGCCCTGCGTGCGCACGAAATTGGACACCAGGTTCGGCGTGTCGCTGGAAAAGGTCGTGGCCACCATGGATAGTCCTGCCAGCCACCACGGCACGGAGCGCCCCGACGCGAAAAACTCGGCGGTGTTCTTGCCCGAGCGCTTGCCGAAAAACAGCGCCGGGATGAAACAGATCGCCACCGCAATGCCGGCGACGATCCAGTCAAGCGCGTAAAGATGCATGAATCAGAACTCCGATCGTGTAGCGCCGCCTTTCCAGGCGGCTATGCCGGCATTCGTGCCGGCATGCCTGCTCGCAAGCAGGCATGGCAAGCCGGAAGCTTGCGCCACGGGCGGCCTCTTGTCGAGGCGTGCTCATGTGCGGCTATCCTTTTCCCCCAAGCCGTTCGCCAGCGAGCCCGGTCCGGGCTCGGCCACCATGGCCGGCAGCGCCGCGGCCAACGCCGCGGCTTTAGCCCCCTCGCAAGCTACCACGGCGCAGCCGCCCAAGCCCCCGCCGGTCAGCCGCGCGCCCGACGCGCCCAAGTCCATCGCCCGCTCCACCAGCCGGTCCAGTTCCGGGCAGCTCAGTCGCAAGCGGTCGCGCAGGCTGGCGTGGGATTCCAGCAGCAGCCCACCGAACCGCGGCAAATCGGCGGCCTGCAGCGCTTCCGCCGCCGCGCTCACCCGCTGCTTTTCCGTGGTGACGTGCAGAAACGCCGCGCGTTCCTCGTGGTCTTCGAGGCGTTCCGCGTCTTCCGGGCTGGCCTCGAAATAGGACCGCATTCCGAGCCGTTCCAGAGCCGCCCGCCCCGCCGCCCGCGGGCGATTGTACCCCTCCCGCGCCGCGCCCGATTTTTCGGCGCGCACACCGCTGTCGGCAACGAGAATGGCCCAATTTCTTGGCACCGGAATCGGCCGCAGCGTCAAGGGCTCGAAGCCGATGAGCGACGCGCAGCCCGCGCGCGATCCCAGCACCGCCGCGTGATCCATGCCGCCCCCGCGCGTGCCCACGAACTGTTCGCCATCAGGCAAAACTGCCATCAGCTCCTCGAAAACAGGATTGTAACCGTTGGCGCGCAACAACCCTAAAGTGAACGCCACCAGCAGCGCCGAGGAGGAAGAAAGTCCCGCTGCCGCCGGGAGGTCCGAGCTGATCTCGGCATCGATCCCCGCCGGTTCCCGCAGGAATGGCCGCGCCACCCTTGCCGCCGCCCGCAGATAATTCTCCCAATCGCCCGCCGCCACCGGCTCCAGCTCTTCCGTCCATTCGAACGAGCGTGCGCCGTAGCCGGCCGACACGGCCGTGATGCACCGGTCCGTCCGCCGCCGGAAGACCGCGCGCACATGCCGTCCCAGCGCCATGGGCAGCACGGGAAGTCCGTGATAATCGATGTGCTCGCCGATCAGGTTCACCCGTCCCGGCGCCGTGACAATACCGTAATCTTCCGCCACTCGGTTCACGATAACATTTCATCTATGAAACCTGCCCGTCTGTGGCGCGGCCCCGCTTCGATCGCAGTCTGCGGTCTGCTCTTCGTTCTGATGGCCGCGCTTGCTCCCGCCCAAACACTGCTCGTCCTGAACAAAGAGGGCAACCTGGCCATCATCGATCCGGCCGCCAGGAGGGTGCTGGGTACGGTGCGCACCGGCGACCAGCCGCACGAAGTGGCCGTCTCCGCCGATGGCAAGCTCGCCTTCGTCTCCAATTACGGCGGTGGCTCGGCCCCTGGTAATTCGCTTTCAGTTATCGACATCCCCGCCCGGCGCGAAATCCACCGCGTCGATCTTACGCCGCTCGGCCGCCCCCACGGCCTCTTCGCGGTGAACGGCAAGTGCTGGTTCACCGCCGAAAGCAACCTCGCCATCGGCCGCTATGACCCCGTCGCCAACCGCATCGACCAGATCGTCGGCACCGGCCAGGGCCAGACCCACATGGTGCTGGCCTTGCCCGACGAGAGCCGCCTGTTCACTTCCAACATCGCCTCCGACAGCATCTCCATCATCGACCGCGCCGGTGTCGGCAACTGGAAGGAAACGGTGATCGCGGTGGGCAAGGGGCCGGAGGGGTTCGACCTTTCGCCCGATGGCCGCCAGATCTGGTCCGCCAATTCGCGCGACGGCACGGTGTCGGTGATCGACGTCGCCTCGCGCAGCCTGCTTCACACCTTCCGCGTCCAGACCGAGCGCTCCAACCGCCTCAAATTTTCGCCCGACGGCCGCCTGGTGCTGATCTCCGATCTCGCCGCCGGCCAGCTTTTGATTCTGGAGCGCGAAACGCGCCGCGAGCTGAAGCGCATGCCGCTGGGACACGAGGTGGCCGGCGTCCTCATCACGCCCGACGGTTCCCGCGCCTACGTGGCCGTGACCGGCGACAACAACGTAGCCGTTATCGACCTGAAAACCCTGGAACTGATCGACCGCCTCAAAACCGGCAACGGCCCGGACGGAATGGCCTGGGTGCCGTAGCTCAGGACTTGCGCCGCCGCTTTGGTTGGGGCAGGGCTTGCGTCAGCGTGAGCACCGCACGGAGCGTTTCGTTCACCGCCTCATCGGAAGGGAATGCCCGTGCCACATCCGGATCCAGCCGGACCAGATTAGTGCCCTCCCGGTAGCGGGCGGCGTATTTGCCTCTGACACCGCTTTTCATTTTCGAGAAGTCATATTCCGCCCTGAGTTCGTCCGGGCGCTGCCGTTCAGCTTTCTTCATAAAACCGGCGCTCCTAGCGCGTTGCGAGCCTCGCGCTGATGATGCGGACCGCCCTCGATCCTTCCGTGTGCGCTACCACCAGGAGCCGCGTGCGATCGGAAGTCCCAATGTTGATAACCGTTCCTCGTGCTCCGAATGATCCGGGTCCGAAAATGTTACCGAAAGGGGATCGCCCATCACTGTAGCAGCCTCATGGAACGTCACTCGATGCTTGCGGGCGTTGCTGGCAGCTTTTCCCGGGTCCCACTCGAAGACCACACTGCTAGTATACGGCTAGCTCCGCCCATCCCTCTGCGCCATTTGCTACCGTTGCCCCATGGGCGAATTCGATTATTCCCGCCGCACGTTTCTGCTCGGCCTCGGCGCCGCGCCATTGGCGGCCGCGCTGGCCCAGGAAAACGGACTGCTGCGCCGCGTCTGGAGCGCGCGCTGGATCCGCGTGCCCTCAACGCCGGCTACCCAATACGGCGTCTACCACTTCCGCCGTACTTTCGATCTGCCGTCGAAGCCGCAAAGCTTTGTCGTCCATGCCAGCGCCGACAATCGCTACCAGCTGTTCTGCAACGGCCGGCGCGTGGCGAGCGGCCCCGCGCGCGGCGACCTCTTCCACTGGCGCTATGAAACCATCGACCTCGCCCCGTACCTCGATGCCGGCCGCAACGTGCTGGCGGCCGTGGTGTGGAATTTCGGCGAGCTGGCGCCGGAAGCGCAGGTGACCTTCGAAACCGGCTTTCTGCTGGATGGCGACGGCGCCGCCGAGCATGTGGCGGACACCGGTCAGGATTGGAAATGCGTGCGCAACGCGGCCTATACGCCCGAGGACCCGGGCGCCGGCGGCGTGCGCGCCTATTTCGCCGCCGGAGCAGCGGAGAAGATCGACGGCGCGGCGTATCCCTGGGGCTGGCAGGAGCGCGATTTCGACGATTCTGCATGGAAGCAGGCGGAAGTCAGCAGCCCCGCGGCCGGCCGGGAGGCGCAGGACGTGCACTCGCGCTGGATGCTGGTCGCGCGCAATATCCCCATGGAAGAGGAGCGGGAGGAGCGCCTGCAAACGCTCCGGCAGGTGAGCGGCATCGCGCACCCGGCTTCGTTTCCGGCGGCGCGCGAAGCGGTCACCATTCCGGCGGGAACCAAAGCTACGCTGCTGCTCGATCAGGGGTATCTCACCACAGCCTATCCGGAACTGATCGTCAGCGGAGGGCGCGGCGCCACCATCCGCATCGGGTACGCCGAGTCGCTCTACGAGCCGCAACGGCCGGGCGTCCGCGGCCTCGATAAGGGCAACCGAAACGAGGTCGAAGGCAAGCGCTTCATCGGCTATCGCGATCAGTTCGCGCCCGACGGCGGCGCGGCACGCGCCTTCCGCCCGTTGTGGTGGCGCACGTACCGATATATCCAGCTCGAAATCGAAACGGCCGCCGCGCCGCTCACCATCGACGACCTCCGCGCTACTTACGTCGGTTACCCCTTCGTGCGGCGCGCCCGATTCGAATCCGATTCGCCAGAAATCGAGCGCATGCTGGACGTCGGCTGGCGAACCGCGCGCCTGTGCGCCCACGAAACCTACATGGACTGCCCCTACTACGAGCAGCTCCAATACGTGGGCGATACGCGCGTGCAGTGCCTGATTTCGCTCTTCAACAGCGGCGACGCGCGCCTGATGCGCAATGCCATCGAGCTGATCGACAATTCCCGCCAGAGCGAGGGCGCCACCATGAGCCGGTATCCTACGCGGCTGGAGCAGTTCATCCCGGGCTTTTCGCTGTGGTGGATCGGCATGGTGCACGACTACTGGCGGTACGTGGACGAGCCGGAATTCGTGCGCTCCATGCTGCCCGGCGTGCGCGCGGTGCTGAGCTTCTTCGAGAGTTATCAGAAGGAGAACGGCTCGTTAAAGACGCTGCCCTGGTGGCGTTATTTCGACTGGGTGCCCGCGTGGCCCAGCGGCAATGCGCCGCAGGACGAGGACGGCGGCGCGGCGCTGTTCGATATGCACCTCGCCATGGCTTTGCAATGGGCCGCGGATCTGGAAGCCGCGCTCGGCCGGCCGGCGCTGGCGGAGTATTACGGCGGCCGCCGCAAGCAGTTGCAG
>DATJMP010000253.1:0-2799 GCA_035508655.1 Bryobacteraceae bacterium
AGGCCGCGACCGTGAAATTGAAACACGATTTTGCCCGATCGCGATCCGAGCTTGCCACTCTCAGCCCCAACGCTCCACGAGCCGCAGAGTCCCCACTGATTTAAATCCCAGTCGCGGTGACAGGCTGTAGGTCCGCTCCACGGTGTGCGCCATTGGTTCGGGAGACGCGAAGTTCTCGGTTCGAGCGGGGCCGACGTAAGTCTGTGGCGATCGCACATCGTTGCCCGGTGGAGCTTCAGCTCCTTCGGCGGTTACGCGCACTATGCTCTTGTTCAGGCCGATGGCTCCATTCTCTTTGAGAAGTGCTTGGATGATGCGCTCCGGCTTTTCGTATTCACCTTCGCCGAAATGGTGGTGACGAATTGGACTTGTCCCCCGTTTTGAGACAAATGGTTAAGACTCAGAATCCATTGAATGGAGAATTGAGTCATGGGGTTGTCACGTAGGCAGTTCACCAAAGAGTTCAAACTGGCCGCCGTGCGGCGGCTGGAACAAGGGGTATCCATCGTTGAGGCGGCGCGGGCGTTGGAGGTAAACCCCAACGTATTGCATCGCTGGCGGCGCGAGTTCCGGCAGGGTCCGGGTAATGTGTTCCCAGGCAACGGAAAGCAGCGCTGGTCGGAAGGCCGGATCGCGGAACTGGAGCGCAAGGTCGGTCAGCAGGCGCTGGAGATCGATTTTTTGAAGGGGTGCTTGCAGCGCATCGAGGAGCAGCGGATGCTGCAGGCACTGAGTGGAAATCCGCGGTCTACCGGAGGGTCCAAGAAGAAGTGAAAGCCGACCGGGGACTGACGATTGCGCGGATGGTGGAACTGGGCGGCGTGAGCCGCGCCAGCTGGTACCGCTATGAAGAAGCCGTCGCTATGCGGCCGGATCGCGACATGGACTTGCGCGACGCCATCCAGCGGATCGCACTGGAATGGCCCGGCTACGGCCGGCCACGGATCACGGCCGCCCTGCGCCGGGAGGGGTGGGAGGTCAATCCCAAACGGGTTTACCGATTGCTTCGGGAGGACAACCTGCTGTGCATCCGGAAGCGAAAGTTCGTGGTGACCACCGATTCCAGCCACAACCGATGTGTTTATCCGAATCTGGCCGGGCAGATGACGCTCAGCGGCATCAACCAGCTCTGGGTGGCCGACATCACTTACATCCGGTTGGAGGCGGAGTTCGTGTACCTGGCGGTGGTGATCGACGCCTATTCGCGGCGTGTGATTGGCTGGGCGCTGGACACAAGGGTGGAAGACGATCTGCCGTTGGCGGCGTTGCGCCAGGCGCTGGAACTGCGGCGCCCGCCGGCCGGGTGTGTGCATCACTCCGATCGCGGCAGCCAGTATGCCTCGGGAGATTACACGGACATGTTGAAGGCCCACGGGCTGGAAATCAGCATGAGCCACAAATCGAGCCCTTGGGAAAATGCGAGCTGCGAGTCGTGGATGAAAACCCTGAAATACGAAGAGGTGTATCGCCAGGAGTACCGTGATCTAGCGGAGGCGCGGGCTTCGATAGGGCGATTCATCGACGAAGTTTATAACCAGAAGCGGCTGCACTCGGCGTTGGGGTATCGGCCGCCGGCAGAGTTCGAACAGATGCAGGGTGTGTCCAGGGGGATGGAGACGAGCGCATGATCGGCACACACCGGGCGGGGAGGGAAAGGGAAAGCCGCGCGGGCGACGGTGCGGCGCAGATAGTCGTCGGGGTTACCGTGGCGGCGGGGAAAGTGTGGGCTGGCGAGGCGGAGAATTTCCATCGCTTGGGTGGGAAGCCAACCCTGCCGGAGCAAGTGCCGCGCGACCCAGCAATCGACGATGCTCCAGTCGGGTTGGGGAAAGCGTTGGCGGATGTGCCAGCGCTGGAGACAAGCCTGGTAGAGGTCGGTGGCTATCGATGCGGCGATGGTGGCCGGGAAGGAATTCTCCGAAGGCATGGTGGGGCGGGAGGGGATTGCCGGAGGCCGCGACGTCCATTGGCGTGCCCATTGCAGCAGGGCCTCGGCTTGCGGCGCCACCCCGGCTTGCGTGCTCACGACCTTCACCCAAGGGGCGGAGCCGGCCGGTGTGCGCCGCGCGGGCTTCTGGTTGGTGAAACCGGCGAGCCGGCCCACATGACGCCAGTCGGTGCTGGCGGGATCGCCTCCATAAGCTGCCGCCAACCACTTGCCAGCGGCACTTGCTACCGACGGTTGCAGCGGCGAGGTGCTGAGACGAATCCAGGCTTGCAGATGAGCGGCGCTGGTCTGCAAGACCACACATGGGTCGTGCCCATGGGCGCGCATGGTGGCGATGGTTGTCGGCCGCGCGTGATCCAAGTCGACGAGAATGTAACCAGCGTTGCGATTGCCGTCGTAGGGCTGCACATAGACGTCGCAGCCCTCGCGGTTGCGCACGCGCAGAAAGCGGATGGTGGCCGCCGTTGCCAACTGCTCGGCCGTCCAGAGCCGTTCGCCGGGAAACGCCTGTCGAGTCTGGTGGTGAATCAGGCGAACCAGGTAGAGATCGTTGGGCATGGCGGCCAGTTGTCTGCGAATGGCTTGCAAGGTGAGAAAGAAACCGCGGTCTTCCATGACCGCAATTTTGCAGTCAGAACCAACCGCCGTACAATGAACTTTCAGCGGACGGCGAACTATGTCTTAACTGTTTGTCTCAGCCGAGGGGGCAGGCGCAGTCGGGCTTCTAGACGCTGTCCGGCAGAGGTGTGATGCGAGCGGCGAATTGCAGGCCTTTCGAACGATTGTTGGCGACGGCACACTGTGGGCAGCGATGCTGGCCAGCGTTTCGAGAACGGCATGGACAGGAGCTA
>DATJMP010000254.1:0-7794 GCA_035508655.1 Bryobacteraceae bacterium
CTTAGAGCGAACCGACGAACGCGCCGGCCGCGCAGAAGCGGCTTCGATGGCGCGGAGAACACGATCGGACGGTTCGGCACTTGCCGCGAAACGGGCGGCCTCCACGGCTGCCAGATCCTGATCGATGGCAGGAAGCCGGTCGGTCCAATGTCCGCGGCGCACGGGCGCTTCGCCGTAAGTGAGGTCGGCGACGTAGACGCCGCGTGCGCGTTCCGCCATGGCGGCCCACGTGGCGCGCGCGTTGTGATAGGACGCGACCGCGCGTTCCCGCGCCTGCGGATGGCCGGTGCGGCGGTAGATTTCGAAGAGCACCCCGGCGCGGAGTTTCGCCGCGTAGAACTGCGCGAGTCCCATCTGGATCCGCACATCCTCCTCCACGCGGCGGAGAGCAGAACGATTGTCGGCAGGTGTCTGCCCGGCGGCCGATTCGAGCGCGCGGCCGGCGGCCGCGGCGGAGTCCTCGAAGTACTGAGCCACTTCGATGGGGGAATACCGGGCGCCGGCCTCTTGCCGCAACAGTTCGGCGGCGCAATCCTCTACCGGCGAGAAAAGCTGCGGATCGAGCGGGCTCACCGTGCCGAATCGCTTGGGCTCCGGCGTGTCGCTGTAGGGCACGGGCGCGCCGCCTTCTGCCATAGGCATGTTGGCCGGCACTTCCACCCAGTAACCGCGATTGGAAGCGGAAGGAAGGTGGGACGTGGTCAGCAGCGGCAGGACGCGGCTGGCGTGGGCAAGCGCGTCTTCCACGGGACGGGCGCCCGCGCCGAACTCGGTGCGCAGGTAGCGCCGCCACTGGTCCGGTTCCGCCTGGGGATCGTATAGGAGCCGCCCCCAGAGGCGATAGGTGTAGGCGTACTTTTCCCAATCTCCGCCCGCGGGATTCAAGGACGGATCGATGTATCCGCAGCGGCCACCGGGCCGGCCGGTGCCCTCGCGGCCCTTGAAGAACAGCGGCTCGCAGATTTCCATGCCGGAGGCGCCGCAAAAATGCGAGGCGTGGCCGTAAGCCGCGGCCATGGCCGGATCGCCCCAAAGCAGCATGCGCTGGGTGCCGGGCCAAAGCCGGAACAGGACTCCGTAGCGGCGCCCGCGCTGAAACAGGTCGCCGTAACCGTAGCGGAGAAAACGCCGCGAGCCGCTGCTCAGACTGAACACGGGATCGTTCTCGTGACCGGTTTGGGGCATCTCCAGTTCCCGGATGGCAGCCTGCTGATAGCCCAGGCCCATGTGCTCCGCCCAGTACTTGGGCGAGATTTTCACCGGCATGCCGGTGGAGACGGCCACGTCCATCATCTTGCTGTCGAGCCCCTTGGCGTGCATGTCGATCTCGATGGGGCGGCCGGCGCGCACGATGCCCTCGAAAACCGTGCGCCAGAAATCGTAGCTGCCTTCGGGAATACCGCTTTCGCCGTGCACGCGCAGGGTGAGGCCCTGGATGGACGGGCAGGTACGAACCAGCAGGGCCAAGGCGTCGCGGCAATAGGCGGCGTGGGTTTCCGGTGTGAGGCCTTCGATGTGGTGATGGGAATGAGGGCTATCGGTCCACTGGTAAGCGTGCGTCCAGATGCCGAGTTGAAACTCGAGGCCGCGGCGGGCCACCTCTTCGCCGATGAATCGAAGCGCGGCCAGGTTGCGGTCCCGCTCGGCGTCGGCGAGCGGCACGGCGCGCACATGATAACCCGGCACATCGAGCAGGTAGGGATAAGGAAAGTGCAGGTAATCTCCCACCACGTTGCGCGGGAAGTCGTAGCCGAGGCCGAGCGTGAGGCTGAAACGATTGAAGCGGTTGGTGGCCAGCGAGGTGAGGTAAGCGCGCCAGAACTCGCGGTCGTAGAACCAGGGTTTGTCCTCCACGTCGCTGACAAACGCGCGGGCGATGCTGCGGACGGCATTGGCGGGCTGAGCCTCAAGGGGAGTCGCGACCGTGAGCGCGGTCACCGGATCGCCGCCGTGGCGGACGCGATCGGCCAGTTCGGTCACGGCATAGACGAACCCGCGGGCGTCGGAAGCAGAAACACGCCCTGCGGGCTTGCCGGCAATAGTTTCGGGACTCAAGCGGAAGGCCTCGGACGGCAGCGCGGGACTTGCGGCCGCGATGGCAACGGCAAATGCGAAATCCCCCGCCGCGGCGGCAGCCGGCGCCAGCACGCAGACCGCGCCCTTGTGCTCCACGGCTTGACGCAATTCGCCGATGGCCCACTGGACGGGTGGCTTGGAAATGAGACTGTCAGCCGGATCGGCGAGGATGGCAATGCGGCCGGCTGCGGAGGCGAGCCGGGGAGCGAGATATCCGGCCGCGGTTGCCTGGCCGGCCTGTTTGAGAAAACGGCGGCGCGGGATGGATTGCATGCGCTTTGCCCTTTCAGGTAAAGCTTAACGCTTTCCCGGAGCCGCTTGACCTCAGAGGGACGCCATTCGGGTCCGCATGTCCGGCCGCTTCATCTTGAAGCCGGTTGTCGCCTCGGTGTAATCCGCGGCATAGCCGGCCCGCTGTACCGGATGGGTGGCAAGAAGATCGAAAAGACCGTCCTTCAGATAGGCGCGGTCTATATGTACGCCGACCACTTCGCCGATGGTCACGTATTGGTCGAGCTTCGCGCCTTCGCGGTCGTGCAGTTGGATAATCTCGACCATGCGGCATTCGAGCGCCGCGGGGGCTGCCGCGACGCGCGGCGGAGCTACTACCCGGCTCGGAGCCGCGGCCAGGCCGGCGAATTCAAATTCGTTTTCGCCGTGCGGCAGGCCGGCCGAGGTCTGGTTCATCTCCTCCGCCAATTCACGCGTCACCAGGTTACAGACGAATTCGCCGGTCGCCTGAATATTGGACACGGTGTCCTTCCACCCGGATGAACTGAACATGACCATGGGCGGCCGGTCGCAGATGGCGTTGAAGAAGCTGTAAGGAGCCAGGTTGACGCGGCCCTCCGCGTCCCGGGTGGAGATCCAGCCGATCGGCCGCGGAGCCACGATCGCCTTGAACGGATCGTGCAGCAGGTTGTGGCCATTCGAAGGCTCGTAAAAATGAAAGTCCGGCATATATGGTCATCATATGGTTCCGCGACCGCCGGTCGCCACCACACCCGCAAACGGCCGGCCCGTCCGATGTGGTACACGTTGCATGTTGGCTCCCGGGTCAGGGTAATCGACGCTGGCGTTCACCGGAGAAACTCTTCGATCAGCGGTTTGTCGCTCTCATCGACAATGCGGTAGCGGTATGGCGCGCCGAGCGCCACCACGCGGTTCATCCAGTTCGCCGGATCGGTCCAGAACACGCGGCGGCTGCCAACCGCTTCTACCAGGTCCGCGATGTCCCAGTGAAGCGCGAAGCCCGGAATCATGGCGTCGAACAGGTGGTCCATGAGCGGAGCTTCGAGTCCGGCGGCAAAGCTCCATGGCGTTCGGTCGAGCCAGATCCGGCCGAGGCGCGGATCGACCGCGGCGGCAAGCAGCAGCCAGAATCCCTTGACGCCGCGCGCATAGCCGCGAATCGAGTTCGCCTCCACCTCCGGGCGCGCCGCCAGCACGTTTAGGGCGTCCAACAGGTCGTGCGCGCGCATGGCCGCGAGGTTCCGGCCGACCAGGTCGGCTCGCTCGTTCGTCATCCAATTGCCGAGGAACGGCCGGCCCTCGTATGCGGCGGGGGAATCGCGGGGATCCACTTCCATCACCACCTGTCCCGACCGCACCAGCGCCTCGGCCATGGCCGCCGTCGATTGGCTTCGCTGTACGTAGAGCGGCACCGGCAACCGCTTCTCTTCGAACATCACGACGGCTGGCTTGCGGCCAGGAGATTTCGGAAGGTACAGCCTGGCGGAGACCGGGACGCCCGGATCGCTGTCAAAGCGAATCTCTTCGATGGTGAAGTCCGCGCCCTCGGTTTTCGATGTGGTGGCCGCCGATGGAGCCGGGTCGGCCGCGGGAACGCCCAAGCGCCGCAGTTCCGCCTCCAATTCGGGGATGCTACGCTTCTGCCGGCGCGCCTGGAACTCGTCCGCAATGATCTGGTACAGCTTCCGGCTGCCCGGTTCGCCATCGACGTTGCCACTCCTGGTCACCTGCAGTTCGAGGTTCGAATAAAGCTTCACCGGCCGATCCGTCGGATCGCCTTTGCCGCCGGCGAGCCAGCGGATCATCCAGCGGTAGATCGCTTCTCGCGAGTCGCGTGGTGTTCCGTGCGGCCCCGTGCCGACAAAGAACTGGACGCGGTCTCCCGCGCCATAGAGTTCGTACCAGCGGCGGGCTTCCGTGTAAACTGCCCGCGCGCTCTCCGGAATGAAGTAATCTTCGGTGGTCGACATCATCAACCAGGGAAGCGGAGCGGCGACTTCGAAGAAGTCGGCCGCGTCGAGGCCGCTCGCAAGAAATGCCGGGAGGCTCATTTCCGAATCGGGTGTAGGGCCGGTGAACAGAGTGCGGAAGGAGTTGATGGAGCAGCCTGGCGCGGCCGCCTTCACGCGCGGTTCGAACACGCCTACGTAAGTGGTAATCGCGCCGCCGCCCGAGCAGCCGGTTACGGCGATGCGATCGGGGTCCACGTCGGGCCGGCTCACCAGATAATCGACCGCGCGTTTGGCGTCGAAGATGAAGTATCGCGCCACGCTCTCGCCGATCAGAAGGTTGCGGGCGCCGAGTTCGAGATGCTCGTTGCCGCCGCCGCCGGAAAGCGCCCGGCCGAGTTGCGGCAGATACGTCTGCTCCCGTTCACCCTGCCCGATCGGGTCGTAGGCCAGCGCGATGAATCCCTTGGCCGCCAGGTTGGCCGCCAGAACCTGCACTTCGGGTTTGCCTTCCTGCGTGTGGCCGGAGGGCACCAGAATCGCGGGGTACCGTCCCGGCGTGTTCGGCCGGTACAGGTTGGCGGTGATGTAGAAGCCGGGAAGGCTTTCGAAGATCACTTTCTCGATGGTGTGCGTATCGCTTTGGAGGCGACCCGTGACGCGGGCGTTGAGGGGCCCGTTGTACTGCGGCAGGCCCCCGATGAGTTCGGTCAGCCTGGCGCGCACCATCGCCTTGCGCCGGTCGGCATCGGCAGGTGTACGGATCGCGGCGATGGCGCGCTCGCGGCCGTCGAGCTGCTTCTGGGCGAGATGGTTCAGCCATGTAAGAAGCGGATCAGGCGGAGGCGATTGCGGGAGGCATACCGTCGTCACGAAGCAAAGCACTGTCGCAAGCCGTGCGAGCATTCGTCCATCATAGGACGGATCCGGACGGCTCGCCATGCGCGGCCGGTTGCCTCCCCGGGGGTCAGCGGCTCACCGCCGAAACGCGGGACGCGCTCCCCCTCGTGCGTGGGCCTGCGTGGTCGTGTATCCGGAAGGAACCTGGAACAGCGACTCGTCCGGCGAGGCCTGAACGATGTTGGTGAGATTCATGGAGCTGTTGCCGGTTTGCGGGCCGGAGACGGTGATCTGGACGGGAATCTGCAATTCCGGTGAGGTCCAGGTGATGCGAACGTTCTGAATCGCCGCCGAGTTCCCGAATGTTCCCGCCGCAATGGTCGTGGTCACCTGTGTGCCATTCGCGGTTACACCATTAATCGTGGAAGTCCCCAGACTCTGGGTTTGCACGGTGACCCCGGCAGGAGGCGTGCGCTTCGGAGGAGTGCTGGTCGATGATGATGATGACGATGAGTTCCGCTTCGGTATCGGCGATTGGACAGCAGTCATCTTGGCCGGGTTCAGGCGGTAGATATAGCCGGCAACCGGATCATAAATCGTGCTCACCTGGGTGGTAGTCGGCGTGCCTCCGCTTGTGGATGCTGGGCGAGTGATCGTGGAGTCGATTCGGACGCGCCCCTCGGCGTCGCGGTAGACATTGGATTCCTGCTGGTTCAGGATTTGCGTTCCATTACTCAGGGTGCGTTGCGACTTGGTCGTCTCTGTGGCCGAAAACGGAGCGCCGGTAACGGTGCCGTGAAGTAATCCGTTGCCGATCATTCCGCCGCCGAAGCCCTGCGCAAATCGATAACGAGGCGCCGGTTGAGCGATCAATGCACAGGCCGCGATCAAACCCGCGAGGGCGGCATTGCAAAAAGAGGAAGTTGGGAAGCGTTTCATTTGGTTATCCTTCGTTCAGGGCTGGTCAGCGGAACGCTGCGCCCCTCTACCTGATATTCGGAAAGGGATTGCCTGGGGTTCCAAAATGCCGGTTCCGGTCCTAGTTCTAGTCCTTCCCAGTAGTGTTCCCGTGATACAGTTCTTTTGATGCTGGAAGCCTGTGCGTTGACAGACAAAGGCTGCGTCAGACCGAACAATGAGGATTACTGCCTGGCCGATCCCGGTCTCGGGCTATACGTACTGGCCGACGGTATGGGCGGCGCCAAGGCGGGCGAATGCGCGTCCCGCATGGCGGTGGATGCGGTGGCGGAGATCGTGCGGGAGGCGGGGGCGCGCGATTCCCAGATACTGCTGCGCGCGGTGGAAGAGGCCAACCGCCGGGTGCTGGATGCGGCGCATAACGATGCCTCTCTGGAAGGCATGGGCACCACACTGGTGGCAGCCATGGAAGTGAATGGCAGCATAACCATTGCCAGCGTCGGCGACAGCCGCGCCTACCTGCTGGACGAAAGCGGGCTGCATAAAATCACCGATGACCAGACGTGGGTAAACGAAGTGGGTCGCCCCATGGGTTTGGACGAAGAGAGCCTGGCCCACCATCCCTGGCGGCACGTGCTGACCATGGCGATTGGCGCCGCCACGCCTCTGGCAGTGAATTATTATTCCGTGGATCTGCGGCCGGGCATGCTGCTCCTGATTTCGAGCGACGGCCTGCACGGCGTGGTGGAAACAGCCCAACTGGAGCAGATTCTGGAAAGGGGCCGCTCCGGTGTCGAGCTGGAGGAAAGCTGCCGGCGCCTGATCCAGGCGGCACGGGAAGCCGGCGGTCCGGACAACATCACCGCTGTCCTGGTACGAAGGATCTAGCTCAAACTTGCGAATCGGGCGCTCGGATTAGTATGATTTTTCACAGAAGCGATCGTGCCGAAACGATGGTTTCGGCTCCCGGCGCTGGTCCTGGCGCTGGCAGCCGCGGCGAATGCCCAGATCGCCATCTTACAGATTCGAGTGGTCGAAGGCGAGGGCGCCGTACATGCACCCGGCAGCCGTAGCCCCCGTCCACTCACGGTGGAAGTCACGGATGAAAGCGGCAAGCCGGTGGAAGGCGCGGCGATCAGCTTCCACCTCCCCGAAGACGGGCCCACCGGCACGTTTTTCAACGGCCTGCGCACAGCCGTGGCCATTACCGATCCGTCCGGCCGCGCATCGCTGAGCGGTCTGATCCTGAACCGGACTTCAGGCCGGTTCGAGATTCGAGTCATCGCCTCGCGGGAGCAGGCGCACGCGGGCATCGTGTCCTTCCAATACATCGCGGAGGCGGGCAGCGGGGCGGCGCACCCGGCTGCCGCGGCCAACGGAAAGCACAGGAAGTGGTTGATCGTCGCGGTGCTGGCGGGAGCAGCGGCCGCCGCGGGCGTCTTGGGAGCCGGCCATTCGGCCGGCACTACGGCGGCTTCTTCCTCATCCTCCTCTTCCATTTCGATCGGACCTCCGACAGTCACCGTGACCAAGCCATGAGACGCGCACTGATCCTGATGGCGGTTTGCCTGGCGCCTCCCGCCTTTGCCCAGTTTTCGTTGTACATGGTGAACGGGAACGTAGAGACACCCGCGCCGGCCTCGCTCGACCTCGGCCAAGTCTACCCCACCGAATCGGCCGTGACGCTCTTCCGCATTCGCAACACGTCGAACTCGCCCGCCCCGCTCAACCTCCTTGCGGTGAACGGCACGGGATTTTT
>DATJMP010000255.1:0-11953 GCA_035508655.1 Bryobacteraceae bacterium
GCCGTTTCGACTTCCGGCGATTCCGAGCAGCACCTCGATGCCGGCGGCGTCCGCTATTCCCACATCATCGATCCCGCTACCGGCATGGGCCTTACCCGCGCGCCCGTCGTCACCGTTATCGCCCGCCGCGCGGTCGAGGCCGACGCGCTCGCCACCGCCATCTCCATTCTTGGCGAGACCCGTGGCCGCGAACTTGCCAGAGCCCACCAGGCCACCGCCCTGTTCGAAACCTCCCGGCCGTAACGCGCGCTTGAGGCGGCTCATAGACTCAGCCGGTGCTAATGCCACATACAGACAGCCGGCAGATCCGCATCAACCGAAAGCCCCAATCCGAGCCGCGAGCGTGAGCGAGCGGTCCTCCGGATTTTTTGGATCTTGTCGCGGTTGCCGATCCGCTCCGTTCCCACCGATTCGTTATCATGAGGAAATGACCAGCGTCCTTCCTTCCGCCGTCGACCAGTCTGCTCAGCAAATCCAGGACCTGGAGCGGCAATATCTGTTGCAGAACTATGCCCGTTACCCGCTCGTTCTGGCGCGCGGCAAAGGCAGTTACCTTTACGACCTGGAAGGCCGCCGCTATCTCGATCTTCTTTCCGGCATCGGTGTGAACGCCCTGGGCCATGCCCATCCGCGCATTCTCAAGGTGATTCGCGAACAGGCCGGCCTGCTGGTTCACTGCTCCAACCTGTACTACCACCAATACCAGGGAGCGCTGGCCAAACGCCTCTGCGACGCCAGCGGACTGGCCCGCGCCTTTTTCGCCAATACGGGCACCGAAGCCATCGAGTGCGCACTCAAAATGGCGCATTCCCATGGCCGCGCCATTCACAGCGACAAGTTCGAGGTCATCGCGCTCGAAAACTCCTTCCACGGCCGCACCATGGGTGCACTCTCCATCACCGGCCAGGCCAAGTACCGGCAGGATTTCGAGCCGCTCGTGCCCGGCGCCCGCTTTGTGACCGCCAACGATCTCGCTGCTCTCGAAGCAGCCGCCGGCGAGCGCACCGCTGCCATCGTCCTCGAAATGATCCAGGGCGAGGGCGGCGTTTATCCCCTCGCGCAGGAATTCGTCTCCAAGGCCCGCGAATTGGCGGACCGCCATAACGCGCTCCTCATCATGGATGAAACGCAATGCGGCGTCGGCCGGCCCGGTACTTATTTCGCCTATCAGCGTCTGGAGTCGCCGGTCCTGCCCGATGTCGCCGTCGCCGCCAAGCCCGTGGCCTGCGGGATCCCCATGGGATTTGTTCTCGCCAACGAGCGCGCCGCTGCCAGCATCCGCCCCGGCATGCACGGAACCACCTTCGGTGGCGGACCGCTGGCCTGCCGCGTGGCGCTCGAATTCTTCGATGTGCTGGACGAGCTTCTGCCGACCATCCGCGCCGTCGGCGCTTACTTCCGCCACACGTTGGAAAATCTGGCGTCCAAGCACGCCGTGGTGAAGGAGGTGCGCGGCTTCGGCCTCATGCTCGGCATGGAGTTGACCGTGCCGGGCAAGCAGGCCGTCCTCGATGCCATGGCGGAAGGCATCCTCATCAATTGCACGCACGATACCGTGCTGCGCTTTCTCCCGCCTTACATCCTCACCGAAAAGCAGGTGGACCAGGCGGCCCGCACTCTCGGCAAAGTTCTCTCCCAATTGCAAGCGAATTCATAGTAAGTAAACCCGGAGGCCGGATTTGTCCGCGCCGCGGGATTATCTTATTTCTGATATCCGCTAATATCCATCGTCATGGCTCAAAAATGTAATTGGTTATACGGCGGGTGCATGCTATTGATATACGCAGGCCCATTCTAAGATTTGGGGAAATTGAAAATGACGAAGCAGATACTCGCGTTCTGGAAAGACGATCAAGGACAGGACTTGATCGAATACACGCTCTTAATGGCCTTCGTAGCCCTGGCATCCGCGGCGCTGTTCCTTTCGGCAGGCGGCAGCATTTCGGGGATCTGGTCCACTTCCAACAGCCAGTTGGTCGCGGCCAACGCCAGCGCCAGCTAAATTACCGGCCGACAGATCATCGTAGCAGTGGCGCGAGCCGCCGTTTGTGGTCTGCCGCCCGACAACCTAGTCCGAAAAGGCCTCTCGGGCCGCCGCCACGGTGCGGCGCACGTCTTCAACTGTGTGCGCCGCGGAAACAAAGGCGGCTTCGAATTGCGACGGCGCGAGGTACACGCCCCGCTCCAGCATGGCCCGGTAGAAACGCCCGAACCGTGCCGTATCGCTGCGCTTGGCCGATTCGTAATCCGTCACCGCCTGCGCCGTGAAGAATAACGTGAACATCGAACCCACGCGGTTCACGGTCATTCCCGCCGGAACGGCTGCGCAGATTTCGGCCGCGCGCCGTTCCAGCACCTCGTAGACTTCGGGATGCGCCTTCAGGTGTCGGAGCATGGCCAGCCCCGCCGCCACCGCCAGCGGGTTTCCGGAAAGCGTTCCCGCCTGGTAAATCGGTCCCGCCGGAGCCACCCGGCTCATAATCTCCCGCCGTCCGCCGTATGCTCCCACTGGGAGGCCGCCGCCGATCACTTTCCCAAGCGTCGTCAGATCCGGACGGATCCCGTACCGCGCCTGCGCCCCGCCGAACGCCACCCGGAAGCCCGTCATCACCTCATCGAAAATCAGCAGTGCGCCGTGCCGCTCCGTAATTTCCCGCAGCGCTTCCAGATACCCCGGCGCGGGCGGCACCACACCCATATTCCCCGCCACCGGCTCCACAATCAACGCCGCGATCTCCCGCCCGCGCCGCCGGAACGCTTCCTCCACCGCCCCGGCATCGTTATACGGCAGCGCGATGGTCGTATCCGCGAACGCCTTGGGCACGCCCTGCGTATCCGGGATGCCGAGCGTCGCCACGCCCGATCCCGCCTTCACTAACAGCGAATCCACGTGCCCGTGATAGCAGCCCTCGAATTTCACCACCAGGTCGCGCCCGGTAAATCCCCGCGCCACCCGGATGGCGGACATGGTCGCCTCCGTCCCCGAATTCACCAGCCGCACCATTTCGATGGAAGGCACTGCTTCCGTGATCGCCGCGGCCAGTTCGGTCTCCTGCTCTGTCGGAGCGCCAAAGCTGGTGCCCACGGCCAGCGCGCCTTCCAGAGCCGCCAGGATCTCCGGATGCCGGTGGCCGAGCAGCAGCGGTCCCCACGAGCCCACATAATCGATGTACTCGTTGCCGTCGGCATCGAACAGGTGCGCGCCCTCGCCGCGCACGATGAACGGCGGGTTCGTTCCCACCGACCGGCACGCCCGCACCGGCGAATTTACGCCCCCCGGTATCAACTCCTGAGCGCGCCGAAAAAGTTCTTCAGACTTTGCGTGGTTCATTTCAGATCTGATTTGACGCAGAGATGCCGCAAAGCGGCCCGGAAAGCCTCAGAGGACCGCGCGAAACATTCTGCAAGCCGCGCGTCCTCATCGCCCCAATCCCTGATCCCCAATCCCTAATCCCTGTTCAAGGCTTCGCCCCCAGCCGCCCCGGAACCATACGGCTCAGGCCGAAGCTCATGAAAATCTCGTACAGGCTGCCGTTCAGATTCTCGAGCAGCCGCCGTTTCAATCCCACGTACGGCTGTTTGCCCGCGAACAGATCGCGCATAATCGCCGAAAACCGCGGGCTGCGCCGCGTGAACTCCACCATCCGCGAAGGCACCGTCCCGAACAGGAATCGTCCCAGAAACACGCGCTTGGCCAGCCGGGACCCGAGCTCCAGGTCGCCCGCGAAATCGTGCCGCAGTAGTTTTCGGTAACGCGCAGCCGCCATTTCGCCGGCTTCGGAAAGCAGTGCCCGCGCCGCCAGGTCCGCGGAGCGAATTGCGTAGTACAGCCCTTCGCCCGTGATCGGATCCACCAGTCCGGCGGCATCTCCCACTGCCATCCAGCCGTCGCCCGCCACCCGGTTCGATTTCCACGATTTCGTTTCCAGCGACGGCAGCAGATGGCTGTAAAACCGCGCGCCCTTCCATGCCATGCCGCGCCGCGTCATGTAATCCTCCAGCCGTTTGCGCAGCGCTCCCGCCGATTCGCCCTTGCCGCAAATTCCTACGGAAAGGTGGCCGCAGCGCGGGAAAATCCAGATGTAGCCCTCCAGGTGCGGCAGGAACTGGATATCGATTTTCGCCTGGTCGCCCGGAACATAGTAGCCCAGCGCGGACATCGCGTCCTGCGGCCGCAGTTGCGTTCCCACCTCCCGCAGGGGGTTGCGCGCGCCCGTGGCCACGATGCAGAAATCCGCCTCCATCGTGCCGCCGGTCGTGGTCAGCCGCCATCCCGGACCGCCCCGCTCCAGCGCCGTAATGCGCGTCTTCTCGATCTGCGCCCCAGCGCGCTCCGCCCGTTCCAGCAGCATGCGGTTCAGGTCGTAGCGCGAGTAAATCAACAGCGGCTCGTCCAGGTGCAGGCTTACCGTGCCCGCCCGCGGCGCCGCCAGCATCGTTTCAGTTACGATTCGCTTGGGCGTGGAGTTATGCAACAGAAATGGATATTGGCTATATGCCTTATAAGTCAGGCCGCCGCCGCACGGCTTTTCCCACGCCAGTTTCTCGTCCAGCAGCACCACGCGCATCCCGGCCGAAGCCAGTTGTTCCGCGGCAAAGGCGCCCGCGGGACCGCCGCCCAGGATGACGACCTGTTTCATTGTTTCTTGACGGGAGGCAGATCTTCCGGGGAAGGCATCTTCGAGCCGGCGCCAGGCTGCGCGGGCATTGCGCCATGCGGATTTTCCCCACCCGGCATCGTTCCGCCGTGCGGATTCTCCATGCCTGGCGGCATCGCTCCGCCGCCGTGCTGCGAGGCATTCTTTCGGCCCGTCACCGTCCACTTGTCGCCGTGCTGTTCCAACTGGTACTCCATCGACATGCCTTGCGACGCGTTGCCGCTCTTCGGCGTGATCGAAACCGTCGCGTCCGCCTGGCTACCGTTCATCTTCAGGTCGGTCACGGCAACATTCATGCCTTGCACATTCAGGCCTTTTTGCGCCAGGTAGTCCATCACGCCCTGGCGCACCGCCTCGTCATTTCGCGCGCTGCGATGGCACGCCGCCAGCGATAGCGCCAAACTCAGTACTGCAACAATTCGCACCACTTGATTATAGCTGCTTAGAGCCAGCCTAAGCCCGATCTCCTGTTGAATCTTTACTATGTGCTCCTACCTGCCTGTGCGCTTGTAAATACTGCTTTCCGGGTATGGCCTTGCCGCCATGCCTGGCGTACATTTCAATCCGGAGGCCGCGGCCTTGTCTACCCGCCGAACCCGTCTGGCGTTTACCCTCGCCGCCGCACTTTGCCCGGCCCTGGCACAGCTTCCCCCGCCGGATGATCAGGCGCCGGCCGAACCCCAAATGGTGGATCTCAACGTCGTGGCCCTGGATAGCCGTGGCGACCCGGTTACAGACCTCCGCCCCGATGAGCTTCGCGTCACCGACAACGGCAAGCCGCAGGCCATCGCCTTCTTCCACCATCGCGAAGCCGCTCCCGGCCGGCCTCCCGCGCCTGCTCCCGGGGAGTTCACCAATCGCGGACCGGCCAATATTCCACGCGCCACCCTCATCCTGTTCGACCTGATGAACGAATCCTTCGGTACCCGCGGCACCTCCGCCAATCAGTTAGTTCACGAGCTCGCGTCTCTGGAAACGGCCGACTACGTCTATCTCTATATCCTGCGCCTGGATGGCCGTCTTTATCCCGTTCACGGCCTCCCCGGTCCCGAGGATCGCCCACCTTCGCCCGGCGATGCCCCCTGGACCCGCCAGATCAAGCCACTGCTCGATAACGCCTTGCGCACCGTCCAGCAGTTGCGGCCGGTGGATACCGATGTCGCCGTAAGAGCTCAGCTCACCATGCGCGCGCTCGATGCCATCGCCGCCGATCTCTCCCGCGTTCCCGGTTATAAGAGCATCGTCTGGGTGACCGATGGCGTGCCGCTGGTCCTCGGTCCGCGCCGCTCCGATACCGGCGATTTTGTCGATTTTACTCCGCTGATCCGCCAGATGAGCGAAGCCTTCAATCGTTCCCGCGTCTCCATCTATCCCGTCCGCCAGGTCATGCTCGGTAGCGCCGATAATGTCGATGGCGCCGCCCACGATGGCATGGAGAGCATCGAAACGCTGAGCCTTTTCGCCAACCTGACCGGCGGCCGGCCGGATGTCGGCAAAGACATCGGCGCCGCGGTCCGGCAGGCCATCATCGATATGCGCACCAGTTATCAGCTCGGCTACTGCCCGCCCGCCAGGAATTGGGATAACAAGCTGCACAAGCTGCGTGTCACCTGCACCCGCAAGGGTGTGCGCATCCAGTCCAAAACCGGTTATTACGCATGGGAGGACCCGCCCGGCGCCCGCGGCGCGCAGGCCATCGAATCCATCGCCCGCGCTACGTTCGATGCCGCTGAAATCGGGCTGCAGGCCAAACTCTCCGGTTCATCCGGCGGCCTCGTTCACCTCGATGCCCACATCGACCTTCGCGACCTCGCCCTGGTCCGCTCCGGCGATTTCTACGACGGCCATCTCCGCCTCGCCGTCGTCGGTTATGCTCAGGGTGAGCTTTCCCAGCGCACCCCGATCATCCCGCTCGATCTGCATCTCACTTCCCAAGCTCACGACCAGGCGCTCCAACAAGGCATTTCGTTCTCCCAAGACTTGAACGTGTCAAAAGCGATCCGCTCTGTCCGTCTTATCGTGTTTGACCGTGGTTCGGACTCTGTCGGCTCCCTTACTATCCCCGTTCCTCCAGTCGGCCGCTAACTTCCCGAACCTCCAATTCGTCTCCGTCGTATAAGCCCATATGTGGAGCGATTTCCGCTTAGCCGCCCGCACGCTGCGCAAAACGCCGGGATTCACCGCGGTCGCCATTGCCACTTTGGCCCTCGCCATCGGCGCCACCACCGCCGTCTTCAGCCTGGTCGATGCTGCCATCCTCCGTCCGCTGGCCTACCGCCAGTCCGGCCGCCTTTATGTCGTTCACGAGACCGTCCCCAAGTTCGCCTATCTCGCCCCCTTGCTGCCCGTGAACGGCATGCATTATCTGGAATGGCGGAAGCGCCTCCACTCGTTCGAGCGGATGGCGATTATCAACGAGATCAAACTTGATCTCACCGGTTCCGGCGAGCCCGAGACTGTTTCCGCCGGCCGCGTCACCCCCGGCCTGTTCCACATGCTCGGGGTCCAGCCGCGTCTTGGCCGCCTGCTGCTCGATGAGGAAGACCGCCCAGGCCGCGACCACGAAGTGCTCATCAGCGATGGTCTCTGGCGTCGCCGCTTCGGCGCCGATCCGTCCCTCGTCGGCCGCGCCATCCAGCTCAACGGCGCCGCTTATCAGGTGGTGGGCGTGCTGCCGCCCGATTTCCATTTCCCCAAGCTCAACCAGCTTTACGCCCTGCCGGTTCCCGCGGAGCGCCCCGAGATCTGGAAGCCCTTCGCCCTGCGCGATGACGAACTCGAACCCGTGGGCGATTTCAACTACGTCTGCATCGCCGCGCTGGCTCCCGGCGTCTCGCCGGCACAGGCCGAAAGCGAGCTGAATGCGTTGCAGGCCTCCATTGATCGCCAGGCGCCGGAACACATGGATTTGCGCGCGCACATGGTCGGCCTTCAGGCCCAGATTTCCGGCCGCGCGCGCGGCGGTCTGGAGTTGATACTCGCCGCCGTCGCCGCCGTCCTGCTCATCGCCTGCGTCAATATCGCCAATCTGCTGCTGGTTCGCGCGTCCGGCCGCCGCCGCGAATTCGCGGTCCGCAGCGCTTTGGGCGCCGGCACCGCGCGCCTGGTGCGGCAGATGCTGGCGGAAAGCATTCTCATCGCCGGCGTCGGAGGTGCGCTCGGAATGGCCATTGCCTATGCCGGCATTCGAGCTATCGTCGTCTGGGCGCCGGTCGATCTGCCCCGCCTGGACGAAGTCCGTCCCGATCTGCGCCTCCTCGCCTTCAATTTCGCCGTCTCCCTGGCCGCCGGCCTGCTGTTCGGGCTCCTCCCCGCCTGGCGTTTCGCCCGCGCCGATCCGCAGGAAGGCCTGAAAACCGCGTCTCGCGGCTCCACCGCCAGCCACACCAACGGCCGCCTCCGCGAACTCCTGGTCTCCCTCGAAGTTGGCCTCAGCGCTCTCTGCCTCATCGCTGCCGGCCTGCTGCTCCACAGCTTCATCCAGTTGCTCCAGGTCGATAAAGGTTTCCGTCCCGAGCGGATCCTCACCGTCGATCTGAGCCTTCCCGGCAGCCGCTATCCCACCCTGGACAAACGCAGCCAGTTTGAGCGCCTGCTCCTCGATCGCGTGGCCGCGCTGCCCGGCGTCGTTTCCGCCGGCATGAACAATCAGCTGCCGTTGGCCGGTGAAGGTCAAAATAACTTTGTGGCCGCCGAAGGCTCGAACCTGCCCATGACCCAGCGTCCGCTGGCCGATGTCCGCCAGGTGAATCCCGAGTACTTCCGCACCCTCGGCATTCCGCTCCACGCCGGCCGCGTCTTCGACGAACACGATCGCGACCGTCAGGTGGTTCTGATTTCTGACCGCGCCGCCGCTGTCATCTGGCCGCACATGGATCCGCTCGGCAAACGCATGCGGATTGGAGCTGACACCGGTCCGCTCGTCGAGGTCGTCGGTGTAGTGGGTGATATTCACGGCTCCAGCCTCAGCCGTCCGCCCTCCGCGACCGTCTACATTCCGTATTGGCGCCGCAACTACGGCAACATTTCGCTGGCGGTCCGTACTGCCATCCCGCCGGCCGCCGCCGCTACCGCCCTTCGCAGCGTCATCCGCGCTCTTGATTCGCAGATGCCCGTTCCTCCCATGCGTACCATGGATGACTTGGTTGCGGAATCCGTCGCGCCTCGCCGCTTTCAGATGACGCTGGTGCTCCTGTTCGCCGGTGCCGCGCTGCTGCTGGCCAGCATCGGCATTTACGGCGTCGTTTCCTTCACCGTGGGCCAGCGCACCAACGAGATGGGCATCCGCATGGCTCTCGGCGCAAGGCCCGCGGGAATTCTCCTCATGGTCCTTCGCCAGGGCATGGCGCCCGTGGCGGCAGGGCTGGCTGTCGGTGTTGCGGCCTCCCAGGCCGTCGGCCGCGTGTTCGGCTCGCTGTTGTTCGGCGTGACCGCCGGCGATCCGGCAACCATCTTCTCCGTGGTGGCGTTGCTGGCCTCTGTCGCGGTTGCCGCCACCTGCATTCCGGCTCGCCGCGCCACCCGCATCGACCCCGCCCGCGCCCTGCGCGAAGAGTAGAGGTTCAAGGGGTCAGGGATCAGGGATTAGGGACGCGAGGACCCGCATGATTGCGGATCGTACGCGATGCCCCTGCTGGGGTTTCCTCCTACTTTGACCGCGCGAGCCCCGATCCGAGCCGCGACTGGAAGGAGCGGTCTTCCAACAGGGCACCGGGCCCGATCCGCAACAACGCGAGTCCTCGCGTCCCTGATCCCTAATGCCCGATCCCCGATCCCTGATCCCAATCCGCCCTACCGTGCGTTCTCCCCCTACTGGCCTCATCGAGCCTGTCGAGGCGCGATCTCCATCGCGATACCATGTACGCACAGGGGACGACCTTGACCCAAAGGGCATTCATATTCCTTCTCTTTGCCGGCTTTGTTTTCTCCAGCGCTTCCCAGGCTCAGGTTGCATTTACCGGTCATGTAGTAGATGAAAATGGAGCGCCGGTAGCCCAGGCGCGCGTCGCCGCACAGGCCGCTCCATACGCGGCTCAGGAAGCCTCCACCGGTCCCACCGGAGCGTTTGAAATCTCGCTGGCCGCGCCCGGCCCTTACCAGGTGACCGTGGAGCGCGCCGGCTTCTTCCGCCTGGTGCAATCCGTGAATGTCCCTTCCGCCGGCACCGAACTCACCCTCGTCCTCAACCCGCAGCGCGAGGTCTTTCAGAGCGTCACCGTCGGCGAACTGCCCACCTCCGTCGATCCCGCCCAGACCGATCAGCAGCAGCAGTTGAGCGGCACGGAAATCAACGACATCCCCTATCCCTCCAGTCACAGCCTGCGCAATGCCATGAAGCTGATGCCTGGCGTCATCCAGGACCCGTCCGGCGGTCTCCATTTTCACGGCGGCGCCGAAGACCAGACCCGCTATTCCCTCAACGGCTTCGACATCACCGATCCCATCGATAACCGTTTCTCTACCCGCCTGGCGGTCGAAGGCGTGCGCGAGGTCACGCTCACGTCTGCCCGCGAATCTCCGCAGCTCGGCGGCGGTTCCGCCGGCACCCTCGTCATCCAGACCGATAACGGCACCGACAAGCTGCAATACACCGCCACCAACTTCATTCCCGGTCTCGATACCCGCGGCGGCCTCCACTTCGGCGACTGGACGCCGCGTGCCGGCATCTCCGGCCCCATCGTCAAAGGCCGCGCCTGGTTCTCCGACAGCTTCGACGGCGAATACAACAGCGGCATCATCACCGGTCTCCCCTCCGGCCAGAACAGCAACCAGCTTTGGGCTGCCGGCAACCTCTTTCACACCCAGGTGAATCTCACCTCCGCCGATATCCTCTATACCGACGTCCTCACCAATTTCGGCCACCAGGCCCACGCCGGACTCGGAGTCCTCGATCCCGATTCCACCACCCTGGCCTTCACCGACCACGAATTCATGACCGGCGTCAAGGAGAACCACACCTGGAGCGGCGGTTCCATGCTCGAAACCGGCTTGGCCTGGCTCGACGTCTACCACCGCGCCATTCCGATGGGCGACAGCCTCTACCTCATCACGCCCGAGGGCCGGTCCGGCAATTACTTCCAGTCCTCCACCCAGACTGGCCGCCGCCTTCAGCTCTTCGCCAATTTCTTCCCTCAGGCGTGGAACCGGAAGGGTCGCCATCAATTCCAAATCGGCGCCGACGCCCAGCGCCTCGATTACGACGCCACTTTCCGCCGCACCGGCTTCGAGATCATCGGTCTCGATGGCCTTCCGTTCTCCGAAACCACCTTCCAGGGCGGCGGCATCTTCCAGCGTCCGAACACCGCCCTTTCCGGCTATGTCAATGACCACTGGCAGCCGCTCGGCAATCTATTTATCGATGCCGGCGTGCGCGCGGATTGGGACGAGCTGGTCCGCACCACCGCCGTTTCGCCCCGCATCGCGGCTTCCTGGGCGCCGTGGAAGGAAGGCCATACCAAGGTCACCGTCGGCTACGCCATCCTCCACGAAGCCACCAGCCTGGCGCTGTTCGCCCGGCCGCTCGATCAGCAGTCGGTCACCGTTCCTTACACCAATGGCGTCGCGGGCGCTCCGCTGGTCAGCACCTTCTCCATCGGTCCCAATCTCAGCTTCCCCCGTTACTCCGAATGGAGTGCCGGCGTCCAGCACGATTTCGGCCGCCGCATTTCTGCCGCCATCGAAGGCCTGCGCAAACGCGGCAGCGACGGCTTTGTATATTCCCCGCTCGGCCTGGCTCCCGGCATCAGCATACAGCCGGAAGCACTGAGCTACGGCTTCGGCGGCAATTACCAGTTGACCAACCAGCGCCGCGATTCATACGACGAAGCCTCCGTCTCCGTCCGCCAGACCCTCGGCGGCCAATACGGCTGGATGGCCAGCTACACGCACTCCCGCGCGCTTTCCAATGCCGTCCTGGACATCAGCGTAGATCAACCGTTGCAGGTCGCCAACAACTTCGGACCCATGCCCTGGGACGCCCCCAATCGTTTTCTCGGCTGGGGCTACTTCCCGCTCCCTTTCCGTAACTGGGCCGCGGCCGTGATGTTCGATTACCGCACCGGCTTCCCCTTTTCCGTCATCACTCAGACGGGAACCGTCTCCGGCGCCGTCGATTCCTACCGCTATCCCGATAATTTCGATCTCAATTTGCACGTCGAGCGCCGCTTCACCTTCCGCGGCCGCCGCCTCGCACTGCGCCTGGGCATCAACAACGTCACGGGCCACCGCAACCCCACCGCCGTCAACAACACCATCGGCGCCCCCGATTTCCTCCAGTTCTACGGCGACGAAGGCCG
>DATJMP010000256.1:0-5775 GCA_035508655.1 Bryobacteraceae bacterium
TCGCGTATGACCGCTCCCTTCGGTCGCGGCTCGGAAACCCTGTCTGAGCCGCGACCGAAGGGAGCGGTCAATTTACGCTGATCTCTGCAAATTGATCCTAGCCCTTCGGATGCGCGACCATCCGCAGGTAGGGCCGCAGAGTCTTCCAGCCTTCGGGATAGGCCTTTTTCGCTTCGTCGTCGCTCACCGCCGGCACGATAATCACGTCGTCTCCCGGCTTCCAGTTCACTGGCGTGGCAACCTTATGCGATGCGGTAAGCTGCATGGAATCGATGACCCGCAGGACTTCATCGAAGTTCCGCCCGGTCGTCATCGGGTAGATCAGCATCAGCTTGATCTTCTTGTCCGGTCCGATCACGAACACCGTGCGCACGGTGGCATTGAGCGCCGCTGTCCGTCCTTCCGACGTCTCACCCGCCTCCGCCGGCAGCATTTCGTAAAGCTTGGCGATCTTCAGCTCGGGATCGCCGATCATCGGGTACGTGACCTTCGCACCCTGAGTCTCCTCGATGTCCACGGCCCATTTCCCGTGGCTCGTCACCGGATCGACGCTCAAGCCGATGATTTTGACATTCCGCTTCTGGAATTCCGGCTGAAGCCGAGCCATGTAGCCCAGTTCCGTGGTGCAAACGGGCGTGAAATCCTTGGGGTGCGAAAACAGGATCGCCCAGCTGTCGCCGATCCATTCGTGAAAGCGGATCGTGCCTTGTGTCGTTTCGGCAGTGAAATCGGGTGCCGTGTCGTTAATGCGTAGCGCCATCAATGTCTCCCAGTTCGTCGGTTGAATGACTCGGCCGCGTGCGGCCCGCCCGGCCCGTTCGAGCCAGGCAAGTCAGGGGATATATTTCCAGAATAACCGATCGGCCTACAAGAAAAGATGCTGCGCCCGAACTTCGGTTGCAACTCCCTATGGCGAACGTCCGCCGGAGGGGCGCCTCGGTTGACAACCCGGCCCCGATGCAATAACGTAGTCAACACATTTTCAGAGAGAGAGACCGAGGAGTTCCACTATGACGGTTCCTATGCGATTGCTGGCCGGAGGGTTTGCCGCGGCTCTGGTCACGGTAGGCATCTACGCGTCGGGCGCGCACGATTTCCTGCCCGATTCCACCTTTAAGGGTTCCACGCTTGCCGGGTGGCATCCGATCGGCCAGGCCCAGTGGAAAGCGGAAAACGGCGAGATCGTTGCCCGTCCAGGCGCCGGGGGCGGGTGGCTGGCTCTCGACAAGAACATGCAGGACCTTCAGTTCTACGCGGAAGTGCGCTGCGGCGAGGGCTGCAAGAGTGGCCTTCTGCTGCGCGCCTCCAAAACGTCCGACGGCGGCATGAAAGGGATTTTCGTTTCCCTTACCGGCGGCGATTTCGCCTCCTATGTCCTCACTACGGACGCGCAGGGCAATGAAGTCTCGCGCGAAAAACTCGCCGCCCCGGCCGGCCGCGGTGGTGGTGGCGGCGGACGCGCGGGCGGCGGACGGGCAGGTGGACGCGGCCCGGGCGCAGGCGCCAATAACACCGGCGCGCGCCGGCCCGAGCCCTCGCTCAACGCGGCGGATTGGAACGAGCTGATGGTCGATCTTTCCGGCTCTTCCCTCCGTACTACGATCAACGGCGCGGTCATCCCGTCCGGCAGCCTCGAAAATGCTCCCACTTACGGCGCCCTCGCTCTTTACGCCGGCGGCTCCGCCGAAATCCACTTCAAAGATGTCTCCTGGAAAGACGTCAACATGGTGACCGAGGAGAAAGAGCGCACCTCTCCGCACTTCACTACGCAGCGCGTGATGGACCGCTATTACGGCTGGAGCGCCGCCGCGGCTGACTTCAACCATGACGGCGTCCTCGATATCGCCTCGGGCCCCTACATTTACCTCGGCCCCGATTACCGCGAGCGCCGCATCTACCGCGAAGGCCGCGAATATAATCCCGCCACCGAGTACGCACCCGACATGGTCAATTACGCGGCCGATTTCACCGGCGATGGCTGGCCGGATATCCTCTCCACAGAAATGCGTGCCATGGCGCTCTACGTCAATCCCAAGGGCGAATCGCGCCGCTGGGACCGCCACATGGTGCTGCCGGATATCACCACCGAGATCGTCCTGATGCGGGATATCGATGGCGATGGCAAGCCCGAGATTATCTACGGCACGAACTCCGGCTACTGCTGGTCCAAGCCCGACCCGGCCGACCCGACGGCGGTCTGGCCCTGCCACCATATCTCCAACGGCCGCACCAACATTCACGGCCTCGGCGTGGGCGACGTCAATGGCGATGGCCGGCTTGATTTAGTCACTCCCGCCGGCTGGTACGAGCAGCCCGCCTCCGGCGCCGCTACGGAAAACTGGACCTATCACGAAGAGGACTTCGGCATCAACGGCGAGCCCGGCGTGCTTCCTGGCGGCGGCGAAATGGGCGTCTATGACGTGAACGGCGACGGTCTGCCGGACATCGTCACCAGCCTCGCCGCCCACGAGTGGGGCCTCGCCTGGTTCGAACAGAAGAAGGAGGGCGGCAAGGAGACCTGGGTGCGCCATGAATTCATGAAAGACTACTCCACCCATAACGCCGGCGGCGTGACCTTCTCCGAACCCCATGCCACCGCCTTTGCGGATATCGATGGCGACGGCATCCCGGATTTCATCGTCGGCAAGAGCATGTGGCATCACCTCGAAAATTACAACGGGCCCGACCCCTATGGCCCGCCGGTGGTGGTGGTCTACAGGACGGTGCGCAATCCCAAAGCGCCCGGCGGCGCCGAGTTCGTGCCGGAAATCGTCAACAACCATTCCGGCGTGGGCTCGAAAATCGAAATCGCCGACCTGAACAAAGACGGCGCCAAGGAGATCATCACCGCCAGCGGCAACGGCGTCTTCATCTTCTGGGGCAAGCCGGGCAAGTGGCCGAAGGCGGCGGTGAAATAGCTTGAATTTACCGCCGAGACGCTGAGACGCCGAGAAAACCACAAATAAACCTCGGCGTCTCGGCTGTGAATTCTAAGCAGCCCTATCGGATTTCCGAATACCTCGTCCCCCGCAGGATCGCGTTGTTGATGTTGGAGACGATTTCGGCGTCAGCCCAGCCGGGATGCGCCCTCAGCTTCGCCCACTCCGGGTCGGAACCGAAGGCGTTCCACAGCGCGTCTCGCGCGGCCAGATCCTTGTACGCCAGCATATAGGTGAGGTGCGGCAAGCGGCTGCCGAACACCGCCTCGGCGAAGAATACCGGCTGCATGCCGAGCTTCTGAAATACGTGGATTTCTCCTGCGTTGAACATCTCCACCTTGCGCCGCAGCGTCACTTCGGAATTCGATTCGTAGGTCCTCAGCTCGAAGACGTGGGCGTCCTTCCCTTCCGGTAATTTGAGTTGCGGCTGCCCTGCCATGGCCCTCAGGAGCGTGCTGTCCGCCCGCACATAGCCCGGGTCCATCGGTTTGTGCCACTCGTCCAGAGCCGGCGCGAGTTCCGGATCGGCCATCAGCTTGTCCCAGGTATGCTCGGCGTCCGCGAACGATGCGTGCGGAATCAGCAGCAGCACATACGGGCTGCCTTCCCCGATCACCGGGCTGAAAGCGCCCACCGGCCCCAGGCCCGCCCGCTTGGCCGCCAGCATGAAGTGCCGCGAAAAGAAATCGTTCGTCCGCTGCGGCTGGGTGCCGTTGCGCAGTTCGAACTTCCGCAGCTCGTAATATTGCGGCCGGACCTCGTCCGCCGCCGCGGCCATCAGCGGTGTCCCCGCCAGCGCGCCGATCGCCTTCCGTCGACTCATCTCTTCACCGGACATTCCTTGCCCTTTCTCCCTTCCAGTATCCTTCCTGAGCTACGGCAGCGGCCGGAACCCGGCGCTGTCCACTTTTCCATCCGGCGCCATCCAGATGCGCCATTCGGCGGACCCGTTCTCGAATTTGACCTGGTATATATCCGGACCCGCCGGACCCACACCCTTAAAAGTCACGGACTGCACGGCTCCCAACTGCGTGATCGCGGACTGCAATTGCGGCAATTGCTGCCTGGTCACCGCGGCCAGCCCGGCGCTCATCATGTCGAAATCCGGCTTGCCCGTCCGCACTCCCTCGATCAGCTTGCGCAACGCGGCCTCGCTGCCCGGCGCGGCCTTCTGTTCCTGGAACCGCTTCGCCGCTGCCGCCGCGGCATCCGCCACCCGCTGGGTCGCGGCGTCGTCCATCCGCTCCGCCGTAGTGTCCCGCCCGTTCTGATGCAGCGTCATCCGGCCGGCCTTGGCGCCCGCCGCCGTGGGCGGAAATTCGATCTGCGCGTCTACCACTTTGGCGAAGAACATCGTTTCCGATTCTGCAAACAGAGGCACTGGCTGCTGGTTTCCGAGCTTGCTGACCAGCCGTCCGTTCTCCAGCGTGATCAGCATGGCCGGCCCCTGCTGCGGGAACTGGTAGGCGCCCGTGTACCGGCTGAGCACGCTGGCATCCAGCGTGATCTCCTTCCGTTCTTCCGGAAGTTCCACCTTCTCGCCGTGTGCCAGCGCCGCCAGCTTCTTGGCGAGTTCCGCCGGCGCCACCGCTCCCGTTACGTTCTCAAGAACGGCTACCGTGAGTTGATCGTCCGGATAATATTCCAGCTCCGTGACGAAGCCTTCGATGCCGCCTCCGTGCTCGATCACCTTGCGCCCGCCCACCGTCTGCACCTCGAGGCCGAAGGCGTAATTGTCTTTGAACGGCGTGGTCATGCGGGCCAGCGATTCCGGCTTCATCAGCTTGCCTCCGAACAGAGCCTGCTCCCATTTGAGTAAATCGCCGGTAGTGGAATAAAGACCGCCTGCCGCAAACGGAACGGTCATATTGATGTAGCCCGCATTCTCGTAGCCGAGTCTGTCCAGCTGATACCCGGACGCGCGGCGCGGAATCACGGCCGTGTTCGAATCGTAGCCGGAATCTTTCATATCGAGCGGCACGAAAATATTCTGCCGGACGAAATCGGCGTAAGGCTGGCCGCTGATTTTTTCGATCAGATATCCGAGCAGGACATATCCCGAGTTGCTGTAGCTCCATTTCTCGCCGGGCGTAAAATCGAGCGGCTTGTCGCGAAATCGCGCCACCAGCTCCGCCGCCGTGGCGGGAAAGGGCTCCAGCTTCCGATAATCCGGAAACCCGGTGAAATTGGGAATCCCTGAAGTGTGGGTCAGGAGATTAAAGATCGTGATCTTGTCCCATGACGGCGGCGCATCGGACATGTATTTCTTCACCGGATCGCTCACCGACAACTTGCCTCGCTCTTCCAGCAGCAGGATGCAGGCGGCCGTGAACTGCTTGGTCACCGAGCCCAGCCGGAATTTCGTCTCCGGCGAGTTGGGCACCTGCCATTCGAGATCGGCGAACCCGTATCCGTGGTTGAACAGCACCTGACCGCCTCGGGCAACCAGCATGGCCCCCATGAATTTGTGGTTCCTGGCATACGATTGCCCGATCTGGTCCATGCGGGCGGCATCCTGCGCCATCGCGCAGGCAGCCAGCAAAATCGGAAGCGCGAGTCTGGATGACATGGTTGTGGTATATCGCGTTCGCCGAGCCGGATGCAACTGACGCGGCCTGCGGGCATACGCCGATTGCGGCTGTGCTGCGTTATATTAAGCTTTCGAGATCTGAAATACCCAAGTGCGGCGCCCTGCCACGCGGAGCCCTGGCAGGGCGGCATGCCGCCGCCGGCGGATCGGCCGCGTTCAAAGAACCAGCAACACGGTCACACCGTGTGATCGGAGAGGTCATATGAATTACCCGGTCTGGGACGTTGCGTTCGGCGCCGGCCTGCT
>DATJMP010000257.1:0-17183 GCA_035508655.1 Bryobacteraceae bacterium
CAGCTCCGTTTCCGCCTGGTTGAGAGCGGCTTCCTCGATGTCGGCCAGGACCACTGTCATGCCCTCGCGCACGCACCGTTCGGCAATTGCCCGTCCGATGCCGCTCGCCGCTCCCGTAATCACCGCGACTTTGCCTTTGAACTCTTTCATTACGTCTTTCCGTCTTGAACGCTGATACGATGATTGCCGGATTCGTTCCTCTCAGAAGGGCGGCCCCTTCGTCGCGGCTCCGTTCAGAGCCGCGAACCCGGGTCCCCCGGCAAACCCGGCTTTTGGTTTGCCGAGGTGGGTGCTAAGGTAGTGGTTTCGGCAGGTAACGAACCAAATCACACGGGGCGAGGACCTAATTCCCCACCACCTTCCGCAGCTCCTCCACGCGCGCCCGGATCGCCCGCGTGAAGCACGCCGCATCTCCATCGGCCGCGCCCGCGGCTCTCAACGCCGCCGTGAACTGCGCGTCCCCGATCCGCCCCAGGTATTGCAGCAGCCAGCGAACGTGAGCAGCAGGAATCGAATCCCGGAATCCCTCGTTGATCGCGCCTTCCCAGCCGAACACCACCCGCCCACGCTCCACACCGCGCACGAATGCCGGACTCTGCGCCGTGTAATCCGCGCAATTCCAGTTCGAATCCGAGCCTGCAACCGACCCCCACCGTCCCATCCCCGACCCCCAATCCGTGAAGGCATAAATCCGCCAGTCCCTCACCGCCACCTTTCCATCCGGGTACTGCACCGGAGCGGTGCGCTCGAAAATCGCCGTATTCGGTCCGCCCGCACCTACGCGTCCGTCCTTGTTGTCCCAGTTGGAAAACAGCATGATGAGGATTTTGAGCCCGTCCAGTTCCTTCGTGCCCGCGAACGGAGGCCGGTCCCATCGCCAGTTCCGGTGCTCCAGGAATTGCAGCTTCGGATCGCGATACTGAAACCGCGCGTCCGTAAACCCCCCATCCGGATGGAGCGACGCACTGGGGCGATGGATCGGCTGATAATTCTCGAACCGGCCCGAGGCCACGAAAAAGCTCGGCTCGACGAAGTATCCGCAGGCCCGGACCACGCGCCAGCAGAAGCTTTCGTTGTGGACCTCGTAGCCGAATTTCACGTTCCAGGTGTGACCCTCCGCATCTCGCGCGAAGAGCTTGGGCTGCGTGCCAGAAGGATCTTCGCGTAAAAACGTGAACGGCGGCTGCGGCGCGGGAATTCCAGTACCGGCCGAGCCGCCCAGATCGAGGTGTTCGATGACCGCCGGGCTGCCCGGGTCCTGCCAGAGCGCTGGGCCGGGCTGGGCGTAGACCGAAGCCGCACTCAGAATGAACGCAATCCAGTGGGGCAGGTGTTTTCGCCTGCCGGCCGAAACGACGATTTCACAGGCGATACCGCCTGCCCCACTGGATGACCTCATTCCACCGGCCGGATATGGATGGCCGCCCCGCCACCTGGCGCCAGTTTCAGGTGCAGGAGCGTGGCCGCGTTCACCCGCTTCTCTTCGCGGGTTACATGCGTCGGATTCACCGTCGCGTCCGACGCATCGGTGTAAATTTCCGCCATGAAATCTCCCCGTCCGAGAAATTCCATTGGCACGTCGAGTTCCTTTTCGTGCCAACCGGTGATGCCGCCGACGAACCATTCGCGCCCGTGGCGCCGCGCAACCGTGATGAAATCACCCGGACGGCCGTTCAAAACGTGCGTCTCGTCCCACGCCGCGGGCGCGGCCTTGATGAAGTCGAATTCGCGCTGGCCCTGGTAGACCTCGGGATAATCCGAGACCATTTGCAGGCCACTTTCGAAAATAGCGTAGAGCGCCAGTTCGTGCGCTCGCGTGCCCATGACCATGGGTTGGCGCTGGCGCGGGATGAACTGCTCGCGGGTGGCGTTATGAAAACCGCCGGGAGTGTAATCCATCGGTCCGGCCAGCATGCGGGTGAACGGAAGCATCACGTTGTGGTCCGGCGTGATGCGCGCGCTCCATTTCGAATACTCGAGCCCCATGACCCCCTCGCGGGTCACGAGGTTCGGCCATGTGCGGCGCAGGCCGTCCGGCTTGAAGGCGCCGTGGAAATCGATCATGAGATGATGGGCGGCGGCCTTCTTCACCACGCGACGGTAAAAGTCGATCATCCACTGATCGTCGCGGTTCATGAAATCGATCTTCACTCCGGCGATGCCCCATTTTTCGAATAGCGGAAAAGCCTCGTCCATCTGCCGCGAAATGTCGGTCCAGTGGGCCCAGAGCCACACGTGCACGTTCTTCTCTTTGGCGTGGGCCAGGATAGACGGCATATCGATTTCGGGGCGCGTGCGGGTGAGGTCGGCGCCGGAGGAGTTGGGGCCGTCGGCATGGGCGCTCCAGCCGGCATCGATCAGCATGTACTCAAACCCGGATGCCGACGCGAAATCGATGTAGTGGTTCATGGTGGCGGTGTTCATGCCAGGCTTGAAATCGACCCCCTCGGCATAAGTTCCGCTCCACCAGTCCCAGGCAGTTTTGCCGGGCTTGATCCACGAAGTATCGGAGATAGCCGAAGGCGGGTTGAGGTCGAGCACGATGTTCGATTCCACGAGCCGTCCGGGCTGGTCCGCAATCATAAGGACACGCCAGGGTGAGCGGGCGGGCGTGGCGGCAGTGACGCAGATGCCGGGCTCGTCCACCGAGGGCGAAAGTCGGGAGAAGAGCGAGCGTGGCTCACGGCCGTTGTGCGTCAGGTACATGCCGGCGTAGTTTTCGATATTAGCCTCTGTGATCGCCACCCATGCCACACCAGGCAATTCGGCCAGCAGCGGCAGGCCGATGAGGGCATCGCGATGGATGCCGCTCAACGGCATCACGTGGTAGCCGTCTTCGTAGGGCGTCTGGAAGCTCTCGAGCAGCAGAGGATAAGTTGTGGCGTCCTTGGCAAGCTGGAATTCGGTGCGCTCGGCCGTGAGCCGCAGCGCGGGCAGCGCCGGCTGGTTCGGCAAGACATAGCGGAAAGCGACGCCGTCGTCATAAGCGCGAGCTTCGATGGTGAAGCGGCGCAGTGGAGGGCGGGTCTCGACCACATCCACCGCCAGCGCGCGGGCGACGGCGTGGATGAGGCTGGATTTGCCGTGTGGCATGCGGTAGGTCTCGTCGAGCGAGTCGTGGCGCGTCCCCGCGATGCGGACATTCGCGCCGAGCGCCGGCTGGTCCTCGATTTCAAGCGCCAGTGCAGATTTCAGAATCACTGGTTTGCCGTGAAACGAAACGGTGTAGGAGAGTGCGCCGCCATCGGCTGCAAGGGAAAGCTCGAGATCCCCGTTGGGCGATTGGACCGAGTTCTGGGCGAACGCCAGGACCGGGAGCAGAACAAGCGGAAGGAACCGCATGCGTTCATGCTAACGCAGGAACCGGCGCGGTGTTTCGGACGTATCCATCCTTATATGCAAGAAGCGAACGTCGGCAACGAGCACCATCGCGTTTGCCCGTGGTGGCTGGGCTATGTTCTGGCTAGCCCCATCCGGCGCCTCTGGCAGAATCCAGCCCGAATCCTGGAGCCCTACATACGCGCCGGCATGATCGTGGTCGAGCCCGGCCCGGGTATGGGCTTTTTCACCTTGGAGTTGGCGCGCCGCGTAGGCCCGGCGGGCCGGGTAATGGCGGTGGATATTCAGCCGAAGATGCTGGCGCGGCTGAAGCGGCGGCTGGCAGCGGCCGGGCTGCTGGAACGGGTGGAGATCCGGCTGGCCGAACCGCAGTCGCCGGGCCTCGCCGGTTTTGCCGGTGCGGCGGATTTTGTACTGGCATTTGCCGTGGTACATGAGATGCCCTCGGCGGAGTCGTTCTTCGCGGCGGCGGCGGAATGGCTGAAGCCCGGTGGGCGGTTGTTGCTTGCGGAGCCGGCAGGTCACGTCTCCGTGGCGCAATTCGATCGCGAAATTGCGCTCGCCGAAAAGGCGGGTCTCAAGCTGATGGAGCGCCCTTCCATTTCGCACAGCCGTGCGGCACTGTTCCGCCTCTAAGAGGGGCAAAAGCACTTCAGGATCACGCGAAGGGCGGCGCTGCTCCTGCGGTACCATGAAGATAGCTCCCCTCCGATGTTCCCCAAGACCAAGCCCGAAGTGATGAGCCCGGCCGGATACTGGCCGCAGTTGCGCGCGGCCATCGAAGCGGGAGCAGATGCCGTGTATTTCGGGCTGCATCATTTCACCGCGCGGGCCAAGGTGGGGTTTTCCACCGAGGAACTGCCGGAAGTGATGCGCACGCTGCACCAGCGTGGTGTGCGCGGCTTTGTTACATTCAACACACTCGTCTTCGACCACGAAATCGAAGAGGCGGCACGCGCCATCGCGGCCATCGCGGATGCCGGTGCGGACGCCATCATTGTCCAGGATCTCGGGATGGTGAAGCTGGCGCAGGAGATCGCGCCGGATCTGGAAATCCATGGCAGCACGCAGATGAGCGTAACGAGCGCGGAGGGCGTGCGGCTGGCCGAGAGCCTGGGCGCGAAGCGGGTGACGCTGGCACGCGAGCTTTCACTTGATGAGATTCGCGCCATCCGCGACGCCACGGATTGTGAGCTGGAGATTTTCGTGCACGGCGCCCTCTGTGTGGCCTATTCCGGGCAGTGCCTTTCCTCGGAGGCCTGGGGCGGGCGCAGCGCCAACCGCGGCCAGTGCGCGCAGGCGTGCAGGCTGCCCTATGAGCTGATGGTGGACGGAGCGCGTCAGCCGCTGGGCGATGCCCGCTACCTGCTCTCTCCCGGCGATCTGATGGCGCTGCGGCAGATTCCGGAGATTATCGGCATCGGCATCGCCGCGCTGAAGATCGAGGGCCGGTACAAGGACGCCGATTACGTCGCGCTGGCCACGCGCGCCTATCGGCAGGCTGTGGACGAAGCATGGCAGCGGCGGGGCACAGCGGAGCCGGCACGCGTCGATCCGGCCGCCGAACTGCTGCTGGAACAGGTTTACTCGCGCGGCCTCGGCCCTTTTTTCCTCACCGGCACGGACCACCAGGCCGTGGTACGCGGGCGCGCGCCGCGGCATCGGGGCGTGCTGATGGGACGGGTGGCGCGGGCGTCGGAGAGCGGCATTGTCATCGAGCCTGCTGAGGCGCACCGGGTGGCGCCGCTCAAACCTGGTGATGGCGTAGTGTTCGACGCCGCCGACTGGCGTAGCCCGGAAGAGCGCGAAGAGGGCGGGCGCATTTTCGCCGTGAAGGAGCGCGGTGGCCGGCTGGAGCTAAGCTTCGGTAATGGCGCGCTCGACGCGCACCGCATCCGCCGCGGCGACCTGGTTTGGCGAACCCACGATCCGGAAATCGACAAGCTGGTGCGGCCCTACCTCGAGGCTGCCAGCCCGCTACGCCGGCAACCCCTGCGCGTAAGGGTTCGGGCGAAAGAAGGCCGGCCGCTCGAAACGGAATGGCTGGCGGGGCGGGCGCGCGTGACGGTCTGCTCGCCCGATCCTCTGGGCGAGGCGCGGTACCGTGCACTCGATGAGGAGATACTGCGGGCGCAACTGGGGCGCCTCGGGAACACGCCATACGAACTGGCGGAAGTAGAGTTGGAAGTCGAAGGCTCGCCGTTTGCACCTGCGTCCCTCCTCAACCAGATACGGCGCGAAGCGGTGGAGCGCCTGCAGGAGGAACAGGGCCGAGGGCCGGCGGGCGGCGTCATCCATACGGCCGCAACATCGGGCACGGCGGGCGCTCTAAGGGCAGGATCTATCCGGCCTGGGGGAGCATTGGCAGGCCGAGCCTCTTGTCTCACGGCGCTTCATCTGCTCGTCCGCACACCAGAGCAATTGGACGCTGCCATCGAGTTCCGCCCGGCCACCATCACGCTGGATTACCTGGACCTCTACGGGCTGAAGCCGTCGCTGGAGCGCGTGCGTGCGGCCGGCATCCTGCCGCGCGTGGCCAGCCCGCGCGTGCTCAAGCCGGGTGAGAAGCGCATTGCCGATTTCCTGGTGAGCTGCGATTGCCCCATTCTGGTGCGGCCGGCGGGATTGCTGTGCGCGCTGCGCGAGATGGCACAGCGCAGGCTGATCGGCGATTTCAGCCTGAACGCCGCCAACGCGCTCACGGCGGCCGAACTGCTGGATATGGGTTTAGCGGCGCTGACGCCGGCCCACGACCTCAACGCAGAACAGGTAGCCGACCTTGCGCGCGCCGTGGGACCGGAATGGATCGAGGCGGTTGCCTACCAGCACCTGCCCGTTTTCCATACCGAGCACTGCGTCTTCTGCCGCTTTCTTTCCAAGGGAACCAGCTACCGCGATTGCGGCCGGCCGTGCGAGAAGCACCGCGTCGCACTGCGCGATCCTGCCGGGCGGGAGCACCCGGTAATGGCGGATGTGGGCTGCCGCAACACGGTTTTCGGCGCCGAGGCCCAGCAGGCGGCCAAGCATCTGGACGCGTGGCGCGCCGCCGGGATTGCCCACTTCCGGTTGGAGTTCGCGCACGAATCGGCTGTAGAGGTGGCGGAAGTGGCAAGCGCATTTGCCGATGCCCTGGCCGGAAGAAGCACAGCGCGTGAATTGGCCGCACGCCTGCCGCGTCTGGCTCCGCAAGGCGTGACGGAGGGCAGCCTGTTCGTCCCGGAAGGGTATAAGGCGCTTCCGGTACTACAGTAATGGGGATTTTGCATGTTCCCGGCCCCATGGGCAAAGGTGGCCAATTGTCCACGATGGTAAAATGAAGGGTACAGATAAGCTACGTCTGCGCCAATGAGAACCCTTACGATCCTGGGGTCCACAGGTTCGATCGGCACCAATACCCTGGACGTGGTCCGGCGCGCACCAAGCCTCTACAGAGTCCATGCCTTAGCGGCCGGGAATAACATTGACCTGCTGGCCGAGCAAATCCTCGAATTCCAGCCGGAAGCGGCGGTGGTGGCGACAGCCACCGGTCTAGAGCGTCTGACGGAGAGACTGGCCGCATCCGGCCTGGCGCGAGCCCAGTGGCCGGACCTGCTATGGGGCGATGCCGCTCGGGTGCAGATCGCAATCGCGGATGCGGTGGATACAGTGATTTCGGCCATCGTGGGCGTGGCGGGGCTGGAAGCGACATACGCAGCCGTCAGGCTTGGGAAGCGCATCGGGCTGGCGAACAAGGAAGTTTTGGTTTCCGCGGGACGATTGGTAATGGAGGCGGTTCGAGAGTGTCGGGCGGAACTGCTGCCGGTAGACAGCGAGCACAACGGCGCGCACCAATGCCTGCGCGCGGGCAACCGCGGGCAGGTGGCGCGGCTCATCCTGACGGCTTCCGGCGGTCCTTTCCGCAACACGTCCCGGGAGGCTATGGCGCTGGTGACGCCGGAACAGGCTTTGCGGCATCCAACATGGAAGATGGGGAACCGCATCACCATCGATTCCGCCACCCTCATGAATAAGGGCTTTGAGGTGATCGAGGCCTGTTGGCTGTTTGATTTTTCACCGTCCCAGATCGACGTGGTGATTCACCCGCAATCCTCTGTGCACGCCATGATCGAGTACTCGGATGGCAGCGTGCTTGCGCAGATTTCGGCGACGGACATGCGGATGCCGATCCAATACGCGTTGACGTACCCGGAGCGCACGGATGCGCCGGTGCCGAAGATCGATTGGACGGCGGCACGGCAATGGGAGTTCCTCCCACCGGATTACGGCCGCTTTCCCTTGCTGCCGCTGGCGTACCAATGCCAGGAGGCGGGCGGAGCGGCGACGTGTACGCTCAATGCGGCCGATGAGATTGCGGTGGAGGCTTTTCTGGAAGGCCGCATCTCCTTTTCCGCTATTTATGAAATAATCTCGGAGACGCTGGGGAAATTGTCGGCACGGAATCCGCAGACGATCGGTGAGGTTTTGGAGATCGACCGGGAGTCCCGGGCGGCCGCGCGGGCACTGGTGACGGCGCGGACTGGCTCGGCAAGGCTGCCGGCCGTAACGGTTTAGTTTTTATATGCTTGGTGTTTTACAAGACGTATTATGGCTGCTCGTCCTGATCGGTGTGATGATCAACATCCACGAGCTCGGGCATTTTTGGGCAGCTCGTTTTTTTGATGTCAAGGTGGAGGCGTTCAGCTTCGGTTTCGGGCCACGCCTCTTCGGGTTCCGGCGTGGGGAAACCGATTACCGATTCTCTCTGCTACCCATCGGCGGCTATGTAAAAATGGCGGGTGAACTCGCGGGGGACGGCAACCCGAACTCCGGCGCGGCCGTGTTCACCGACGATCCGCGCAGCCTGCCATCCAAGCCGCGCTGGCAGCGGCTGATCATTGCTTTCGCCGGGCCTTTCATGAATATTGTGCTGGCGGTGGCGGTTCTCACCGGCCTGTACATGGTGAAGTTCCAGAAGGTGGCGGAGGCTGACGATCAGGCGGTGATCGGGCACGTGATGCCGGATTCGCCGGCGGCCAAAGCCGGTATGCAGGATGGCGATCGGATCGTCGTCATGGACGGTAAGAAGAATCCGACCTGGGAAGACGTGGGCATGGAAGAAGTGACCAGCGCCTACCGCCCCATGCACCTGACAGTCGATCGGCACGGCAAAGAGTTCAATACGGTCGTCATTCCGACCCTGAACGAGCGCCTGGGCGTCGGCTTTGCCGGATGGGACGAGCGCGGACAGATCCAACTCGGGCAAGTCGAAGCTGGCTATCCGGCCGATAAAGCCGGACTGAAGAAGGGTGATCTGCTGATTGCCGTCGACGGCCAGCCGCTGCACTCCCAGATCAAGTTCCAGGAGATCACCAAGAACAGCGGCGGTAAGCCCATCGAGATCGAATACGAGCGTAATGGTCAGAAACACACGGTGACAGTCCAGCCGGTCTACGCCAAGATCGATGGCCCGGCGCGCTGGATGATCGGCGTGGTGCCGCAGCAGAAGCTCGATTTCATCACCACACGCCTTTCTTTCCCCGATGCTCTCACCGAATCAGTGAAGCAGAACGAAAAGGGCGGCATGCTGATGTTCGAAGTTCTTAAAGGCGTGGTGCAGCGGCGCATGTCGGCTAAGAACCTCTCGGGCCCGATCGGCATCGCGCAGCTTTCCGGCGACGCGGCGCGCGAAGGACCGTCGGTATTCTTTATGCTGATGGCCACGGTGAGCCTTCAGCTTGCCATCATCAACCTGCTGCCGATTCCGATCATGGATGGCGGTGTGATCCTGATGCTGCTGGTGGAGATGGTGATGCGCCGCGACCTCAGCCTGAACGTGAAGGAAGCCGTTTTCAAACTCGGCTTCGTGACCATCGTGGTGATCCTCGCGTTCGCGATCTACAACGATATTTCGAAAATCATTCCTGGATAGGGGCCGGGGACCGGGGACGCACCCGTCAGAGGGCAGGATTCCCTTGCTTGGCGCGCTGGGCCCCATTCCAAAATCGCAACTTGGACCACTTTGGTGAACCCACCCCCGGCCCCTGGTCCCCGGCCCCCGGCCCCATCGTGTTGAATCCTTCGACGGTGCATGCTCATCTGGTAAGCTGTTCCCTGGCATGCACTGTACCTGCGTCCGCCATACCGATCTGCCGCATACTTCCGCCTTGTTCGCGGACGTACTGTACCATCCCGATCGGGTTACGCAGTTTTATCGGCATCCGATTCGCACCCTGGAGGCTTACCAGTCGGCGGCACGACAAATCAATCTATCCGACGAGCAGCGCGCGGCCCTGGTCTCCGCTCTCCGACGGCATAATCCGGATGGCCCGGCGCTCCAGCGCCTGGCGCAGCCGGGCACGGTGGCCGTGGTCACAGGCCAGCAGGTCGGCCTCTTTTCCGGCCCCTCGTACACCATCTACAAAGTTCTGCACGCCCTAAAACTGGCGGAGTGGCTCACCGCAAGCGGGATCGCGGCGGTACCCCTGTTCTGGCTCGCCACCGAGGACCACGATTTCGCCGAGGTCAACCACGCCTGGGTATTCGACGCCGCCCACCAGCCGGTGAAGCTGGAGATGCGGCGCTCCGCCAGTATGCAGCCGGTGGGCGGAGTGGCGCTCATCGCACCGCCGGTGCGCGAACTGCGCGGGGCTCTGGAAGGCATGCCGTTCGGCGACGAAGTGGCCGATGCGGTAGAAGAGACTTACCGCGGCGGCAATACCATGGGCCGCGCGTTCGGCGAATTGCTACGGCGGCTGCTGGCCCGATGGGATGTACCACAGGTGGATCCGATGCAGCCGGAATTCCGCCAGCTTGCCGCGCCGGCTATGCGCGCGGCAGTGGCAGCCGCGCCGGAGTTGACGGCCGTGGTGCTCGAGCGCAACAGGGAATTGCAGGCGGCGGGATACCACGCGCAGGTGCACCTAGAAGAGCAGACCTCGCTGTTCTTCCTGCTGGAGAACGGGTCGGGCAACGGCGTTAAGCGCGTCACGCTGCGGCGAAGCGGCAACGAATACGTGGAAGGAGCGCGGCGGTTCACGACGGAAGAACTGGCGGCGCGGGCCGAATCGCTTTCGCCCAACGCGCTGTTGCGTCCGGTGATTCAGGACTCCGTGCTGCCGACGGTAGCTTACATCGGGGGCCCGGCGGAGATTGCCTACCTGGCGCAATCGGAGGCGATCTATCGCATTATCCTCGACCGCATGCCGGTGGCGGTGCCACGCACCGGATTCACCATTCTGGACAGCCGCACGGAGAAACTCATGCTGCGCTACGGGCTGAATCTGACCGACCTGTTCCACGGAGAAGAAACGCTGCGGGAAAGGATCGCCGGGCGGCTGGTGCCGCCGAGCCTGCGCAAGGTGATGGGCGAGACCGCGGCCGCCGTGGATGCGGCGCTCCAACGATTGCACGGCGAGATGGCAAGTTTCGACCCCACCCTGGCCGCCGGCATGCAGCGAAGCGCGCAGAAGATCCGCTATCAACTGGGGCGCATCGATCGCAAGGCCGGCCGCGAAGCCATGCGGCGCGACGAACGGGCGGCGCGCGACGCCGCATATATCTCCGGACTGATCTATCCCGAACGGCACCTCCAGGAGCGGCTTTACACCATCCTCCCGTTTCTGGCGCAACACGGCTTCGAGTTGATCGACCAGATTTATCAACACATCGAGCTGGACTGTCCCGACCATCGCCTGATGGTGGCGTGATGACCCGCGAGCAGGAGCGACTCAACGAAAACAACGCCCGCCGCTCCCGCTGGAACCGATGGGGACCTTACCTGGCCGAGCGTGCCTGGGGCACCGTACGCGAAGATTACAGCCCCAACGGCGATGCCTGGAGCTACTTCCCCTACGAGCATGCCGCGCTACGCGCGTATCGCTGGAACGAAGACGGCCTGCTCGGCATCTCCGACCGGCACCAGCGCATCTGCTTCGCGCCTGCGCTGTGGAACGGGCGCGACGCGATGCTCAAGGAACGCCTGTTCGGGCTGAGCGGCGGTCAGGGCAACCACGGCGAAGACGTTAAGGAATATTATTTCTATCTCGACAACACGCCCACTCACTCCTACATGAAGGCGCTGTACAAGTACCCGCAGGCGGCGTTTCCTTATGAGCGCCTGCGGGCGGAGAACGGGCGCCGCACGCGCGAAGATCGGGAGTACGAGTTGATCGAAACGGGCGTATTCGCCGAAGACCGGTATTTTGACGTGACCGTGGAGTACGCCAAAGCCTCACCGGAGGATATCCTGATCCGCATCGAAGCGGTGAACCGCGGGCCGGAAGCGGCGCGGCTGGACGTGCTGCCCACGGTCTGGTTCCGGAACCGGTGGGCCTGGGGCGGGCAGCGCGCTCAGCATAAGCCCGAATTGAGAGCGGTAGAGGGAGGCTCGATCGAACTCTCCGAGCTGCATTACGGCAAGCGGTGGCTGCATGTGGATGGCACTCCGGCGCTCCTGTTCACGGAAAACGAATCCAACCGGCAGGCGCTGTGGGGCACTGCCAACGCTGCGTTATATACCAAGGACGCGTTTCACCGGTATGTGATCCGGGGCGAAGCGGACGCGGTGAACCCAGCGGCGGAGGGAACCAAGGGCGCCGGGCACTACTCGTTCACCATGGCGCCGGGGGAAGTGAAACGCATCTGCCTGCGTCTTTGCGACCGGCGGACGGACGCGGCATTCGGCCGGGAATTCGACCAGATCTTCGCGGAGCGCATCCGCGAAGCCGGCGAGTTTTACGCCACGGTAACGCCGCGCGAGCTCTCGGCGGACGCCAGGGTGGTGATGCGACAAGCGTTGGCCGGGCTGCTGTGGTCGAAGCAGTATTACCACTATGTGGTGCGGGACTGGGTGAGTGGGGACCCCACTTTTCCGCCTCCGCCGGCCGAGCGGCGGCACGGACGCAACCACGAGTGGACGCACCTGTTCAATTCCGACGTGATCTCCATGCCGGACAAGTGGGAATATCCGTGGTACGCGAGCTGGGACCTGGCGTTTCACACCATCCCGCTGGCGCTGGTGGATTCCGAATTCGCCAAGAACCAGCTCGTGCTGCTGCTGCGTGAATGGTACATGCATCCGAACGGGCAGATGCCGGCGTACGAATGGAACCTGTCGGACGTCAACCCGCCGGTGCATGCGTGGGCGGCATGGCGAGTCTACAAGATCGAGCGCAAGCGGCGGGGCAAGGCGGATCGGGAATTCCTGGAGCGGGTTTTCTTCAAGCTGCTGCTGAATTTCACGTGGTGGGTGAACCGCAAGGACGCCGGTGGCCGGAACGTGTTTCAAGGCGGATTTCTGGGTCTCGATAATATCGGCGTGTTCAACCGCAGCGAGCCGCTGCCGGACGGAGGCGAAATCGAGCAGGCCGACAGCACCGGCTGGATGGCGATGTATTGCCTGAACCTGATGGCGATGGCGTTGGAGCTGGCGCGGGAAGAGCCGTCGTTCGAGGATGTGGCCAGCAAGTTCTGGGAGCATTTCCTGTATATCGCCAACGCCATGAACCACATCGGCGGCGACGGCGAAGGCATGTGGAACGAAGAGGACGGGTTTTATTACGACGTCATCCGCACGCCGCAGGGGCGGCTGATGCCGCTCAAGGTGCGGTCGATTGTGGGGCTGATCCCGCTGTTCGCAGTGGAGACGCTGGAGCCGCGCGTGCTGGAGCGGATGAGCGGATTCCGGCGGAGGATGGACTGGTTCATCGAACATCGAGCCGATCTCACCCACAACGTGGCCTCGATGACCGTGCCGGGGAAAGGCGAACGCAAGCTCCTCTCGCTGGTGGACGCGGACCAGCTGCGCCGCATCCTGTCGCGCATGCTGGATGAAAACGAATTCCTTTCCGATTACGGCATCCGCAGCCTTTCCCGGATGCATCGCGAGAAGCCCTACCAACTCGCCACGAACGGCACGAGCCACGCAGTGGGGTACGAGCCGGCGGAATCGCGCACCAGCCTGTTCGGCGGCAACTCCAACTGGCGCGGGCCAGTGTGGTTTCCGCTGAATTTCCTGCTGATCGAGTCGCTGCAAAAATACCACCATTACCTGGGCGAAGGATTCCAGGTGGAGTTTCCGTCGCGGTCGGGAAATCGGATGCATCTGGGCGACGTGGCTGCGGAGATTTCGCGGCGGCTGGGGCGGTTGTTTCTCCGGGACGAAGCGGGAAAGCGGCCCGCGCACGGCCGTGCGCAGTGGCCAGGGGACTTTATCCAGTTTCACGAATATTTCCACGGCGAAACGGGCGAGGGGCTGGGCGCGAGCCATCAGACCGGGTGGACGGCGCTCATCGCCAAGCTGCTGCAGCAGAGCGGGGAATAGGGACGGCCTGCGTCCACCCGCTTACGCTCGCGGCTCGGAGCGGCTGCCACTATAATGAATCGAAATGTCTTCCACGGCGCTGGATCTGGCTACTCCGGAAGCGATGGCCCGCTACGAGGCGGTGATCGGGCTCGAAGTGCACGTGCAACTGGCTACAGCCACCAAGATTTTCTGCGGCTGCCCGACCGGTTTCGGCGCGGTGCCGAACACGAACGTCTGCCCGGTCTGCTTGGGGATGCCCGGCGCGCTGCCTGTGCTAAACCGGCGGGCGGTGCAACTCGCCATCGAAGCGGCCGTGGCACTCGATTGCGAGATCCGCGCGTATTCGCGGTTCGCGCGCAAGAATTACTTTTACCCCGATCTGCCCAAGGGATACCAGATCTCGCAATACGACCAGCCGTTTGCCGAACACGGGTTTGTGGAGATCGCGTTGAGCGGAGAGACCCGCCGCATCGGCGTCACCCGCGTACATATGGAGGACGACGCGGGCAAGAGCATCCACGACGGCTTTCGCGATTCCGACCGCTTCTCGTACGTGGATCTGAACCGCAGCGGCACACCGCTGATCGAAATCGTCAGCGAGCCGGACATGCGGAGCTCGGACGAAGCGTATGCTTACCTGACGGAGCTGAAGCAGCGGCTCCAGTTCGTTGGCGTTTCGACCTGCGATATGGAGAAGGGGCACCTGCGCTGCGACGCCAACGTTTCCGTGCGGCCGCGCGGCGAGCAAAAGCTGGGGACGAAGGCGGAGGTCAAGAACCTGAATTCGTTCCGGTTTCTGAGGCAGGCGCTGGAATTCGAGATCGTGCGGCAGGTGGCGTTGATCGAATCGGGCGGGCGGGTGGTGCAGGAAACGCGGCTGTACGACCCTGACCGAGGCGAAACCTTCGGCATGCGCAGCAAGGAAGAGGCCCACGATTACCGCTACTTTCCGGAGCCGGACCTGGTTCCGCTCGTTATCGAAGATGAGTACCTGGAGCGGCTGCGGGCCGGAATGCCGGAACTGCCTTCACGCAAGCGGAGGCGGTTCATCGGCGAATTCGGCCTGCGGGAATACGACGCCGAAGTACTCACGGCGACGCGCGCTGCCAGCGATTATTTCGAGAGCGCGGCGCGGGCATCGGGCGATCCGAAGACCACGGCCAACTGGGTAATGGGCGACCTGATGGGCATGCTCAAGGCCGAGGGTAAGGAAATCGCCGATTCACCGGTGAGCGCGGCCGACCTGGGCGACCTGGTGCGGATGATCGGGCGCGGCGAGATTTCCGGCAAGCTGGCCAAGGAGGTATTCGCCAAGATGTTCGCGTCCGGTGACGCGGCGGGCGCCATCATGGAGCGCGAAGGGCTGAAGCAGATCAGCGACACGGGCGAACTGGAGCGGGTGATCGAAGACGTGATCGCCAAGAATCCCAAGCAGGTGGAGCAATACCGGGGCGGCAAGACCACGGTGCTGAATTTCCTGGTGGGGCAGGCGATGCGAGCCACGCGCGGGCAGGCCAACGTGGGCGCGGTGACGGAGATTCTCAAGAACAGGCTGAAGGGCGGCGAGACATGCTGAAGGAAGGCGACGCGGCGCCGGATGTGCACCTGAAAACAGACACGGGTGAAACATTCCGGCTGTCGGATCTGAAGGGCAAACGAGTAGTGCTGTACTTCTATCCTAAGGCGGACACGCCGGGCTGCACCACGGAAGCCTGCGAATTTCGCGATGGCATGGGAGCGTTCGGCGAGAAGGGTGCGGTGATCGTCGGCGTGTCACCGGACAAGCCGGCGGCGCAGGCGAAGTTCAAGACGAAGTACGAGCTGCCGTTCACCCTGTTGGCAGACGAAGACAAAGCCGCGGCGCAGGCGTACGGGGTGTGGAAAGAGAAGAATATGTACGGGAAGAAGACGATGGGGATCGAGCGCACGACCTTCGTCATCGGCCCGGATGGCAGGATCGAAAAGATCTACGCCAAGGTGAAGGCGCAGGGCCACGCGGGACAGGTGCTGACAGGGCTCGGGTAGCGGCGGACAGCATCGCCCGCAGGGGCCGCATCCATGCGGCCCGTCCCTCGAGCTGGAGCGCGGGCCGGGCATGCCCGGCCCCTACGACCGACACTGCGTTTCACCCGGGCGGCATTCCCGCTGATCAGGTATGCCGGCGAGAACGCCGCGGTGGTCTTCGGCGCGGCCTAGAGTAACCTATAGATGTGCGCTACTTCCTTTCGCGGCGGATTCCAGAGCCGCGGGCGATCCTGCTGGTGGAAAGCGGGTCGCGCGGGCTGCTGGAAAAGGTCGTCCCGGGGCTGCGGCAATCCTGGGGAGAAAACACGGCTCTCGATCTGGTAACATGCTACGCGCGCCTGCCGGAAGGCATGGGAGCGGAACAGACACGGGTCTACCGCACCAATGAATACCGGGGACGCGAGGGAAGGCGCAGACTTTACGGAGAACTGGAGCGGAACGAGTATGGGCTGATGGGCATCATCTGCTCGGGCGAGCCCATCATGACGAAGTGGAAGTGGGCGCTGGCCCTGCGCCTGCCGGCCAAGATATTCATAATCAATGAGAACGGGGATTATTTCTGGCTCGACCGAGGACATTTGGATCTCATCCGCCAGATTGCATTGCTGCGCACCGGATTGGCGGGGGCTGGAGCGGTGCGGACGTTGGCGCGGGTTTTCTCCTTCCCGTTCACCCTGGGGTATCTGCTGCTCTACGCGGCGGCCGTGCACGGGCGCCGCATCTTGCGAGGTTAAGGCATATGAAAGCGATTCAGGTGAAAGAGACGGGCGGTCCGGAGAAAATGCAGTTCGTGGACGTTCCCACGCCAACGCCTGGCCCGGGGCAGGCGCTGGTACGCATCGCAGCCAGCGGCGTGAACTTCATCGACGTCTATTTCCGCATGGGCTTATACAAAGCCGATCTACCGCTGACGCCAGGCAGTGAGGCGGCCGGCACGGTGGAGGCCGTCGGGCCCAACGTTACGGAAGTAGTGCCCGGCCAGCGCGTGGCATATGCCATGGCGCGCGGATCCTACGCGGAATACGCGCTGGTTCCGGCGTCGCTGCTCGTGCCCATTCCGGACGGGCTGGATTTCGAAACGGCGGCCGCCGTCATGCTGCAAGGCATGACCGCGCATTATCTGACGCATTCCACGTTCGCGCTGAAACCGGGCGATGCCTGCCTGGTTCACGCGGCGGCAGGCGGCGCGGGCGGACTGACCGTACAGATGGCGAAGATGCTGGGCGCGCGGGTGTTCGGCACGGTATCGACCGAAGAGAAGGCGCGCATCGCGCGGGAGCACGGCGCCGACGAAGCTATCCTCTATACGCAGCAGGATTTCGAAATGGAAGTGAAGCGGCTGACGGGCGGGCGGGGCGTGGACGTGGTTTACGATTCGGTGGGTAAGACGACGTTCGACAAAAGCCTCAATTCGCTGCGGCCGCGCGGGATGATGGTGCTGTTCGGGCAATCGAGCGGACCGGTGCCGCCGTTCGACGCGAATATCCTGAACGGCAAAGGCTCGCTGTTTCTGACGCGGCCCAGCCTGGGGCACTAT
>DATJMP010000258.1:0-3786 GCA_035508655.1 Bryobacteraceae bacterium
GATGCCGGCGGCGCCGCAACTGGAGCGCGGCGACTTGAAATTCCGTCTGCACGGAGAAAAGCTCAAAGGCGAATTTGCGATTGTCCACATGAAAGGGCGGGGCAAGGGCAACGAGTGGCTGCTGATCAAAAAGCGCGACGAGTTTGCCGTGCCGGGTTGGGACATCGAAAGTCACGCGTATAGCGCGCTTTCCGGGCGGACCCAGCAAGAGATCGCACAGAACCTGCCGGCGCGCAAGAGCAAACGGAAGGCGGCGGGCGCGGCGGATCGCGTGTGGGAAAGCAGCCGGCCGGCGAAACAGACGCGGGCGCGGAAGGCGCCGGCGCCCACTGCCGCGAAAACGGCGGCGCCGCGGAAAAAAAAACGGAATTTGACCTCGGGAGCTTGAAGGGCGCGCGGGCGGCGGAGATGCCGGCGGCGATTGAGCCGATGAAGGCGGTCTCCGCGGACCGGCCTCCGCGCGGCGGGGACTGGCTGTTCGAAGTGAAATGGGACGGCGTGCGCGCCATCGCGTTCATCGAGGACGAAGAGGTGCGGCTGCAATCGCGCAGCGGGATCCGATGTGAGCGGCAATATCCGGAGCTGGCGGTGATTCCGCACCAGACGGCGGCGCAGCGGGCGGTGCTGGACGGCGAAATCGCAGTGCTGGACGAAAAGGGGATTTCGCAGTTTCACCTGATCCAGCCGCGGATCTCGAATACCGACCCGAACGCGGTGGCACACCTGGCACGGTCGAGCCCGGCCGTGTATTTCGTTTTCGACCTTCTGTATTTGGACGGCTACGATTTGCGGCACGTGGAGCTGGCAAAGCGGCGGGAACTGCTGGAGACGGTGGTGACGCCAGGAGGAGTGCTGCGGATTTCGGAAGCGTTTCCGGGCGGGGGCGAAGAACTGCTCGAAGCGGCGCGGGAGGCCGGGCTGGAAGGGATCGTGGCCAAGCGCGCGGGAAGCGGGTATGAATCGAAACGCAGCGCGGAGTGGATCAAGATCAAGCTGGTCAATCAGCAGGAATTTGTGATCGCGGGATTCACAGAGCCGCAGGGAGATCGGGATTATTTCGGGGCGCTCGTGCTGGGGGTACGGCGGGACGGAAAGCTGCATTGGGCCGGAAATGTGGGAACCGGCTTCGACCAGAAGACGCTGGCGGCGCTCTATGCGCGGATGAAACCGCTCATCACGACTGAATGCCCACTGGCCGAACGGCCGAAGCCGGACCGCGGAATGACGTGGGTGAAGCCGGAGCTGGTATGCGAGGTGAAGTTCACCAACTGGACGGTGGACAACCGCCTGCGCGCGCCCGTTTACCTGGGACTGCGGAACGACAAACCGTCGAACGAAGTGGTGCAGGAGCCGGCGGCGGCGGGAGACCATCCGCCCGCAATTCCGACGGCGAAGGAGGCGACGGTCGAGATCGGCGGGAGACGGCTGAAATTCACCAATCTGAAAAAGGTCTTTTATCCGGACGAGGGCTACACCAAGGGCGATGTGCTGACTTATTACAACGACGTGGCCGATTTGATTCTGCCGCACCTGGAGGGGCGGCCGCTTTCGCTGAAGCGGTATCCAAACGGGATCAAGGCGGATTACTTCTTTCAGAAGGACACGCCTGAGAGCTTTCCGACCTGGCTGCACACGGAGCTGATCGATTCCGAGCACAACAACGCCCCGATCCGCTACGTGTTCGCGGATGACCGGGCAAGCTTACTGTACCTGGTGAACCTGGGATGCATCGACCAGAATCCGTGGATGAGCCGGGAGCCGCACCTGGACAATCCGGATATCGTGTTGATCGATCTCGACCCGCAGGAGTGCCCGTACGAAATGATCGTGGAAGCGGCGCTGCTGACGAAGGACGTGCTGGACCACATCGGGTTGACCGGATATCCGAAGACCACGGGCGGGCGCGGGATGCACATCTACATTCCCGTGGAACCGATTTACACGTACGACGAGACGCGTACCTTCGCGGAACTGATTGCGCGGGCGGTGATCCGGAAGAAGCCGGACCTGTTCACGACGCCGCGCTCGGTGGCGAAGCGGCGGAAGAACCGCGTGTATTTCGATTACCTGCAGAACGGGAAGTCGAAGACCATTGCCGCGCCGTACGTGCTGCGGGCGTGGCCGGGGGCGCCGGTGGCGACTCCTCTCGAATGGAGCGAAGTGCGGGAGGGGCTGCAGCCCTCGCAATTCAATCTCTCGAATGCGCGGGAGAGGTTCGCGGAGAAAGGCGATCTGTTCGCGGGCGTGCTGACGAAGCCTCAGCACCTTGATGAATCGCTGGAACGGCTGAGCGGACTCCTGTAACCGGGCGTGGCATTATTGGGCCGCTGATAAACGCCGATAGACGCGGATAACACTGTTTTTTCTATCCGCGTTTATCTGCGTTCATCGGCGACCAATTATTTGTAAGGCTTACCGCTTCGGCGCGTAGCCTCCGGTGACGGTGATGGTGAAGCTGCGGCCGGGCAGCAGGTTCAACAGGTCGCCGCCATTCGGCACAAACGGCGCGATGGCTGTGGCGGCGACGGCCGGCGTCACTCCGACCAGATTGTGAGCGTTCGCGAGATTGTTGATGGCGAACTGAATCTTGGTGCCGCGGAGGCGCGAGGAATTTTTGATGGTGTAGTTGAGAAAGAAGTTGGTCAGCTCGAACGGGTTGATGGTGATGGCCTGATCGACGGGATAAGGTACCTTGATGCCGTTGATAATGTAAGAGATCGTGCCGTTATCGTTGTAATACCGGCCGACCCGCTTATAGATGACCCCGACGAGCCTGGTCAATAACTGTACCCGTGATCGTGCCCGTGGATTGTGCCGCGAGTGTCAGCGGAATCGAGAGGAACAGCACCGCAAGAGCGGACATACTTCCGGATGGCTTGATGTGGTTCTGCATCAATTACACTTCCTTCCCGGTAGAGCTAAGAGGGGGTTTCTCCAGGCTACTCGACGTTTGTGACAGTGACGTTTATTGGATATGAATATTCGATGACTATGGCTGGGATTCAGGCGCTTGCGCGGCGGGGCGGCGGCTGGAGCCGCGCTCTCGCCACTCGTTACAATGGACCTCGATGGGTTCGCCTTCCACGGGCGCCGGAACAGGCAAGGCTTCGCGGCCGCAGACCCGATTTCTGATATGGTTCCCGTTATGCCTGCTTGCCGGGTTGGCGCTGCTGCAGGTGCCGGCTGTGGATGCCTGCGTGGAGCGGCTGACGGGTGTGCTGGTGGACGTGACCGCGGCTGTGATTCATGCGTTCGGCGGCAAGGCGTTGGTTTCGGGGGCGACGCTTTCGAGCCCGGTCAACGGATTTGCCGTTCGCGTGGAGAACGGATGCAATGCGGTGAATGTGAGCGTGCTGCTGTGGTCGGCGATTCTGGTTTATCCGGCGGGATGGAAGGACAAGGTAAAGGGGATCGTGGCGGGGACCTTGTTGCTGCATAGTCTGAACCTGGTCCGGATTGTCAGCCTGTATTACCTGGGGCAGTATAACCGGAGCTGGTTCGACTTCGCGCACCTGTATCTTTGGGAGGGCCTGATCGTGGTGGACACGCTGGCCATCTTTTGGGGGTGGGCGATCCTGGTGCGCAGATCGGTTCGGCATGCCGAAGCGGGATAGGCCGCAGCTTCGATTTGCCCTCCGCGCCACGGCGCTGGTGGCGCTGATGCTGCCGCTGTGGTGGTTCGTGCTGCGCGGACCGCTGCTCGATTGGGTCGCGTATTCCGGCGGGCTGGTTCTCAAGGCAATTCCAGGGCATGCGCCGACCGGGGTGACCGTGGAACCGAACGGC
>DATJMP010000259.1:0-5072 GCA_035508655.1 Bryobacteraceae bacterium
CGACTATTTGACGCCCGACAGCCGCATGATGATCCATCGCCGCGTGCGCGACCGGCTCGAACAGCTAGCCGGCTTCCTCGAATGGGATAACGATCCCTATCTGGTGATTACCGACGACGGCCGGCTGGTCTGGATGGTGGATGGCTATACCACCTCCAGCGCGCATCCTTTTTCCCGCGCGATCGACACCCAGGAGATGGGGCGGCTGAATTACATCCGCAACGCCGTCAAGGCCACCGTGGACGCCTACGATGGGGAGACCCACTTTTACATCTTCGCGCCCGACGATCCCATCATCGCCGCCTACCAACAGCTCTTCCCCGACCTGTTCCGCCCTGCCTCCGCCATGCCGGCCGACCTGCGCCGCCATGCCCGTTATCCGGAGATGCTGTTCCGAATCCAGGCGGAAATCTATCGCACGTACCACATGCTCGACCCGCAGTCCTTCTATAACAAGGAAGACGTGTGGGATATTGCGCTGCACGCCTCCGCGCAGGATACCGGCACCACGCCCATGGATCCGGCGTACATCATGGCCACCCTCCCGGGCGAGTCCCAGCCCGAGTTTATGCTCATGGTGCCTTTCACTCCGCGCAATAAGAACAATCTCATCGGTCTCATGGCCGGACGCTGCGATGGACAGCACCTGGGCGATATGACCGTGCTCCTGCTCTCCAAGCAGCAGTTGATTCCGGGACCGATGAACGTCTCGGCGTACATCAACCAGGAGCAGAATATTTCCAAAGACCTGACGCTCTGGAACCAGCAGGGCTCGCACGTATTGCGCGGCCAGATCCTGGTGTTGCCCGTCGGTAATACCTTCCTCTACGTAGATCCGATCTACATCCAGGCCACGGAGGGAAGTATGCCGCAATTGAAAAAGGTGGTGCTCGCCATCGGCAGCCGGCTCATCTATACCGATACGTACGACGAAGCCCTGGCCGAACTAGGCCAGTCCCAGCCGCCGCTTCAACAGGCGTCGGCCGTTGCCGCCGGAGCCCCTCCGCCCGCCGCTGTCCCAGCCGCGGGCAGCACCACGCTTGCCCAGCAAATCCGGGAGCACCTGCGCCGCTATCGCGATCTGGCCGCGCAGGGAAAATGGGCGGAAGCCGGCAAAGAACTCGAGGCCATCGAGGCCGCCGTGAAGCAGTAGCGCGCTCTGCTACCTCTGGCACGCCGTGTGCACATTATTAGGTTGAGCCGGCATTCGGGCTGTCCGGCGGCTTGAAAAACCGTGCAACAACTCGGGTGCGGGGCCCGTTATTGGAGGTTATATGCCTTTAGAAGAGTCGCTTGAAACACCCGGCGCGCAAACGCGGGTATTTTTACAACCGATTGCGGCTCCGTCGATCCTGGGAATGTTCGGCCTCGCCGGATCAACTTTCATGATGGCCGCACTACTGTGCCGCTGGTTTGGCTCTATCGCTACGACTTTGGCGATTGTTCCTTTTGCCGCCCTGTTCGGCGGGCTAGCGCAATTTCTCGCTGGTATGTGGGCATTCAAAGCAAGGGATGGTGTCGCCACCGCCATTCACGGCATGTGGGGAGCGTTCTGGATTGCCTTCGGCTACCTGGCGTTCTTCGCAGCCGCCGGACGAGTGCCACCGCCCGCCGGACCGCTCTACCCAGCCTTCGGATACTGGTTTATCGTTCTGGCCGCAGTCACCTGGGCGTGCAGTATCGCCTCGGCGGCGGAAAATAAATGCATGATGCTGACACTGATGTGGCTGGCCGCCGGATCGACTGTTTTTGCCATAGGCTTGCTGGCAGGCAGCTATGGGCTGATGTTGGCTTCCGGCTACATCTTCCTCGTTTCGTCCTTCATCGCCTGGTACACCGCCAGCGCACTGATGATCAATGAGGCGTTCGGCCGCGAGGTCTGGTCGTTGGGCCGCAGCACGCAGGCGCGCCAGATGCCGCGTGTGTCGGTCGGCATCGGCGAGCCTGGAGTCATCCGCGGTCAGGCATAAAAGAGCCGCGCCGGCTGCGACGGTTTAGTCCCGCGCCCACTAAACCGCCCGGCGGTTGCAGATCATCGAATGTCCAGTCCGAGGTGCGGTATGCAAATCCGTTTGGCGGTTGCGGAATTCCGGCGGCGCTGGGAATGCCGTCTTCTGAGCAGGCAGTTAGACCGGATGGCAGGGGACCGCGGCCCGGATTCCTATCGCACCCCGGAATTTCTGGCCGCCGAAGTCGAGTTCGGCATCGCGCTCGCTCGGTGGGCGGAAGCACAGTATGCAATTGGACATAACGACGCCCCCTCTTCCCATTCACGGGCCGAACAGATTTACACCGCCCTGGTCCGCTTTCTGCCCAAAGCCCAGTTGGACGAACGCGAACGAATGGTAATCGAAAGACGGTTCGAGTCGCTGCGGCAGGGACTCGCCCGCCTGCAGAACCAGTACACAACTGCCTGAGCCGGTCAATTCTCCGTGGGTGTTTTCTCCAGCCGCTCGACGGTGATGGTTTCGAGCGGTGCCTTCCGCGAATCGAGTTTCAAGCCAAGCTTTTCCACAGCGCTGAAAATCGAGGTGGAGGGATCCGACGCCATCGCGGCCGGGTTCTGCTCCGGCCCCCGGCCGCCGTGCATGGCGTCCATCATGCCGCCCATCCCCAGGCCCGCCGCTATTTTCATCAGATCCTGCATGTTCAGCTGGAGTTCCACCTGGTAGCGCTCCTTCAGCCCCGTCGCGTCCACCACCGGCTTGTCCACGAATGGCGAAAGCGTATCCGCCAGGTCCTGCATGCTCATCCGGGAGAATTGCATGATCAGCGCGCCGTCCTCGCCCGGCTGGATTTTCATCTGCCCGAACTTGGGGCTGCTCACCGTCGCGCCGCGCCCGCCCGGACTGCGGCTGATGCGCACCTGGTTCTCTCCTTCGCCCAACACCACTTCTCCCCGCCCCGCCGGCGAGTCGGGCGGCGGTGCCGGCGGTTCCGCTTCGGCCTCCTTGAGCTTAGAGCCGCTCTTCCCCACCACCAGGGCGTAAACCGGGTGATCGGCGGTGCCGCGCCGCACCTCCAGCTTGAACCGATCGGCCAGCAGCGCCTGCAGCATTTGCGGCACCTGTTCCTTGGTCGCTCCCTCCGGCAGCTTGGCTTGCACGTCCCAGCGCTCGTCCTTCATCCAGCCCGGACCCTGCAACTGGTATGGCTTGATAAGGTAAGCCTGGCGGATCAGGTCGGCCAAAGAGTAGTAGCCGATGTCCACGCGCGCGCCATCCACTTTCATGCCGATGTGCATCTGGCCGGTAAGAATCTTGGAACGGTCCAGCGGCGCCGAAGGCTTGATGGTCGCGACCTCGAAGGCAGGATGTGCCGGCGGCTGCGCCGTTGCCATCCCCGCGCCCAGTAGAGCGGTCAAAAACAATCTGCGGAGCATATGCTTACAGCATAGACGGAGATGCAGCGCGATCATTAGCTGCGCGGCCCGATCACCGCATGAACCTGCACCAGCACGATGAAACCGATACTCCAATCCGCGAAGATCCCGTCGCTCAGTGCCGCCAGCCATTCCGCGCTTTGCCCGGCGATGCGCTCGCAGGAGGAGGCCATGGGTGCGAGTCTAGCGCAGCCAAGGGTCGGCGAACCGGGGATCGTGCAGCAGTTTCTCATCCGTGAGGCTCTCCAGAAATGCGATCAGGTCGGCGCGATTTTGCGGCGTCATGGAAAAGCCGCGCACGAACTGGTCCTTGTCCGGATTATCGTGAGCGCGTCCTCCGGCGGCGTAGTGCACCAGCACCTCCTCCAGCGTGGCGATGCTGCCGTCATGCATGTAGGGCGCGGTGACGGCAATATTGCGCAGCGTCGGCGCGCGGAATTTGCCGCGGTCGGCGGCCCGCCGGGTGAAGAGCCAGAGCCCGGGATTGGCGGCCGGATAGGGGTTGTACAGAGCGGTGTTATGGAATTCCGGCCCGCCGCCGAAATTAGTGCCGCTGTGGCAGCGGAAGCACTGCGGACCACCATCCGTGAAAAAGAGAATCTCGCCGCGCTTGGCGGATTCGGAAATGGCGGATGAGTCTCCGTGATGAAAACGGTCCCATGGCGCATCGGCGGAGACGATCGTGCGCACGAAGGCAGCGATGGCTTGGGCCATGTTCGCGACGTTGTACGGGTCCGGCTGGTTGGGGAAAGCGCGCAGGAATAGCGGCCGGTAGACGGCGTCGGAACGGAGCCGGCGCAGAAACCGCCCTTCGATCTGCGCGAAACCGAATTCGAGTGGGTCGGAGGCATAGAGCGCCTTGGTGGTCTCTTCTTCGAGCGAGCGGGTGGCCGGGTCGCTCCAGTTGAAGAGACGGTTTTGCGCGGTATTCACCAGCGACATCGTGCCGCGCGCGAGCGGCTGGCCGGTGGCGCCGACGGCGTGAGGCAGACCATCCGTGAACGCCAGTTCCTGCCGATGGCAGGTAGCGCAGGCGATGGTCCCGTTCACCGAAAGACGCCGGTCATAAAAGAGGTACCGGCCAAGCTGGATGCGTGCGGCGGGAGCCTGCGAGTGCGCCGTGGCCGCCGATCCGAAATTTGCCCGCACCACGTTGGAGAGGGCGCCGTCAATCCGCACCCAAAGGTCGGTTTCGCCGCGGCCAATCAGGTCCTCCGGCACCTGGAGTGTCAAGAAATCGCGGCCCGGGCGGCCCGGCATGGGACGGATGGAGAGAGCCGGCAACCGGACACCGCCGGCCATTGCATCGATTTTGGCGCTCGGTGCGGCATTTCGGAAGCCGGTGCCTTCCAGCCGAAGTGTCGTCGGCGTCCCGGGTGAAAGCGGAATGGGCAGCGCTCGGCAGTCGGTGGGGCCGTCGCAAGCCCAGGTAGGGAAGGAGGAGCCGCGCTGGAACGCCGTTGCCTTCGCCGGCCCGCGTCCCTCCCAATCGGCCGACGTAATACCCGGCGCGACATTCGCAATCGTTGCCACCCCCTCGGTGTGCGAGCCGTCACTGCGCAGTACCGCGATTCTCGCCGGTCCGGGAGCCGCGTCCGCCGGCACAATGAAGCTGATCTGGGTCCAGCCGGCGCCGGTCGCGATCAGCCGGGCCATGCGCGCCACGCCGCGAGAATCCGTAATCCGCACT
>DATJMP010000260.1:0-3806 GCA_035508655.1 Bryobacteraceae bacterium
GCGGCCGCCGCCGTGAGTGACGCCCGGAAAATAGTAGCGGCGGACTTCGGGCGGCAGCGGAATATCGCGATCAGCCGCGGTGCCGACCAGACCGGGGGACATGCGCAGGCCCCAGAATTCGCTGGAGCCGAAGGTCTCGATAATTTTGGGGCAGGTACGGGAGGCGCGGCAGCGATCGAGCAGACCGGAGGCGGCGCGGCCGCGCACGTCATCGCGATAATCGCTCCACCACAGCGCGCCCTCGCTGCCGGGCTCGTAAAGACCGGCGGCTCCGCCGGGAATGGCGAAGCGGAAATTGAGCGGGGTCTGGCGGGCGGCGATGTTCGGATTGATGCCATCCCACACGATGCGCTTCTCTTCGTCCTGGTTGAAGCCGAGATGGACAAACGTCTTGAGGAAATTACCGGACTGCGAGGTGCCGACGGCGACGGCGTGCCGCACGAGGCCGCGCACGGGATTGCCGGCGGCGGCGGAATAGCGCAGGAAGGAAACCAGATCGCGCGTGGCGGCGAGTCCGATGCCGAGGACGAGCGGATCGCGGGCGAGATAGACGAGCTGGTAGAGCTGATCGGGCTGGAAGCCGCCCTTGAGGCAGATGCGAGAGGCGTCGGGCTCACCGGGGAATGGGACCTTGTCGCAGTTGGCGAATGCCCAGTCGGTGGGGGCGATCGGGATGAGGGCGCCATCATCGGAGGATTGGCGGGTGAGCAGGGCGCGGCTGGTTTCGAGCGTGGCGGGGCGCTGGTAGTGCAGACCGGCGTATCCGGTTTCGAGGGAAGCGGTGGTGGTTCCCGCGGGAAGATTGCTCAGGCGCGCGAGGACCGGACCGGTGATGGGGGAGCCATCGGCGTTGTGGGCCGCCGGAACCGAAATGGTTTCGAGGCCGTCGCGCGGAGAAAGATCGCCCTGCCATCCGCTACTGATCAGGATATGGCCAGCGGCGAGGGCATCGGAAGGAGGCTGCGGGTTCAACGGCGAATTGCCGCGGTTCGGCACCTCGTACCAGAGCACGCCGCTCAGTCTGGCGGGGTCGAGGGGGCGGATGAGCGTGAACGTAGCGGCGTATTCGACGCGGCCGCCGGCATTCTTTGGCGCCAAGGATAGATCGTTGATGATGGCGTTCAGCGGGCCGGCGGGATCCAGCTCACCGAAGAAATGGCCCACCAGCCGCTCGTAGCCGGCGGAGGCCGTGCGATGTTCGACGGTGAGGCGCAGCACGCGCGCACCGGCGCAGCAGGGCAGCAGCAGAAGCAGGCAGGCCCCATATTTTCGCGGCATCCTGCTGTTCATCTTAATTGCCGGAGGAGGCGACGCAGGAGTAGGAGGCCGCCTGATCGATGTCGCCGACGCGATTCCAGTGCGCGGTTTGGGGGAAGGGGCAGAGAGGGCGCGAGCGGTCCACCTTGCCGGCGGCCGAATGAGTGGCCAGAATTTGGGCGGGGGCTGTGCCGTCCGTGACCCAGCGATCGAGAGCACCCAGGGCGTCGAATGTGTTGGGGCCCGTGCCGCCGCCGCAATGGCTCATGCCGGGAACCAGGAAATAGCGGAAGAACGCGGCGGTGTTTGCCGGTCCGCCCATGGCGCGCTGGACGCTCTGGTAGTAGCGGATGCCGTCTTCGGGCGGCACCACGGGATCGGCAGTGCCGTTGTACATGATGAGGCGGCCGCCGCGCTTCTGGAACGGGGCGAGGTTGGCGCTAGTGGCAGCGACCGCGGCCATTTTGGAATCGGCGCGGGCAACGTCGCGATCGAAGTCGAAGGTGCGCGGATTCCAATTCGGATCGTCGAAAACCCAATAGCGCCAGAAATCGAGCCGCGCCGGTTCGGGCTGGCCGACGAAATAGGCGGTCCAACCCGCCTCGCTGCCGCGGGCCCATCCGGGAAAGATTTGCTCGCCGGTGCGCGGGTTGCGGGCGCCGTCGTAGATCTTGCGGACGGCGGCCACCTGGGCGGCGGTCAGGCAATTTTGCGAGTCCGGGCCGTGGCAGTCGAGCACGGCGGGATCGAAGCGGCAGGCTCGGGGATCGGCGATGATGCCGTCGCGGGTGCCGTCGACAGTGTCGCAGGTTGCCAGCGCGGCTTGCTGAATGAGCTGCAGCTTGGAGGCAAGGGGCTCGGCCCCCTGCTGCAAGGCGAGCCACGACCAGAGGAAGCCGACGTTCAGCCGGACGCGATTGTTGCCGGGAGCACCGGCCACGATGCCGTCGTAGTCGGCCGGAAAACGCTGGGCCTCGCTCAGCGCCTGATGGCCTCCGGTAGAGCAGCCGGTGAAATAGGAGTGCGCGGCCGCGCGCGCGTAATAGCCGAGGACAACGGCTTTGGCGGTCTCCGTCATGACGTGGACGGCGCGCCAGCCCCAGTCGTCGATCTTCTCGGGATGGCCGGCACCGAACTTCAGGTCTCCGCCCTCGTGGCCGGTATCGGAGCCGGCGACGGCGTAGCCCCGGCGCAGGGCAGAACCCATGTCGGCGTAACTGAGAGCGCTGGAGTATCCGCCGTTGCCGGTGCCCAAGAATTTGCCGTTCCAGGCCTCCGCCTGCGGCAGCCAGACTTCGAGATGAATCTCCGATCCGGCGACGGGCCGCGCCACGGCCTGAACCCGGCAGAAGGCGGGAAGATCCGGAGCGCCGCCTCTCCCTCCGGAGGAAAACGGGCCGGGCGGAACGGCCGAGGCTGAGACGACCGACGCTTTCGGGAGGGTGAGCGCGGTGAGCTGGTCACAAGCGGCCGCGTGGGCGGAGGAGTGGGCGAACGCCAGTAACGAAATCGCCAGCGCGGCCGGACGAATCATGCAATCCATCGTGGCAACCTACGATATCAGAACGGCGTAGTACAGCGGTGCGCTACACTGGACCTCTGGTCCGAATCCTCCTGGGGCGCTGTTCAATTTGCGAATCGCACTGCTTCAGATCAACCCGACGGCCGGGGACATTTCAGGCAACTCCGGGCTGATCGCCGCCGCCGCCCGGCGCGCGCGCGAACTGGGCGCGGACCTGGCGGTCACTCCGGAATTAGCGTTGATGGGCTACCTTCCCCGCGACCTGCTCATGAACCGCGGTTTCGTGCGCCGGAGCTGCGAGGAGCTGAGCCATATTGCGGAGGAACTGAGAGACGGTCCGCCGCTGCTGGTGGGCGTGGCGACGGCCAACGAGGCGGATATCGGGCGGCCTCTGTTCAACAGCGCGGTGCTGCTGCGCGACGGCAAGACCGGACCGGTGTTCCACAAGACGCTGCTGCCTACCTACGATGTTTTCGACGAGGACCGGTACTTCGAGCCGGCGTGCGAGCCGGGCATCCTGGATTTGAACGGCTTCAAGCTGGGGATCAGCATCTGCGAGGACGTGTGGAACGACCGCGATTTCTGGCATCGCCGCCGCTACCATCACGACCCCATCGAAACCCTCACGGAACGGGGCGCGCAAGCGATCGTGAATCTTTCCGCGTCGCCTTTCGTCGTTGGCAAGCAGGAGATGCGGGAGCGGATGCTCGGCCACATGGCGCGGAAGTATGGCCTGCCGCTGGTGATCGTGAACCAGGTGGGGGCCAACGACGATTTGATTTTCGACGGCCGCAGCGGTGCCTTCGACGCCGCGGGGCAGGTGTTTGCGCGCGCTAAGGGATTCGAAGAAGACGTGGTGGTGGCGGACATCGAAGCCAGCCGGGGAACGGTGGCGGAAGACGATTTCACGCCGGAATCGGAAATCTGGCGGGGGCTGGTGCTGGGCGTACGGGACTATGCGCGCAAGACGCGCTTCCGCAGCGTGCTGCTCGGGCTTTCCGGCGGCATCGATTCAGCGCTCACGGCG
>DATJMP010000261.1:0-6557 GCA_035508655.1 Bryobacteraceae bacterium
CGAAGCGTTCGGCGATCCAGCGCACACGGAGAACATCGGGGCCGGTGACGTTGAGGACGAGGGGCGGGGAGGCAGCGAGCGCGAGGGCGCGCAGGCAGATGGAATTGGCGTCGCCCTGCCAGATGACGTTGACCGAACCCATGGCGAGCGGGACGGGTTCGCGCGCGAAGACGCGCCGGCCGATATCGACCAGCACGCCGTAACGAAGATCGATGGCGTAGTTCAGGCGGATGAGGACAACGGGCGTGGCATCGCGCTCGGAGAAATATTCGAAGACGCGCTCACGTCCCAGCACCGATTGCGCGTACTCCCCCACAGGCGCGGGCGGCGTGGCTTCGGTTGCGGGCTGCGGAAGCAGCGGATAGACATTACCACTCGAGAGGGCAACGATGCGCGAGCCGCGGAAGCGCGCGGCAACCCAAGTCGGGAGCAGGACGTTGGTGGCCCAGGTGAGCGGCTGATTTTCCGTGGAGCCGAATTTACGTCCTGCCAGGAACAGGATATTCGGGCACTCGGGCAGGCGGGCGAGTTGGGCGGGGTCCAGCAAATCGCAGGAGATGGTTTCCACGCCGTCCCGCTCCAATGTGCAGCGGGCGTCGGGATCGGCGAAGCGCGAGACGGCGAAGACGCGGCGGGAAGACCCCGCCTCGTCCGCCGCGCGGCGCGCCCGCAGCGCCAGGGTCGGACCCATCTTTCCGCCTGCGCCCAGAATCATGATGTCGCCTGCGAGCGAGCGCATCAGCTCGCGATCGGCCGGGGCAGGCCGGGATAGCTCGTCTTCCAGTTCTTCGATGGTCATGCGTTATCCAAATTCCGGCCCGGCGATGGCAAATTCGCGCTCCGGTGAGAGGCCGGGCCGGATGTATCCGGCCCCTGGGCGGGACGTGCACCGGCCCCGCCGCATTCTCAGGAACGGCCGCTCGGTGCGAAATCCCGCCGCCCGGAGCCATTCGACCCATCCGCGCTTTCCGACCGGCACATCCGCAGCGATGCGGCCGGTTTGACCCGACAGGCACGTTGCAACCAGATCGCGGGCTACCGCTTCATTCGTTGCGCTGACCGGTCCCAATTGGGGATACAAATGGCCCGGCCTACCAAAAGTGTAACCGGCCAGGCCGCCGCCGTCCCAGGCCGTCCAGGCCAATTGCGGTGCGCGGCGGCGGAACGAAGCCAATAGGGCCTCCCGGCCGGCTCCGAAGACCATGCGGTCCCAGGAAAAGACTTTCGGCAATTCATCTTCTTGCATGGGGCGGACGGCGGCATCGGAGGCTTGGAGTGGCGGTGGGAATTCCGGCCCAGCAACGACGCTGGCGCGTTCCAGCTCAAATTCCGTAACGAACCCAAAACGGCGGTAGAGCGGTTCGCCATCGCGCGAGGCATCCAGACGCACGCACGCGTCGCCGGCCAGCGATTCCAGCGCAGCGTCCATCAACTGGGTTCCGATGCCGGAGCGGCGGCAGGCGGGATCGACCAGCATCATGGCCAGCCAGGCGAAGGCTTCGTCATAGCGGAGGAAAGTGACCGTGCCCAGGACTGCGCCGGCCTCTTCGACCACCCACCCTCCTCCAGCCGGCGACTCGAGAAAGGCGCGCCAGTCTTCCTCCACCTGGTTCCAGCCGCTCAGGCGGCAGAGGTGCAGGCCGGCTGGGATGTCCTGGAGCCGCATGGGGCGAAGAGACATCGGCATTTCCACAGCATAAGACATCGGCTTCGGATGTGCGATCCGTTGTTTACAATTACTTACAACCGAAGATTTGGGAAACGGCGGTATCGGCGTACCCGTCACACGGTGTAGCACTCAAACCACAATGTCAGCCGCTCCTGTTCTTACGCCCGCTCCTGGACGCGATTACGCCAATCACGTAAACCCGCAATGGGTGCGCCTTCTCGAACTGCTGCGGATGAATGTCCGCTACACCCGATGCACCGGAACGGAACTGCTTACGGAGGACAGCCGGCGCATTCTCGATTTTCTTTCAGGCTACTCGGTGCACAACACCGGTCACAACCACCCATATGTGGTGTCGGAGCTGCAGCGTGAGCTGGCCTCGTCGGGTCCTGGAATGCTGCAGAGCCATGTGCCGGAACTGGCGGGCGCGTTGGCGGCGCGGCTCACGGCGCGGGCCGGCGGGCGGCTGAACCGCGTGTTCTTTTGCAGCTCGGGCAGCGAGGGCGTGGAGACCGCCATCAAATTTGCGCGGGCCCACACCCGGCGCGACGGCCTGCTGTTCGGCCAAGGCGGATTCCACGGCCTCACCTGCGGCGCGCTCTCGCTGATGACCGAGCGGTTCTGGACAGAGGGATTTGGCCCGATGCTGGCTGGCACGCAAGCCGTACCGGTTGGGCGCGTGCAGGACTTGCCGGCGCTCGAACAGCACCTGGCCACGCGGCGCTATGCGGCGTTCATCGTGGAGCCCCTTCAATCGGAGGCGGGCATCCGCGTGTTCGAGGCGGAGTATCTAAGGCAGGCGCAGGCGCTCTGCCGGCGCTTCGGCACGCTGTTTGTGTTGGACGAAGTGCAGACCGGGCTGCACCGGACCGGTCCGTTTCTGGCCGCTCATCATTACAAACTCGATCCCGACATGGTGATTCTGGCCAAGGCACTTTCCGGCGGGTTGGTGCCGGTGGGCGCGGTGCTGAGCAGCAACGAGGTTTCCGATTCCGTTTACAGCTCGCTGCGGAGGGCCATCGTCCACACTTCGACGTATAGCGAAAACGCGCTGGCGATGCGCGCGGGCATGGCCACGCTGGACGTGCTGGAGCGGGAAGGGCTGGGAGAGCGGGCGGCGCGGCTGGGCGAGGAACTGCGGAGGCGGCTCGCGGAAGTGCTCGCACCCTATGAGATGGTGAAGGAAGTGCGCGGGCTGGGGCTGCTCTGCGGAATCGAATTCCGGCCGCCGCGCTCGCTGCGGCTGCGAATCGCGTTCGAAAGCTTCCGCCGTATCCATCCGGGGATGTTCGGACAGGTGCTTGTCATGCGGTTATTCCGGGACCGCGGCATCCTCACGCAGATCTGCGGCAACAACTTCATGGTGCTGAAGATCGCGCCGCCGCTGGTGGTGAGCGAAGGCCAACTCGAAGAAGGCGTGGCCGCGGTTCGCGCCGTGGTGGATCTGGCTCATACGTCGGCGGAATTCTGGAGCGAAGCGCTGGGCATGGCGCGCAGGGCGGTCGACATTATTTAATACTTGATTCAACACTTGGGAAGCCATCTTTATTCATGCGTTATCGTGTTTTGTCCTTGATTCCGGCTTTGGCCGCCGCGGTAGCGGCCGGGCCGGTCGCGCACGCCGCCACCCTGCTGGACGACGGCTTCGGCCAGATGTACAACCTTCAGTTCGGCCAGGCCCACAACAGCTTTCAGGAATGGACGCGCGAGCATCCGGCCGATCCCATGGGGCCGGTTTCGGACGCCGCCGCCTACCTGTTCTCCGAGTTCGACCGGCTGCACATTCTGCAGTCCGAATTCTTCACCCACGACCAGCATTTCGTTACCGACCACAAGCTGACGCCGGATCCGGGCATCAAGCAGAAATTCGAGGCCGCGCTGGCCTCCGCCCGCTCGCTGGCCTCCCGCGCGCCGCGGGACAAGAACTCGCAGTTCGCGACCATCCTCGCAAGCGGCCTGCATTCGAACTACCTGGCGTTGATTGAAAAACGCTATGCCGCGGCACTTTCGGAAATGAAGGCGGGCCGCACGCAAGCGGAAAAGCTGCTTGCCACCGACCCGCAGTTCTACGACGCCTGGCTGCCGGTGGGCGTCGAGAACTACATGCTCAGCATCAAGGCGGCGCCGGTGCGCTGGCTCCTGCGCCTTTCCGGCGCGGAAACCGACCGCGCCACCGGGCTGGAGAAGTTGCGGCTCACGGCCGAAAAGGGGCATTACCTGGCGCCGTTCGCACGCATGCTCCTGGGAGTGGCCGCGCTGCGGGACAACCATGACACCCGCACGGCATCCGCAATCCTGGCCGACCTGGCGCGGCAGTATCCGCAGAATCCGCTTTACCGGGAGGAACTTGCACGGCTGAATCCGGGTGGGCCGGGCACAGCCAGCCGCACAGCTAACCCATGAGCGCGACCGATCTGTTTGTCATTGGCGGAGGCCCTGCCGGACTTGCCGCCGCGATTGCCGCGCGCCGCCGCGGGCTGGATGTCGTGGTGGCAGATGCCGCCGTTCCCCCCATCGACAAAGCCTGCGGGGAGGGCATCATGCCCGATGGCCTGGTTGCCGCGCGAGCGCTCGGACTGGACCTGGAGGATGCGGGCCAGCCCTTCCGCGGCATTCGATTCACGGGAGCCGGGCGGTCCGTAAAAGCCGCTTTCCCTCAAGGGCGAGGCCTGGGCATCCGCCGCACCAGGCTGCACGAGATCATGATCGACCGCGCGACCTCCCTGGGGGTGCGGTTCCGTTGGGGCACAGCCATCAATGGCCTGGACGATATTCGCGCCCGCTGGATCGTAGCGGCGGATGGCGCACACTCGCGCGCGCGGAGATGGGCTGGTCTGGATGCCGGCGGAGGGCACCCGCGCCGCTATGGCTTCCGCCGCCATTACCGGGTGGCGCGGCAGAGCGAGTTCATGGAAATCCACTGGGGACGGACGTCGCAGCTTTACCTGACGCCGATCGCGCCGGGCGAGGTCTGTGTCGTGCTCATCTCGCGCCACCCGCGGCCGCGCCTGGACGACGCGCTGGCGCAATTCCCGGAGGCCGCCGAACGGTTGCGCGAGCCGCTCACGCCAGAGCGCGGCGCACTGACGATTTCACGACGCTTTCCGGCCGTCTGGCGCGGCAACGTGGCGCTGATCGGTGACGCCTCCGGGTCCGTGGATGCCATTACCGGCGAAGGGCTTTGCCTGCTATTCCAACAGGCGGAGGCGCTGGGCGAAGGTCTGGCGGCGGGCGACCTGGCCTGCTATGGCGCCGCGCACAGGCGTATCGGCCGCCGGCCGCAGTTCATGGCCCGTTTCATGCTTCTCCTGGATGGCCGCGACCGCCTCCGTGCCAGCGTCCTCCAGGCCATGGCGGCGCGGCCACCCCTGTTTGCCCGCATGCTGGCCATGCACGTGGGTGAACTTTCCGTACTCGACTTTGTAAAAAACAGCCTGGCCCTGGGCTGGGAAATGGTAACCTCCCTATGAGAGTGGTGCGATCGCTGTCATCCTTTTTTGTCTGCGCCGTGGCACTTGTGGGCGCAGACTTTGCCGCGCCGGAGATGCAGATTGATCCGGCGCACACCAAGGTGGAATTCACTCTGCCTGATGTACTCCACACGGTGCACGGCAGCTTCGCCCTGAAACGGGGCTCCATTCGGTTCGACCCGGTTACAGGCCAGGCCGAAGGCGAACTCGTGGTGGATGCCGCCAGCGGCGCAAGCGGCAGCACGATGCGCGACCGCCGGATGCGGCAGAACATCCTGGAGACCGATCGCTACCCCGACATCGTCTTCCGTCCCGACCGCGTGCGCGGCAAGATTGCGCCGCAGGGAACCTCACAGGTGGAACTGCACGGGATTTTCGTAATTCACGGCAAGGAGCATGAAATCGTGATGCCGGTACAGGTGGAAGCCACGGGCGGGCAGTACAACGCCACGGCCCATTTCACCATCCCCTATGTGCAATGGGGCATGAAGAACCCCAGCACGCTGTTCCTGCGCTGCTCGGATAAAGTCGATATCGCCATTCAGACGGTGGCGCGCCCGGCCACGGCGTCGGCGCAATCGCGCCCTTGATATAAGGGATCGGGGGTCAGGGATCGGATTTGCGGGTATTTTCCCTGCTGCCAGGCCTTCGCAACTAACCCAGGTGAACTTCCGAATTCCCGATCCTACCAGGTGACCGCCAGATTCGTCTCCTTTCCGCAGGACCGATACTTTCAGTCGCGGCTCCGATCCGAGCCGAGACTGAAAGGAGCGGTCCTCTCGATGACGAACGAAATTGACGCGGTCGAGGAACCCAGCCTTCCCACGCCGTTTGAATCGTCGTAGAATATAGCTTCGCGTCCACGCCTCGCGGTTATTCGTGTTTTTAGAGGCGCAAGTCGTTTTTCGCCGATTGGTGTTGTACCATTGTTTGGCCGAGGAACATCATGGACGCATCGCACAAGCTCTCGAAGACCGCCCTTATTCTCACCGCCGCTTTGTCGTTAGCGGCAAACGCATTCGGGGTAACTGGGATCAGCGTTAGCCCATCCAACCCAGTTTCCATCAACAGTAGCTCAGTCACGTATGTCTACGTGAGCGGCGGCAGCGGGTCTTACTCCTACAACGGCGTTTCGGGGACCCCATCCGGCTGGTTTTCCGTCAGCGGGCCGATCGCGGCGAACGGTCAAACGTTCTTCGACGTGATCATCTCGAATCCAGCGGTCTGCAACACCTCGCAGGTCTGCACGGGGTCGTTCTCGGTTTTCGATCAGCAGAACACTGCCGATTCCGTAACGGTGAACGTGACCAGCGCTGCCGGCAGCGGGGGGACGGGCGGCACGAACGGAGGTTTCTCGGTGAGCACCACCAGCGTCGTCATCGCCCCCGGCGGTTCGACTTTCGTTACCCTCTCGAACT
>DATJMP010000262.1:0-8390 GCA_035508655.1 Bryobacteraceae bacterium
GGACGCGGCGCGGCAGACCGAAACCTTCCGCGAATTTTTGCGGTTTTCGCAATTCCCGCTATGGCGAACGTCGCCTGCCTCCGAACCGGAAGACGCCCGGCTGGTGGAAGTGATGGACATGCGCTTCGGCAGTCCGCTCGATCCCGCCTTTATTGCCGGAGCCGTCATCAACGCGCGGCTTCAGCCGATCCAGACCTGGTTCCATTTCGGCCCGGTCCGGCCGCGATAACGGGCCGCCGAGTCTGCCCTTTCGCGGCTCCGTTCGTGACGGGCCCCAATCAGAGCCGCGACCGCCAGGGAGCGGTCCTTCAAAAACAAGTCGCGCGGCCGCAGATCTATCGCCCCACGAAGAAGAACCGGAACGCAAACAAGGCCGCCAGCACGTAGACGAACCAGTTCACCTGCCGGAATTTTCCCCGCAATACTTTCAGTGCGGCGTAGGCGATGAAGCCGAAAGCCAGCCCGTTGGCGATGCTGAAACTGAGCGGGATCGTGACCATCGTCAGGAAGGCGGGGATGGCGGCTTCCGGGTCCGCCCAGGGAATTTCCGCCAGGGCGGAGGCCATGAGGCTGCCCACCACGATCAGCGCCGGCGCGGTGGCCTCCTGCGGAATGGCGCCCACCACCGGCGCTACGAACAGCGCCGCCACGAACAGCAGTCCGGTGACGATGGCGGTGACGCCGGTGCGCCCGCCCGCCGCCACTCCCGCCGCGCTTTCGACGTAGCTGACCACGGTGGAAGTGCCGGCCAGCGAGCCGCAAATGGTGGCCGTGGCGTCCGCCAGCAGGATCCGGTTCAGCCGCGGGATGCGGTGCGCTTCATCGAACAGGTTGGCGCGCTTGCCCACCGCCACCAGCGTCCCGATATTGTCGAAGAGGTCGATGAACAGAAACACGAAGATGATTTCGCTGAACCCCAGCCGCAGGGCTGAGCCGACGTCGAGATGAAGCGCGGTGGCGGAGAGATCGTGCAGGCGATAGGAGTGCGGTGCCCACCTGGCGTATCCGCCGGCTACCGCGATGCCGCTGGTCACGACAATGCCGATGAGCATGGCGGCGCGCACGCGCCAGGCGAGCAGTGCGGCGGTGAGAAACAATCCGCCGATAGCCAGCAGCGTGTGGCGGCTGCTCAGGTTCCCGAGCGTCACCATGGTCTCCGCGCTGGGCGCGATGATGCCCGCATTGCGCAGGCCGATGAAGGCGATGAACAGGCCTACTCCCGCCGCCACCGCCGCATACAATTCGAACGGGATGGCGGCGAGAATCAGTTGCCGGATGCCGAGCGCGGTCAGCAGCAGGAAGGCCAGGCCGGAAAGGAAGACCGCGCCCAGCGCCGTCTGCCACGGCACGTCCATCCCTTTGACCACGGTATAGGTGAAATATGCATTGAGCCCCATGCCGGGTGCCAGCGCGATTGGGTAGCGGGCGAACCCGCCCATCATCAGGCTGCCGGCGGCGGCGGAAAGACAGGTGGCCGCGGTGACCGCCGCCAGCGGCATTCCCGTCTCGCTGAGGATGGCGGGATTCACGAAGACGATGTATGCCATCGTCATGAAGGTGGTGAATCCGGCCAGGATTTCGGTGCGCCAGGTCGCTCCGAGTTCTTTGAATTCGAAGTACCGCTCAACGCGATGGCGCAGGAGCATGGTTTTTCATTGTAGCGCCCACGCCTGGGCGGGCCGGAAAGCCTACCCCGCCGATCTCTCCCACTCCGCGGCGAAGGCCACCAGCGCATCGTCGTCGCCCCAGGCGGCGGTGATCTGCATGCCGAGCGGTGGGTCTGAGCCGGGGATCGGCACCGTAATGGCAGGCACGCCAAGCGCCGTCCAGGGGGCATTCGGCGCGGGATCGCCGGTGCTTTCGTAGCCGAATGGCGCCGGACCGGCGGCCGGGCTGAGCAGGAACCGGTGGCGGGCGAATTGGCCGCTGACCGCCTCGCGCATCCGCTCGATGTGGGCGAGAGCGGCGCGATATTCGGATTCCGGCGTCGCCAGGCCCTCGCGGATGAGGGCGGCAAGGCGGAGACCGAGGCGATCGCCGAATTCGCGGTAGCGCTCGGCGTGGCTGCGGGCGCCCTCGAAGCGGTTGACGGTGTAGGCGGCTTCAATCAGCTTTTGCCATTCGCCCGGCGGGGCGAACACGGCCGCGTCAGGAGCGGAAACGGCGGGGCAACTGGCATCGCGGAAGCGCTCCCAAAGATCTCGCATGGCGGACGCGGTCGCCGTGAAAAATCCGGCCGTGTCGAGCGAAGGCGCGAACGCGAGGGCGCCCCGGATGGGCAATCGCCCGAATGTGGGCTTGAAACCGCACACGCCGCAATAGGCCGCGGGGCGCACAACGGAGCCGAGCGTCTGCGTGCCGATGGCGAACGCCGCCATGCCCGCCGCCACCGCGGCGGCCGACCCGGCGGAACTTCCGCCCGGCGTGCGTTCCGGCGCGCGCGGATTACGGGTGGGCGCGGGGTCGAAGGATGCGAACGCTGCCGTGTGCGTTTTGCCGAGCAGAATGGCGCCGCGCGCGCGCAGCAGCGCCACCAGCGCCGCATCTTCCGTGCCCTTCCGCCCGGCATAGATCCGAGAGCCGTATTCGGTGGCCAGCCCGCGCGTCTCGAAAATGTCTTTAGCGCCGAACGGAATTCCCGCCAGAGCGCCCTCGCCGGTGGCGGGCTGCGGATTCACTTCCACCCAGGCGCGGATTTCGCCGTCGCGCGCGGCAATGCGGTTCAGACAATCGGCGACGGTGGGGAAGCTGGAATCCAGAGTTACTATTATCTCCGATCCTCGCCGCCCGGCCGCGCCATGTGTTTCAATCAGAGGTCGGGACCAGCATGGCTTTCATCCACGAAGATTTCCTGCTCGGCACGCGCACGGCGCGGCGCCTTTATCACGAGTATGCGGAATCGGAACCGATTCTCGATTACCATTGTCACCTCCCGCCGCAGGACGTGGCCGCCAACCGGCAGTTCCGCAATCTGTTCGAGATCTGGCTGGAAGGCGACCATTACAAGTGGCGGGCCATGCGTGCCAACGGCGTGGAGGAACGCTTCTGCACCGGCGATGCCGCGCCCGAGGAGAAATTTCTGGCCTGGGCGCGCACCGTTCCCCATACTCTTCGCAATCCGCTCTACCACTGGACGCACCTGGAACTGAAACGCTATTTCGGAATCGAGGAGTTGCTGGACGAATCGAGCGCGCGCCGCATATGGCAGCAGGCCAACCAGGCGCTGGCTGGCGACGGCTTGCGCGCGCACGGGATTCTAAGCAAATTTCGCGTGAAGGCGGTGTGCACCACGGACGATCCCACGGACGATCTTTCCTGCCATAAGGCGCTGGCCGCTTCGGCCCTGCAGACGAAGGTCTTCCCTTGCTTCCGGCCCGACAAGGCGCTGAACGTGCATCTGCCGGATGTTTTCAATGCGTGGGTGAACCGGTTGGAAGCGGCCAGCGGCATCGGCATCTCAGGGCTGGAGGATTTCGCGCGGGCGCTCGACCAGCGCCACGCTTATTTCCACTCGATGGGAGGGCGCCTTTCCGACCACGGTTTGAATTGCGCCTACGCCGATTTCCCGCCGGAGAGCGAGGCCGCGGCCATTTTCCAGCGCGCCCGCGGCGGCCAGGCGGCCACACCCGCCGAGCACGCCCGCTTCGCCGCGCACATGATGTACCTCTTCGGCCAGTTCGACGCGGCGCGCGGCTGGACCAAGCAGCTTCACCTCGGCGCGCGCCGCAACAACAACAGCCGGCGGTTCCGCGAATTGGGTCCCGACACCGGCTTCGACGGCATCGGCGACTGGCCGCAGATGGATGCGCTCGGCGATTACCTCGATCGCCTCGACCGGGAAAATGCCCTGCCCAAGATCATCATCTACAACCTGAACCCGGCCGACAACTATGCCATCGCCACCATGGCCGGCAATTTCCAGGGAGGTGGGATCGCGGGCAAGATTCAGTTCGGCAGCGGCTGGTGGTTCCTGGACCAGAAGGAAGCTATCGAGTGGCAGTTGAACGCTCTCTCCAACTGCGGTCTGGTTTCGCGCTTCGTGGGCATGCTGACGGATTCGCGGTCCTTCATGTCTTACCCGCGGCACGAGTATTTCCGCCGCGTGCTGTGCAACCTGGTGGGCCGCGACGTGGAAGCCGGCGAAATTCCGGACGACGACTCGCTCGTCGGGCCGATGATTCGCAATATCTGCTACGCCAACGCGCGCGACCTGCTCGGGCTGGGTGTGTATGGGCCGGATACATCCGGCCCGCATTCGTAATGGCGCGGGATGGCCAATTGCCAATCGGCCGCAGGTTGCCAACCTGCCCTACTGGATCGTCATGATGGCGGCGTTGCTGGCCTGATTGCCGACCGTGACCACCACTTGCTGCTGCCCAGTGGGCACGCTGTTCGGAATAGTGAAGTTGATCTGCGTGACGCCCACCAGGCCAGGCGCGATGCCGATGAAATTGAGCGTGGAAGAAGACGGCGACGCCGGGTTATACTGGCCGGCCGTTATGCCGCCAACCGTCACCGTCACGGTGCTTTCAGGCTTGGGCAGGCTTGCCAGCGCCGTGTTCGACGCCGGCGTGGCGCCATCGGCCAGGCTCGGCGCCACCTGGCCTTCGCCTGTGATGTAGAGGAACGTTTCCTGCCCGCGTGCGGCGGTCCGCGACGGATTGACGGTTCCATCCGAGAACATGAAAATTCCGGGCGCGTTGGACGATACGCTCAGAACGTAATTTACGTTCTGGAACGGATTGCCCACCGAGAGGGTGGCAGGACCGGGCGAGATCTCATACGGAATCTGCAAGTTCACCTGGTTGGGGGAAACATACCAGAGCGGGCAGGGGTAGCCGTTGATGGAGGCTTCGAAGCCCGCCAGGTATTGGGGGAGCGGAATGGCCTGGGCCTGCTGCACGAAACTGCCGAGGCCCGTGCCATACACAGCCACCAACATCCCCGGCGCGTAGGCCGTCTGGCCCGAAGCGGCGTTGCCGACGCCCGCCACCGTCAAAGCCGTCTGCGTCGCTTCGAAGGTCACCGACATTTGCGTTGTCCAGGATTTGCCGTTGGCGTCCGTACCGCCGAAAGTGAAGACGGCGGGGTTGGGCGTTGGCATGCTGTTCAGCGTGAGGTTCGCCGTAATGGAACCGTGCGCCGGAATGGAGGCACTGCCGAACAGGCTGGAAATCTGCGCCGTATAGCTGGTGCTGCCGATGGTGAAACTGGTGAGGGTGGCGGCGATGCCGGCTTCTTCAGTCAGGGTGATCTGGAATTGCCATGCGCCGTTGTATTCGAACAGCGGGTTCGAGGGGCACCCCTGATACTGCGCGTAAGTCAGACAGTTGGTGGTCGAAAGGGAGGGCACCACCGCGGCGGCGGGCGCCGGCTGCGCAGAGGTCCAGCCGTGTACGAAGTTGTTGACGTCCACGGAGCCGAGACCCGTGGCCAAATCGTAGCCGGTTTGCGCGCTGTATCCTAAGGATCCGTTGGTGCAGTTCGGTGTGTTGGGGGCGCACGGGACGATGTTGCTGCCGGTGGTTACATCGTGGAATATCTCCGATGCGTTGGAGCCCTGCGCCAGCCGGTAAAGAGCCGGATTGATGTTGCCGACGCCCGCGGTGCCGCCGTTCTGCGCCAAATATTGATTCAGCAGCGTGGTGACCCCGGCCATCAAAGGGCCGGCAACCGAAGTGCCTCCGAAAATTCCAGGCTGGCCGCCGCTGATCACGTTGTAGCCGTCATGATCGGCGGAAGCGGCGAAGGCAAGATCGGGAGTATGGCGCACGCCGTCTGAAGGCACGCCCGGTCCGGTCTGCCAGATGGGCTGGGAGAAAACGACGCTGTCGCCTCCGCCGCCGGCGGAGAGGACGCCGTCGATGGCGGTGTCGTTCCAGACCATCTCGGGGATATATCCCAGAGCCGAGGCTCCGGTGGAACTGTTGCTCGAAGACCAGTAATTGCCGCCCTGTTCGTTGAACTCGTTGCCGCCCATGGCGGTGATTTCGGGAATGCTGGCGGGCCAATCCACTGCGAGTCCGGCCTGCGCCACGGTGGCCTCGCCGTCGTCGTCGCAATCGGCCGCGCCCACGTCGCCCGTGGCTGCAAACCAGGTGATGCCTTCCGCATTGGCCTGCTGCGCGAGTTGCTGAATGCCCGGGAGATCCACCAGGTCGGCCGGCTCGCAGACGCCGTAGCTGATGGTCATCACGGGCGCGGTGTTCTGGTCCACCGCGTAGAATGCCGAGTTGAAAACGTCATCCGAGTAGACGTAATAAATGGTGGCATTGCGCGCCACCGCGCCGGACCATTCGATATCGAGGTCCGCCTCCGGCAGGTCGCCGCTCGAAAGGCCCGGATGCCGCGCCTGCGCCAGCACCTGTACCAGATTGATGGTGGGCAGGCCGTACTTCTTGCGGAAGCTGCTGATATCGGAGGTCTGAATATCGGTCTGCCCCATCACGGCCAGGCTCTGGCCCGTGCCGTTGATGCCCGCGGCATACAGCGGCGCGATGTCATAGATGGTGGCGATGTCATCGGGCACCAGCGTGTGCATGCCGGTGCTGGAAGTGTATCTGGCCGTCGGCGTACGCAGGCGTGGCTTGGGGTGAAAATCGTTCAGGCCGCGGATTTCGGTCACCATCGGCGCCAACGCCGCAGGCACGGAAGGGTCGGTGGCGTTGGCGAAATGGGTGACGCCGTTCACCTGGTACTGGTGAATCTGGGTCTGAAACGCGGTCTCTGCCTGCCCGGCGGTGCCGCTGAACCCGACCCAGTTCCGGCTATTTGCCGATTTCCAGATGCTAAATCCTTGTGATTGCAGCCAGCTCTCGATCTGGGCGAGGTCGGATGAAGACACGCCGAACTGATCCGCATATTGCGCCGGCGTCAGCCACTTATGATAATTCGGAGAAGACGGATCTTGCTGCTGCTGGAGCAGAGTAGTCAACGCAGCCTGCTGCGCGGCCGACGGTTTGAGCACCAGCATCATGGAGGGCAATGGAAAACTGCCGGCCACCGCACCGCGATCGGTTGCGCTGCGGATGCGGCGTGGAACGTGTCCGGCAAGGGTGACGCGGCGGCCACCATCCAGTGCGCCGGAAATGCGGCTCTGCTGGGCGTAGAGGGCGATTGCGGAAACCGAGGAACAGACGATCGCGGCAAAGAGCCGCTGGCGCGTGGGCATAGTTGTCATCCAGGCACAACACTACAGTGGCGCTCCCCGCGGACGAGAGACCGAAAACAGTATAGACGTATCCTGGTAAGATGCACGTTTCGGAAATCGATACCCCCGCCCTTGTGGTGGATCTCAATGTAATGGAGCGCAACCTCCGCCGCGTCGCGGAGTACGCGCAGGCTCACGGACTGAGACTGCGCCCGCACACGAAGACCCATAAATCACCCCGCATCGGCCGGCGGCAGTTGGACTGCGGGGCGGCCGGCCTGACGGTCGCCAAGGTATCGGAGGCGGAGGTCATGCTGGGCGCCGAGCCCGCCGACCTGCTGATCGCATATCCGGTCATTGGCCGTACCAAGCTGGAGCGGCTGGTGGAAGTGGCGCGGCGCACCCGCTTGACCGTAGCGCTCGACAGCACCTTCGCCGCACGCCAGCTTTCCGATGTGGCACGCGCGGCTCAGGTGGAAATCGGTGTCCTGGCCGAAGTGGATGTCGGGCTGGGACGCGTGGGAGTGGCGCCGGGCGAACTGCTGCCATTGGCGCAGTGCATCAGCCGCCTGCCCAACCTGAGGCTGGAAGGCATCACCTTCTATCCGGGGCATATCAAGGACGCCGAACAGCAGGGGCAAAATGCGCTCGTGCAGTTGGGCGAACTGCTGCGCTCCATTCTCGCCGATTTCCGGCGTGCCGGATTGGAGGCAAAAATCGTCAGCGGCGGATCGACGCCCAGCCTGTTCCTCTCTCATACCGTGCCGGAAGTGACGGAAATCCGCCCCGGCACCTATGTGTATAACGATATCAACACGGTCCGCAGCGCCGCGTGCGCCCTGGAGGACTGCGCCGCGTCCGTGTTGGCCACGGTGGTTTCCACGGCGAAGCCGGGGCAGATGATCGTGGACGGCGGCTCGAAGACGTTTTCCTCCGATCGTTTGGCCAACAGCTCCGAGGTCACCTTCGGCTACGTGGTGGAGGCTCCGGAGGCCCGTTTTCACAAGATGAACGAAGAGCACGGCTATGTGGATATCAGCGGCGTGAACCGCGAGTTCTCCATCGGCGACCGCGTCCACATCATTCCCAATCACATCTGCGTGGCGGTCAATCTGCACGAGCGCATGTACGGCATTCGGGGAGACCAGGTGGAGGAGGTGTGGACGGTGGAAGGACGGGGAAAACTGCAGTAGCCAATTAGGGATTAAGGGTCAGGGATCAGGGGTTGGGGCGATCAGCG